>NZ_NWUL01000045.1:0-189596 GCF_002903155.1 Sulfobacillus sp. hq2 | reverse complement strand
TGTTCTTTGCGGATGCGACACATAGCTCGCGGGTGTGGTTTGCCGATCAACCCAAAACCCCGTCGCCCGTCCGCCGTGAGCCGGGGCGGCCTTACGGACGACGCCGGGAAGACAGTGTATAAAGAGGACAGCCTGGCCTGTGAAACTATCTGGAGGAGATGAGGCTGTGGCAAGAGCCGCGGGACTTCGACAGTTATGGCACTCGTTGCCGCTTGAGCGATTTAGTACACGAGAGAACTATATCTGGCTCGTTGTGGCCACCGTGTGCATTGGGGCCTTTATGGCAGCCCTAGATGCCAGCATTGTCAATGTGGCATTACCGGATTTAAGCACCTATTTCCATTCGAGTGCGTCGTTGGTGAGTTGGGTATTGATAGCCTACCTATTAACCTTGGCCACGTTGCTCACACTATTTGGCCGGTTAGCCGACATTTTGGGCAGAAGACCCCTTTATACCTTTGGATTTTTGGTCTTTATTGTGGGATCGGCGGCGTGCGGGGCGGCTGTCAATTTGCCGATGTTAATTATTTCGAGAATTTTTCAAGCAGCGGGTGCCGCCATGTTGCAAGCCAATTCCGTGGCTATTATCACCGCCGCGGTGCCAGCATCCGTTCGCGGCCGGGCTATTGGGTTTCAAGGATCGGCCCAAGCCATTGGGCTGTCTCTTGGTCCGGCGATTGGAGGAGCATTGATTGGCCTCTTTGGATGGCGAGCCATTTTCTATGTCAATGTACCGGTGGGGCTGATTGGGACGCTTATGGCGGCTATGATCTTGCCAAAAGACAGGCTACAAGGACACCACGCGACATTTGATTGGTGGGGGACCTTGCTCATGACACCGTTTCTGGTGTTACTCATGATGGCCCTGACCGAAGGACAGAGCTGGGGCTGGACATCACCTGCTGTCATCGGAATGTTTGTCGCAGCAGCACTGTTCCTTACAGGGTTTATTGTACGAGAGCTGTCGTTTCGGGCGCCGCTTGTGGATATGCGGTTGTTCAAAATTGCCATTTTTAGTTTGGGCAACTTCACGGGATTGTTGTCGTATTTGGCGATGTTTGGGGTGTTGTTTCTCATGCCATTTTATTTTGAACGCGTCTTGAACTATCATTCGGCCGTTACGGGGTTGATTCTTACCGCAGTGCCTTTGGGGATGACCGTAGCTGCGCCTAAGTCGGGCGCTTTAGCCGACCGCTATGGCCCGCGGTTGTTAACTACGGGAGGGATGGCCTTAACCGGTTTGGCGACGTTGATGCTCGCGTGGACCATTAGTCTTCATGCTCAGGTCATTCTTATTGTTATGGAGTTGGTCATGGTGGGGGTGGGATTGGGGATGTTTACACCTCCTAATAATTCATCGGTCATGGGGAGCTTGCCGAGTTCTCGGTTAGGCGTTGGGGGAGGCATTCTCAATATGGCCCGCTCACTTGGGATGGCCTTGGGGACGGCTGTTTCCGGTACGGTGCTGGCCATCTTGTTAACGGCGCATGGGGGCATTGAGCAGCCAGGAGGTCCCAAAGCGCCATGGATTCCTTCAACCCGCGTGGCGCTGTTGGTTTTAGTGGGGCTGTCTGCCTTAGCCGCGGTGCTATCCATTTTTCGAGTGGCAGGGAACAGTCGACCTGCCTCGGGACAGTCGCAAGAAAGCATGCCTTTAGAATGGTAATCAATAAATAAGGTGAAATGCATAGGACACCGCCGGCGATTACGGCGGTTTTTTTTATTAAACACTTCCATGGGACAACTTTTTTGGAATGGCAGGAATTTGGTAGCGCAACCACGAATAGGCATAGGACACAATATCCATAGTAAGAAGGGGGTGTTGTGGTTCTACGAGCAACACCTATTTGTGAGGAGGTATGACGCGTGGCCGAACAACTTCCCTACCGACTACCGCGCACTGTGGTGCCACACCGATATCAATTAGAATTTCACCCCAATTTATCACAAGGCGTGTTTTGGGGAAGGGCCGAAATTGCTATTGAGGTCTTAACACCCACGCAAGATATTGTATTAAATGCTGTGAACTTAACACTTGAGAATGTTGTGGTGCATGCTGAAGAACCAGGAAAATCATGGCCCGCTTCTGTGGCGTACAAAAAAGAAGAAGAGCAGGCGGTTTTGCGCGTAAGCGCGCCATTGGCGTCTGGGACTTGGACGTTATCGCTTGAGTTTCGCGGAGTACTCGGTAATGATTTGCGCGGCTTTTATCGCACGACCGTTAAGGGTACAAATGGTGACGAGATTATTGCCTCGACCCAATGTGAGTCAACCGATGCCCGCCGCATTTTCCCCTGCTGGGATGAACCCGATTTTAAGGCCACATTCGCCATTACAATGGTAGTGCCTGAGCCTCTAACGGTTTTGTCCAACGCGCATGAGACCTCAAGCATGCTAGATGCACCAGGAATGAAGCGCGTGAGCTTTGCGGAAACCATGCCCATGTCCACGTACCTTGTGGCGCTTGTCGTGGGGCCTTTAGAGCTCACCGTTCCTCGCACCGTGCGTGATGTGCCGGTGCGGATTGCCGCACGCCCAGAATTTATGCATCTCACACGTTATGCTCATCAGGCTGCCGTGGATGCCTTGGCATTTTTTGAAAGCTACTTTAATATCCCCTATCCGGCAGATAAACTGGACCACGTTGCCATCCCAGATTTTGCGGCCGGCGCGATGGAAAACTTAGGGTGCGTGACGTATCGGGAAGAGGCGTTGCTGCTGGATGAAAATCAGGCATCGGCCATGGAAAAGATGCAAGTCGTCAGTACGATTGCTCATGAAACGGCGCATATGTGGTTTGGGGATATGGTGACCATGCGCTGGTGGAATGGGCTATGGCTGAACGAGGCCTTTGCGACATTCATGCAAATGTTGGCGACCGATGCTTTGCACCCAGAGTGGAATATTTGGACGCATTTTGGACTGGGACGCGCACATGCGTTTGCGGTGGATGGTCTGGCCTCTACGCGACCCATTGAATATCCTGTGGGTCCCCCTAGCGAGGCCTGGGCGATGTTTGATGTGTTGACTTATGAAAAGGGTGGATCGGTTTTACGCATGATGGAGCAATATTTAGGGCCTGAGATGTTCCGTCAGGGTGTCACCACCTATTTGAACCAACACCGTTTTGGTAATACGGAGACGGGAGACTTGTGGCAGGCCTTGGGGGAGGTTTCGGGACAACCTATTCGTGATGTCATGGACTCGTGGGTCTTCCAACCTGGCTATCCGTTAGTGCAAGCCGTGTTCTCACAGGACAGGGTATTGACCTTATCTCAAAAGCCATTTCGTTATCAAGGGGCGGGCAGTGGTACCTGGCAAGTACCCGTCGTCCTAGGCATCCACCAACAAGACGGGACGCATGATACACGCAATGTGTTGTTGGGCCCTGATCCCTTGACCATGACGCTACCTGATAACACTGCGTGGGTATTGGTGAATCAAGGGGGATGGGGATTCTACCGGGTGGCTTACGATGCGCCGCTATGGCAACGTCTCACCCAAGCCTTTGGGAGCTTGACACCACTCGAGCGCCTGAGCATTGTAGACGATGTGTGGGCCGGCGTGCTGGCTGATGAAATCCCTGTGACACAAGCCATTCAGTTGTGGCGGACGATGAAAGACGAGCGGGATCCGAATGTGTGGAATCTCGTCGCGGACCATATTGGCCTACTGTTTAGCATGGCGGATAAGTCCGGACAACAGGCGTTACAAGAGTTCGTCAGGCACATAGCGCATCCCGTGCTGGCGGAGGTGAAGTGGGAGGGATCGCCCGATGAAGACGTCAGCCAATCCCGACTGCGGGCGGTCGTCATCCGTCTTTTAGGAACGCTGGGGGCCGATGAAGCGGTTCGTGCAAAAGCCCGTCAACGCTTTATCTCATACCTCGAGAAGAGTATGAGCATTGCGCCTGATTTGCTCAACGCGGTTGTTATGGTCGTGGCCGATACGGGAGATGAGGAGCAGTGGGAGGTCATGTATCAGCAATTCAATGACGCGGCAACGCCACAAGATGCCGTCCGCTATTTGTATGCCTTAGCAGATTTTCCGGATCCTCTTCTGGCACAGCGGACCTTTGACTTATGCCTTTCCTCCGAAGTACGCGTGCAAGATGGGTCTTATGCGATAGGCCGGGCTCTGCGCAATCGGCATGTACGGGCGTTGGTCTGGGATCTTGTTGAGGAGCATTGGGATGCTTTATTGGCCAAATATCCCCCGTTTATGCTGCAGCCGCTGGTGACGCCAGTTGCCGCGATTGTTGAAGAGCACCTGGCTTCGCGTACGGCAGCATGGCTGCAAAGTCATCCGATCCCCGAGGCGTCCCGCCAAATCACACAAACCTTGGAATTCCAAGGCATTCATCAGGCGCTGGCCCGACGCATTCACGGCCACCTCAGCGAGTGGGTCCGGGGTTAAGTAATACGAAGGCTTTGGGCAATCGTGCCCAGCCAGGCCATATCGTGAAGGGGCACCGTCATGGATAAGGCAACATATCCGTGCCCCGCCCACGCTACATCTAAAATTTGAGATGCGCTCTGAGGAGTGCGGGTAATGGGGGAACCAAAGGCTTCGGGGCCTAAAGGTTGCGTAGCTTGAGGGGACTTCGCCGCGGTAATGTCAAGCACAATTTGGGTCGTGGCGGGAGAAGTGGTCCATGCCCACTGGCCGGAAGCTTGGGGAGCTATTGGCTTCACTTGTGACGGCAGGGTGAGCGAAATGGTGGCCCCGTTAAAATTCACGGAGACGGATTTCCATGTCGTTGACACTGAGCTCGGCGCCTTGGCTTGAGGTGTCGGAGCCGACGTCGTTTGTAAGTGGGCTGCAGGAATCGTCGTCGGTTTGTTCTTCACAGCGATCTGCGGATGGGGCTTAGGGAAGGGGAGCGGACCGGTGGCTAGTCGCGTCGTGAGAAGGCTATGAACGATGACGACGCCAAGGATTAAGAGCCCGGCGGTGAGGGCTGAAGCGACCCATAAAACCACCTTGAGGGAGCGAGGCTGAGTCCTGGTTGGCCCTTGGGGGAAAAGGGCGGTTCCACAGTGCTGACAAAAACGGTCATCCGCACGTATGGCATGCTGGCACTGTGGACAAACCAGGGGTTGGGGTGTTTTTGGGGAGTCTTCACGCAACGTCGCAAGCGCCTCCTGTCGTTTTTTTCTATTGTAATCCTAAGAAATGGCGTTGTTTTGGCGAAGTCTGCGGTTAGATTTAGATCCTCTTGACCGGTCGCTTTGTTAGCAACAGAGCTCCCAGAGACCCGCGTCGGGTCTCTGGGAGCTCTGATATCTGTCCCAAACCAGTTTAAAGCGGATCGTGCAATGAGAGGCGAAGTTGGCGCAGTTCCTCTTGGTTATGGGTATGGAGCAAAGCTGCTAAGGCCTCTAATCGGCTAAGCACAAAGGCTGAGACCTGTCCTTCGCGTTCAAGCGCACTACGCGCTTCGCAGACCCACTGCTCCATTAAATCGTGATCGCGCTGGAGAGGAGCCATCGCCGGAATATGGCGGTATAGGGCCGCCTCTTCGGTGTGAACGTGCCATAATTCTCGCTCTGTCCAGATGGCCACAATCACCCCAGCGAGTTCGTAGGCTTCGTTGTGGGAACCTGAGCGCATCGATACATGCAATAGACGCATGGCCGCATCAAGGTCGGCAGTCACAGAGGTGTGAATGGCTTGGTGGGCGGCAAGTTGTTCCAATCCACAAGAGATCGACATGGCGTCTGTGTCCTTTCGGCGCGATATATTTCTGGGTGCTTAGGCTCTTACGAAACCCCTGATTTAAACGTCATAATCCACATCGACATGCCCACTAATCCAAGGGCAATCACGATGCCAAGCCCTAGGGTGATAATGTGCCACGTTGACCCGCGGCTTTCGCGTAAGTGCATAAAGATTCCCAACTGCAACGCCGCCTGTGCTACGGCTAAGATGAGAATCACCGTAAGTAGGCCAATGGGCGACAAAATGTGTTGAACAACGGCCAAGAGTGCAGCGATAGTCAGAAGAAGAGAGCCTATATAGCCGAAGATCTGCAGCCAAGGAAACCCTTCCGATTCAAAATGCGGGGCTAGAAAACGCGCTTCGACTTCATCGCCGTTTCCGGTAGGGCCATTGGGCGAGATCGCAATGACGCGGCGTCCACGTTGTGATCCACGATTGAACATGGTGGAAAATCCTCCTTTCCGCTCGACTAAATTTTGCCGTTTAAATACACAACGGTGAAAATGAAGACCCAGATGATGTCAAGAAAGTGCCAGTAGAGTGCGAACATATACATTTTGCGTGTTGTAATCGTGGTCAGACCACGTCCTGCCAGTTGGATGATAAGGGTAATGGCCCACAAGATGCCAAAGGACACGTGGGCGCCGTGGGTGCCGACTAAGGTGAAGAAAGCCGATAAAAACGCGCTGTGATGCCAAGAATCACCGAGGGCAATATAGGACACGAACTCGCGAATTTCGGTGGTAACAAATCCGATGCCCAGCAAAATCGTGACAATGAGCCAAGCAATGGTGCCTGTTTTGTGACCGTGCCGCATTTCATAGACGGCGAGTCCACACGTAAAGCTGCTGGTCAGCAGTAATAAGGTTTCCACGACCGCGGGGCCCAGTTTAAATAATTGATCAGGTGAGGGCCCCGCCATGCCAATGCGGCTTTGGTAGACGGCATAGACCGCAAATAAGCTGGCGAAGAGCAAGAGGTCGGTGGCCAAAAAGGACCAGAATCCTAGAATTTTGAGACTTTCATGGTTGTCGGTAAACTCCAAGGGTAGTTTGGTCTGAGTGGCGTTGGGCTCAACGGGTAAATTCATCCTTGCAACCTCCCCAGTGCAGATTCTGTGTTTTGAATGACTTGGCGCGGGACTTCCTTGTGATCGTCGTAGTCAAAGGTTCCTACCAACATACACACCACAAATCCCAAGAACCCAACGACCGCTATCCACCACCACGAGAAAACCATTCCAACCGAGAACACGAAGAAGCTGAGGCCCATTAAGAAAGGAATCGCTGAGGATTTTGGCAATTCAATATCCTGGATTTCTTGTGGCTTAATTTGGATGACGTTGCTCTTGTGGTCTTGCTTAATCGCCCACCACGCATCGCGGTCCGTGACAACTGGGATACGTGCGAAGTTGTATTCGGGAGCCGGTGAGGGAGTTGACCACTCCAGCGTACGTCCATCCCACGGATCTCCAGTCACGTCAATTTCCCCGTGGATTTGACTCCATACAAAGTTATAAACCATCACCACGAAGCCTGCGCCCATCACGAAGGCCCCGATCGTTGACATCAAATTGAGACTGCTCCATCCAAATCCATGGGAATAGGTATACATCCGCCGCGTCATCCCCATAAATCCCAGCGCGTACTGGGGCATGAACGTGACCCAAAATCCTAAGAAGAACAGCCAAAATGCCCATTTACCCTGACGTTCATTGAGAAGGCGTCCGGTCATTTTTGGCCACCAATAATACACGCCAGATAGTAGGCCAAAGACGGTTCCCCCGATAATGACATTGTGGAAGTGGGCAATGAGGAAATAACTGTTGTGGAACTGGTAGTCAGCAGGTACTGCCCCTAACATGACCCCGGTCGCACCTCCCACGACAAATGTGGGAATAAAGGCCAATGCCCACATCATAGCCACGGTCATTTTGATCCGACCGTTCCACATAGTGAAGATCCAGTTAAAAATCTTAATGCCTGTGGGAATCGCAATGAGAATTGTTGAGAGGCCGAAAAACACGTTAACCGCGGCTCCCGCACCCATCGTAAAGAAGTGATGCACCCATGTGCCGTAACTCAAAAACGTAATAGCCAACACGGAATAAACCATGGTGGAATACCCGAAGAGTTTTTTTCGAGAAAACGTGGCGACAACTTCTGAAAATATGCCAAATGAAGGTAAAACCAGGATATACACTTCTGGGTGACCGAATAGCCAAAACAAATTGACATACATCATGGGCATGCCGCCTCGGCCTATTGTGAAGAAAGCGGTGCCAAACAAGCGGTCAAATAAGGTGAGCACCATAGCGACCGTCAAGGGCGGAAAAGCGAAAAGAATCAAGACAGAGGTTACCAGTGTCGTCCAAGCGAACATGGGCATGCGCATCAATGTCATGCCTGGGGCGCGCATACGCAAGATCGTGACCAGAAAATTTATACCAGTGGCGGTGGTTCCAATACCCGTGACAATCAGCGCCATGAGGTAGTAATTTTGACCGACGCCTGGGTTAAACGCAAGTTCGGTTAAAGGAGGATAAGACGTCCAGCCAGCGTTGGGTGATCCACCGATAACAAAGGAGATATTAAACAAGAATCCTGCAAAGGCAAAAAGCCAAAAGCTGATAGCATTAAGGCGCGGAAAGGCGACATCGCGCGCTCCAATCATGAGGGGAATGGCGATATTGAACATGGCAAAAATCAAGGGCATTGCCATGAAGAAAATCATGATCGTACCATGTGTCGTAAAAATCTCGTCATAGTGCAAGGGCCCCAAAAAGTGATTGTTGGGCACAGCTAACTGGGCTCGTAGCAGCAATGCATCAACGCCACCGCGAAACAGCATGGTGACCGCTGCGATCAGATACATAATCCCGATTTTTTTATGATCCACCGTCGTGAGCCATTCACGCCAGAGATACTTCCACCGGTGCCATCGGGTGAGGTAATAAATGATGGCGGCCGAGGTTAGGATGATAAGCACATCGGCGCTCAGCTCCATGTTGCGCGTAGTGCTGGGCGGAAACAGCTGGGCAAGGAGAGAAGACATGAGAGTGTCCACCTTTCATTAAAGATGCTCCACAGCTACTTCGGAGTGGGCTGCATTTCCATGTACATTCCGCCTTCTAAGGTAAAGCCATGGGTTTCCGCTGGGAATGTGGCAGCGGGGTAGGCTGAGTAATAGCGCGGGGCTATCCAGTTAAACTTTAAGAGCTGTCTGTAGTCGGCCATCGTCATGGGGGGTTTCGTGGTGCGCACGGTGTGGACCCAGGTATCGAAGGCGGCTTGAGATACGGCATGCACGTCGAACGTCATATGCACAAAACCCGAACCCGAAAAGTTGCCGCTGCGGCCCCAATAAAGTCCCGGTTTGCTGGCCTCTAGCCATAAGGGCAAGACTTCACTGGGCATGGTATATTCCATGCCGCCCAGCTGGGGCACCCAAAAGGTATTCATCGGAGAGTTCGCGGTTAATTCGAAGAGAACGGGGCGGTTGGTGGGAACGTCAATATAGTTGACGGTGGCGATATGTTGGCCGGGATATTCGAACAGCCATTTCCAATCCAACGAGGTCACGTCGATGACGATAGGGGTTTTTCCTGCGGGTATGCGGTCTAAGGCAAAGGTCTTATTCCATGTTGGAATGGCGATGATGGTGGCGGCCACAACCGACACGGCAATCACTCCCAGTTCCAGAGCACGGTTGTGATCCCATAGGGGACGGTAAGGAGCTTGATTACCGGGCTTTTCACGAAATCGGACCAAAGCAATGCCAAAGAGAACCCAAACCAGAAGGATAATCACTATCATTGTCGCCGCGGTAATTTCAATCAAGTTTAATTCACTGGCAGCCACCGGTCCGGCAGGATGGAGAATGACAAAATCATTTCCACACCCCGACACCGATAAGCCTATGGCAAGCGCAAGGACGGTAAAGCGGATCGCTCGTTTCGAGCGCTTAAGGGACATCTCGAACACTCCTTCATCAGGTGGTGTTGTACAAGTGGTTAAGCCTTGAAAATAGAGAAAATTTAGTCTACTAAGATTAAATGCGAATCGTTAACGGTGATGCTTTAAATGAACTTTGGTTGGTGCTAGAAACAACGAGCTCAAAACGCTTATGCAATAGGGATTAATCGCCAACGGCGTAAATCTCGCTTTGAGTATAATCTAGTTAAATCGCAAGATCAATAAGTTCAAATAGCGCGGCCTCATTATAATTTTTTATGTGTACACAGAAGGCGGAACATAAGGGTTCTGAGGTCTTGATAATCAAGTGTAGAGTGACTTTTTAGCGCGTGATAATCGAGTGAGTTTAAACTGAGTTAAATAGTATAGTTATAAGGCACAACAAGGGATAACGCGATGGATAAACCGGTCGGTAGGAGTGTGCAAAAACGAGAAAGTTCAGCGTTATTGAGCGTTATGTATTAAAGACTTAAGGACTTGTTCAAATAAGAACGTAAAGTTAAAACTTCAAAAGCGATTAGTCGAAAGGAGTTATACGAGACTCTGAACTTCCGAGAGAATTTTACAAGGTGTGGTAAGATAGGGCGAAATGGACGAAGAGGAGGCTGTCTTGTGCAACCCGATATGTCGCGATTACTTTCGATGGTTCTTCCCGATGACACCACGTTAGGAGAACCCTATTGGGCCATCATGGCCACGCATGACGGGCAGCTGACGGGCCAATTTTGGACCGTGTATCAAGCAGGGCATACGGTGATCCCCCTTTTTGAGGACCGTGATAGTGCGGAATCGGTGCGGGCTGTTTTGTCCCAAGAGGGGATGGTAGTCCGTGGCATTGCGTGGAAACATTTGCAGTTTCTGCGGCGCCGACCGCCTCAAGGAGCCGAATTAGGCGTCGTGCAGGGGTTTAGGGCACACGGTGAATTGACCATTGCATTGTTACCTCCAAGTTCTTAAGCCAACATCCTAGGGGGATAGTCACCATAGTCTTGCCGTGACGTGGCCTAGAAAGAGCCTCGGGGATAAAGCTCTACGGTTCACTCATTTTAGAACGCCGCACAATGACGAGCGGCGCTTTTTGGTTTTTGCGCGTCTTTTTCCCTCGTGCTTACCGTATCCACGGACAACATGGTTCACCAAGAAGTAACCAGATGTTAACCGATTCTTCATGTGCCCAACACTCGACCTTAACGTCGTGGCGCAATAATTTGAGATGTCGTTATTCGGTCAGTATCTTGCCCAAAGCTGTCATTTCCACAAGGCGGTGGGACGAAGGAGGGATGCTCGACTGCAGATCGTAGGCATTGTGGCCCAAAACCCAGCGCAATGGAAGTGTGATGTTTCGTGTCCGGTGCGGTGGAGAGAGTTGGTTTCCGTCAACCAAATTTTTGATGCTTTGCGTGACGGCGTAGTGGACGCATTGGCCTTGGAGTTGACGTGGTTTGATGATGTCGCGTGGTTGTCCGCAATTTTAGCCCATAGCTGGATGACGTCTATCAATCTTTTTCTGCTCGTGGAATATGAACAGCGTCGCTGGGTGCCCTTGGGCAATCCGTCCTCGTCGAGTCTTTTCTGTACGCCAGAGTCTGTGGGGTGCATTGTGCTCGATGCCAAACACCGTAAAGTTTGGCATCATGGTATGGAACTTGCGCTACCATGGCGAGCTGCAGAACTGCTCGCGCTTCTTGGCCAGCGGCCTGGTATTCCAGCGACGTTAGACAATATCAACCAGATGTCTTTGGAAATTGGCTGGCCATTATGGACGGAAGCCACCACGAAGGCCGCAGTGTATCAAATTCGGCGGGCCTTAGGGGAAGAACACGTCGAGACCATTAGGCGTCATGGGTATCTATTTGTGCCGTGTGAAATGCATGAAGCATCGTCTTTTAACGCAATCATCACGAGAGATTAATCCGATGGACGCGTGCCTTTAATGCGGTCTTGCCACACTGTACTCGAACCGCAAAAGGTCTTAACGTTTTCGCATACCAAAGGGGGCCCTAACGTGGAGCGCATTATTGTCACGAATGATGACGGATATCAGTCCATGGGCATTGAGCTACTCGCAGAGATTGCAACCGGGGCGCGATTTCAAACGTATGTGATTGCACCGGAAGAAAATCATAGCGGCCGAGCGCATTCAATTAGTTTTGGGGATCTTCATGTCCGCCGGATAGCTAGCCGAGGCGATCAGCGCTGGTTTGCGGTGAAAGGGACGCCCGTGGATTGTGTACGATTGGGGCTGTCGTCGTATTTCGACAGAAGTCCATTGTGTGTCCTGTCAGGGATTAATCTCGGGTGGAACTTGGGAAGGCATGTGATGACATCAGCGACTGTGGCGGCGGCACGTGAGGCTGCGGCGCATGGTGTTCCTGCTATAGCATTTTCGGCTTCGCAGCATTGTAGTTGGGATCATGTTGCTCCCATGATTGCGCGGCATTTGGACGACTGGATTGCGTATGCGGCAAGTCGCCCAGGAACCTACCTCAACATTAATCTTCCCGAAGCTGCAACCAAACAGTGGCGGTGGACGGCCTTAGATGCACGGCCGGTCACGATGCGGGTAATGAATATTCAGCCGAGTCTGTTAGGGGACCGTATTGAGTATGAGTGGGTGGATGAAGGCCCGCTTCGTGTGCCTGGGATTTTAGGTGACCGTGAGGCGGTCGCCGAGGGCTTGATATCCGTCACTGCTCTTCACGCAACTCAAGATGATGCTGCCCCATTCTCCGACGATAACTGGGATGTATCTAACGGATAGGATTTTATCACGGTGAGGATCCACCTCAGCCGCCTTGGGGCGGCTTTTTTAGTGCCTATAAGTATTTTAGGAAGAACGCAAGCGGATTCGGTGGCCTACGACGTTCTGGGCGGCTAAGAATCCGCTTAACACGGCAGAGAGGGTGCCAGGACCCGGAAATACCGTATCCCCGGCTTGATAGAGATGGGGGTGGGCGGTACGTGACCCTGCGATATGAAGCAATTGTTGGGCCGTCAGCGGGATGCCACCGACGCCGTGCTTATGGAGAAAGCGGTAATAGGTAACAGGGGTGGCGACATAGACCGCGCTGGAAAGCGCTGCGAGATGAGGCAGGACCCGGTCGCATGCGGCCATGACCTGCGCCGCCGCTTGCTCTTTGCGGGCGTGGTAAACGGACCTTGGCAACCGAGGGTGCCAATACTGTACGGCTGTATGGGCTGTTGCTGTCCACAAAATGTCTTGAGCATTAGAGCACAAGTTGTGATGGAACGTCAGGTAGACGGCCCCATGCAAATAAGAGGGGCGGCCTGTTATATCAGGCAATACGATTTGAAATGAACGGGGCAAATGGGAGGCCAACGGCATAGGCAAGTGGCGACGCGCTATGACCCCATCAACGCGAAAGGCCCCGGTAGATGGGGTCATGGGCGACCAAGGGGTGTGCGTCACGTGAGCGGACGGCCCGGGTAACGGACGCCCGGTGGCATTAATCACGTCGGAACACTCGTTGGGCTCTTGAGGACCGGTACTGATAGACCACTGCTTTAACGATTCGTCCCAGCGACACATTTTGACGATGCTGCGGTAATGCAAACGCCCGCCCGATCTCTCAATGCGTTGTACTAAAGCGTCTGCAAGCGTGCGAAGGCCGCCAGTTATCGTGTAACTTCCCCGGCGATACATATCCAAAGCGAGGGATGCCATGAGTGCCGATGCGTTTTCGCTGGTGGTTTGGATACTATCGATTAATAAGGCGTCCAGCATTTGCATAAAGGCTTGTTGGTCGGGCGTCTTGGGAGGATACAGGTGATAAGTCGACAACAGGCTACGCCAAGGCTGGGTGAAATAACGAGCCAGGCCCCACCAAGACCGCGGATATTGCCATAGGGTGCTTGCGGCTATCCACACGTCATGCCAAGAGCTAAGTGGCCAAGACCATTGCACCTTGGCTAATGCGTATAGGCTATCGGCGATGAGCTGGCTTTGATGAAAGAGACGAGATATTTGTGGGGCAATGGACGGGAATTTTTGTTGCCATTCTTGCGTTTGCACAGAGGTCTCAGTATAAATGCCCACGGCACGATCAGCTAACACAATATCTAAGGGGTGGTGCAAGACATGCGCCGTCACGTTAATGTCCAAAGCGGTCAGCAGTTTTTGTAACGCTCCATGCTCCTCAAGCCCAAAGGCAATAGTCGCCCCGGTTGGAAACCGGCATCCCCCTAAAAGATAATCGCTGGCGCATCCTCCGGGGGCGTCGGCGCGTTCGAAGACGTCCACGGACCAACCTTCTTGCGTGAGAAAAGCGGCAGCTGTCAGGCCTGCGAGCCCTCCGCCAATAATGCCGACGCTTCGTTTGACCAAATGTTATCGCTCCTGTCGTTTGACCATTTTATTATACTGCGGGCATCAATTTAATAAAAAACGGCTGTGGTTCACTAAATTTTTAGCAGGCGGAACAAGAGATTTGTTGGAATTGATTGATATAATGCGCGCATTAGGAGGGGAAGGCATGCTGCTAAGTCCCAGCGAGCAAGAAAAGTTGATGATTGTCGTGGCCGGTGACTTGGCGGCTCGGCGACTAGAACGAGGTCTTCGCCTCAATTATCCCGAAGCCGTTGCGTATATTGCTGCGGCATTGATGGAAGGAGCGCGCGACGGTATGAGCGTTCCAGAGTTGATGTCTTATGGCGCTACCTTACTAAACAGGGGCCAGGTCATGGAAGGGGTGCCTGAAATGGTGGACAGTGTGCAAATTGAAGCGACATTTCCCGATGGCTCTAAACTGGTGACCGTGCACCAGCCCATTCGAGCGACCAAGGAGGCGGCAAAATGATTCCTGGCGAGATTTGCTATGGCGAGGGTCAGCGGGTCATCAATGGGGACAACGATCCCGTCGTATTGTCGGTAAGTAACCGGGGTGATCGTCCTGTGCAGGTGGGCTCGCATTTTCACTTTTTTGAGGTCAATGCCGCTTTAGCCTTTGATCGCCCAACAGCTTTTGGAATGCGCTTAGACATACCGGCGGGAACTGCGGTGCGCTTTGAGCCGGGAACAAGTCAAGAGGTATCACTGATCCCTATTGGAGGCGCTCGTCGGATTTTTGGGCTCAATGGGTTGACGGAAGGGTCGTTGGACGATCCCCTTGTCCGTAAGGCGGCATTGGAAGCTGCGCGCAAACAGGGGTTTATGGGGGAAAGCCAATGAGCCGCATGAGCCGCCAGCACTATGCCCATGCCTATGGTCCGTCAACCGGAGACCGCATCCGGTTGGCGGATACGAATTTGTGGGCCAAAGTTGAGGCGGATTGGACTGTGCCGGGTGATGAAGCCAAATTTGGTGGAGGTAAGGTGGTGCGCGATGGCATGGGCCAATCCGGATGGAAAACATCGGCGGAGGGTGCGCCCGATCTGGTTATCACCAATGTTGTTGTTATGGATACTTGGGGCATTGTCAAAGCCGATGTGGGCATCAAAAACGGAAGAATTGTTGCCTTAGGGAAGTCTGGAAATCCGGACATCATGGGCGGCGTCCATCCCGCTCTCGTGATAGGCCCAGGCACGGAAGTGATTTCAGCGGAAGGGCTGATTCTTACCGCGGGCGGTATTGATAGCCATGTCCATTGGATTACTCCCACACTGGCTCGTCAAGCCCTTATGTCCGGTCTGACAACGCTTATTGGTGGCGGTACGGGACCAGCTACAGGCACGAATGCGACGACGGCCACGCCAGGCCCATGGAATATCGAGCGGATGCTTCAAGCTTTGCGTAATGTCCCGGTTAACGTCGGGTTGACGGGAAAGGGCAATGCTGCGTTTCCAAACCCCTTAGTGGAGCAGGTGCAAGCCGGGGCGATTGGCTTAAAACTTCATGAAGATTGGGGCACTACGCCCCGAGCTATTGACACGTGTCTAACGGTTGCCGATGCATACGATGTCCAAGTCACAATTCATACGGATACGCTCAATGAAGCGGGGTTTGTCGAGCGGACACTGGACGCTATAGGCGGCCGTACGATTCATACGTATCACACCGAAGGCGCAGGAGGTGGCCATGCACCGGATATATTGCGCGTCGCCGCATTTGCCAATGTGTTGCCGTCATCAACAAACCCTACACGTCCTTATACCGTGAATACCCTTGCAGAGCATCTGGATATGTTGATGGTGTGCCACCATTTGGACCCGCGGTTACGTGAAGATGTGGCGTTTGCAGATTCCCGGATTCGCGGCGAAACCATTGCGGCGGAAGATGTGTTGCATGACTTGGGGGTCTTGTCCATGATTTCGTCTGATTCCATGGCCATGGGCCGGATCGGGGAAGTCATTTTGCGAACATGGCAAACCGCGCACAAGATGAAAGAGGAACGGGGTTCTTTAAGAGAAGATGATGGCGAGAGCGATAATTGGAGAATTCGCCGCTACCTGGCGAAATATACGATAAATCCCGCGATAACCCATGGGATTGCGGAACTCGTCGGTTCGGTCGAGGTTGGCAAATGGGCCGATTTAGTGTTATGGCATCCGGCGTTTTTTGGCGTAAAACCGTCTTTGGTTATCAAAGGAGGACTCATTGTGGCGGCCATGATGGGGGATGCGAATGCCTCAGTGCCCACGGTTGAGCCGGTATTGATGCGGGAAATGTTTGCGGCCCAAGGGTCGGCGCCGTCTCACTTGGCATGGACGTTTGTATCTCGCACGGCGTTTGATAGCGGCCAAGTCCAATCCTATGACTTACAGCGCCCCTTGTATCCTGTCCAACATTGTCGTGCGATTTCGAAGCGGGACATGGTTCTTAATCACGAAACTCCAGATATTCGCGTAGATCCCGAAACGTACCGCGTCTATGTGGATGGCGAGCGTGTGACGTCCAAACCGGCCGCCGCTTTACCTTTAGCGCAGCGGTATTTCTTATTCTGAGCTTGGGGAGAGGAGACAGGTCTATGGAACCCGTATCGGTGACCGCCGTGATTGGGATATATGAGGAGCATCAGACGGAGAAAACCATTGATTGGGTGGACATTGATGTAGAGCTGTGCGACAAATTGCGTTGGAAGAAAGAGACAGAACAAGGCCGCTTACTGCTCGTCGATTTACCTCGCTTTACGACCATTGGCCATCACGATGTTCTTTATGATGATGGGCACTATCAAATTGTGGCGCGGATGCAGCCAGTTGCGGTGTGGGTTATGGAACCCAAGACGTTTGAGGAAATGGGAACTTTGTGTTATCACATCGGCAATTTGCACCAGCCGTGTTTGGTGGAGGGGCACACGGTGCTAGCGCCACCGGAAGAAAGCTTGCGGGCATTAGCGCACGCGCTGAAGGTTTCGTGTCGTCAAGAAGAACGGATTTTGCCGCGGGGCTTTGCGACCAGAAGTCGGAGCGGGCATCGCCATGCCCTCTGAACATCACCTCTGGGAAATGTTGCAATTTCTCGATGGCTTGTTCCCCTCGGGGACATTTGCCCACTCTTTTGGGTTGGAGACGATTGTGCAAGAAGGGTGGGTTTCCGGGGAGGATTGCTGGATGGAGTATCTGAGAAAAGTTCTTGAGGATAGCTGGGCTTGGACAGATGCTCTCGCGGCAACCCAGGTATGGCGGGGGCATGATAATGCGCTTGTGGAGGAGGTAGCGTCCATCGATGGGGTGTTGAGTGCAAGCCGGGCTAGTCAAGAATCCCGGGAAGGGTCTTTATTAACGGGACGCCGGATTTTGCAAGAAGCGGCTGCGTTGTTAGACAGTAGGGAACTGCAAGCCTACCGAAATTTAACGCGGGTTTACAAAGAGCTGGGTAACGCTGCAGTCATAATTGCACTTCTAGGCCGAGTGAGAGGGTGGGGGGAACGTGCGACATTAACAGGATACGCCTATTTCTCTCTGTCAGGCATGGTGCAGGCACTGGTGCGTCTAATCCCCTTGGGTCAGTCGGCGGGCCAACGGATGTTGCATCACTTGCGGCCTGTGGCATTCACAGCCCTGCAGGCTGTTCAAAACACTACACTGGATGACCTTTGTAATCATATGCCGATGTGGGAAATTGCCGGCATGCGTCATCAGGGATTGTATTCCCGTCTATTTCGCTCCTAAGGCCGTTAAGTCCGTTTGTGTGAAAATGTCCGCCCTGCCAGGCGGAGTTGTTAATCAAAGGAGGCGGTGGCATGAAGCCTGTGCGGATTGGCGTGGCGGGACCAGTAGGGTCGGGGAAAACAACGGTCGTAGAATGGTTGGCGCGGGCGTTGAAAGAGGAGTATAGCGTGGCTGTTATCACGAATGATATTTATACCCGCGAGGACGAACGGATTTTAGTGGAAAGTGGAGTATTGCCTTCAGACAGGATAAGGGGTGTGGAAACGGGGGGATGCCCCCATACGGCGATTCGCGAAGATGCATCGGTGAATTTAGATGCGATGGATGATTTGTGTGCCCTGTTTCCAGATCTCGACATTCTCCTCATTGAGAGTGGCGGCGATAACTTGGCCGCGACCTTTAGTCCCGAATTGGCCGATTTTGTCATTTATGTCATAGATGTGGCGGCTGGAGAGAAATTGCCGCGTAAGGGAGGACCGGGTATTCAAAAATCGGATCTCTTAGTCATTAACAAGACAGATTTGGCCCCGTTCGTGGGAGCACGGCTTGAGGTGATGCGTGCAGACACCGAGCGCATGCGTCACAAGCCTTACGTCTTGACCAACCTTAAAACCGGGGACGGGTTTTGGGAACTCTTGAGAATTGTCAAACGCGATGCACTCTTTACCGGATTGGATGGCGCTGTAGGTGGGGACTAATCGGCAATGGATTCACGCCTTCCCCGACCGAGTGGAGGTGTACGCGGAGCCTCCGCTTCATCTATTTGTTTTGCGACAGCGTGATCCGGCCTATGTCGTGGCGGCAGAACTGGGGGGCATCTTGGAGGACGACCATTGGGAAACAGAAATCACGGTGGAACCGGGCGCCCAACTTGTTGTGGTCCAGCAAGCCGCGACTAAGATTTTCAGTATGCCTGATGGATCAGGACGTCACGACCGACGAATTCATGTCAAAGACCACGCAACTCTCGTGATGGTCCCAGGGCTTTTTATTCCGTTTAAAGACGCTAATTATAGCCAGACAATGGTATGTACGGTGGGAGAGCGGAGTCGGTTGATGACGGGAGAACAGATCGTCGCAGGGCGGATTGCTTCGGGTGAGGCCTTTGGATTCCAGTCGTTTAGCAGCACCGTGACCGTGCATCAAGACGGGGCTCTATGGCCGAGCTATCATTCGCGTCAAGTTTTTGAACCGGCCAGGGTCCGTCTTCAACAGCAGGGCTACTGGGGATCCTTTCAGGCTTGGGGCGAGCTCTTAGCGGTGGGATGGAAGGCAAACGGCGTTACGACGGCGTTACCGCAGGCCGATATCTTGCCTGGACCATACGGAGATAATCCGTTAGCAAAGCGTCAAGAAAATCAGGAGATTTATTGGGGTGCCTCTCCCATTGCGGGAGGCATGCTGTGGCGCATGTTGGCGGACGACGGGGCGACGGTGGAGAGACATTTAATAGCGGTTATGAAAAGGGTGGCGTGGCCTGAAATGGGAGAACCTTTTATGCTGCTGGGACAAGGTGGACAATGGCAGTGAGTAAAAACGAGAGGTTGGACCTTAATTCCTTCCAAAAATAGACGTTTGAACGATCAGAACGTTCTGTAGAATGATTCGTCCCAGTGCTTCTTCGGTGGGGGCCAGGGCTTTTGGGCGCACAGTTCTCCGTAAATCCATACCCTGATCGTCTGCCCTTTGAGCTGAAAGCTCTGGGGTAAACGGAGCTCATGAACACGGTAATGACTTCTAACGCCCGATGTGGTAAAGTAGGAAAAATTCCAAAGGGGCGAAAGATCGTGAGTCATCTTGAGAGTACTCTAGACACCTTGTATCAACGTCATCTAGAACTTAGCAACAAGGTGGACTGGGGATATCACAACCTTTTGCCGTGGGAACGTGGGAAAAATTTTAATGAGCATCCGTGGAGCCCGAATCAAGGAACGATTAGTCCTGAATTGACGGTTGCTGTTGAAACCGCCATGTTGACGGAGATTAATTTGCCATGGTTTACGGCGGGCCTTAAGGCGGTGTTTGCTCAAGCTCCGTCCGCGTTAAAGGCATTCGTTCATACATGGACGCGCGAAGAGGACCAGCATGGACGGATATTAGATGTCTATCTCTTGCTGAGTCGTAATGGGGAGCCTGAAGCGCGGGACCAAGTCCGCAAAAATGTGATTAGTAACGGGTGGCAAAACGACGAAGGGGATCCATTTGCGGTAATGGTCTATACGAGCTTGCAGGAATTAGCCACCCGTGTTTTTTATCTCAACTTAGCACGGGCTGCCGAGAGTCAAGATCCAGTGTTATCAAAGATCCTCCGTGTGATTGCGAAAGACGAGACGCTCCATTATGCCTTTTACCGGGATGCGGCAAAGGCTTATATTGATGACGACCCGTCTCGGATTGCCACCGTGTGTCGTATCATTCCGAAGTTTGTCATGCCCGGATTTGGTATGCCCAATTTTCGCCAGCGCCTGCACGTCATTGCAAAGTACGCGAATTACGGCATCTACGCGTATTACCAAAATGTCCTGAAAGTGGTTCTCGAATTTTGGGGAGTGCTCCATTATGATGTGTCGGCAGGAACTCGTGAAGCAAGGCGGACACTCGATCAATATCTTGTGAAGCTTCAGCGTCTCGCAGGGCGTCAAGCGCCTGCAATGGATTAAATCCGCACAGGGGTCACGTAGGGTGACCTTTCGTGTACCACCCCGTTTTTTTCAAAGACAAACGCTAGCAAGTTCGCTATGCTGATATCCAAGAGCTGTTCAGTGCGGGAATAAGGTGGCGTAGGTCGTGCGGGTGCCAATGTGGAAAATGATTTTTTACAGCAGCAACCAACTTGGCGTAAATTTATTGTGGCAAGCGTTCAATACGGTGGCGGTATTTTATTATGTCACCGTGTTGAACGTGCCGGGCGCCGCTTTATCGCTCGGCTTGATTGCTTTTGGAATTATTAACGCATTTTTCAATTTGTTTGCCGGCTACCTGAGTGACCGCACGACGACGCGGTGGGGGCGCCGTATTCCTTATGTGCTGGTGTCCGCATTGCCCTTTGGACTCGCCTTTTATTTTCTGTTTAGCCCGCCTCGGCTGGGGGTTACGACATTGATTTATTATTTTTTGACATTGACCTTTCTCTTTGATTTCTTTTTTACCGTCACAACACTCAACATCATGGCCTTGTTTCCCGAAATGTATCAAGAGTCGCACCAACGTAATTTTGTCTCGGCTTTGTCGCAGGTCTTTGGAATTGTGGGTCTCATTTTAGGGGTTGCGTTGTCCAAGTCTTTAGGCCAACTCATTGGGTGGGGAGCCATGGCGTTGGCGTTTGGATTGCTGGGCAGTTCTTCCGTATATCTCGCCCTTTTCGGCAGTTTTGAAGATCCTGCATATCGGGCTGTGCCCGCGTTGGCTTTTAAGGATGCGATACGGGCCACCTTCTCAAATCGTCAATTTGTCTTTTATGTGGTGGCTAGCTTTTTGATTCAACTGGTCACCACCATGCTGACGACGATTGCAGCCTTTTACACGAAGTATGTGGTGCCCTTGTCTCCCTTGCAGTATAGCCTTTTTATGGGCGCAATTTTTGTTGTGGCGATTCCTGTGTCGTTTTTGTGGGCTAAAATCGCTAATCGCTTCTCCAATGCGACTGCGACCCTTCTCAGTACGGCATTGTGTGCACTCACATTGCTCTCATTTTTGTTTGACCACTCTCCGAGCGCCGTCATTGGTACGGGAGTGATTTTGGGGCTGTCGATATCAGGATTTCTTGTCTTGCTAAATGTGCTGTTAGCCGACGTTATTGACTATGATGCGAAACAAACCGGTCAGCGCCGAGAGGGTATGTATTTAGGCATGAATGGCTTCATTGTACGGATTGGATTATCCGTGCAATATGCCATCATGGCGCTGTTCTTCGCCGTCAGTGGATTTGATTCCCGGCGCACTATCCAAAGTGCGCGGGCAATTTGGGGATTTCGGATTTTGCTTGGCGGACTGCCTGTCGTGTTGTTAATCGCAGCGTTGGGTTTCTTGTTGGCGTACCGTAGGCAAACCCTGGTGGCAGAAAGTGCCTGAGATTCGCCTCTATTGCCTTTAAAAGAAGCCCCGCGTAAACGCTTAGCGCGAACGACATACGAGCTGGGTCTCTTGTGTGGGATAAAAAGACCGCGGTTCGGCACGTTGTGTCGCCGGAAGTATCTATTGTATCATCAAAGAACGTTATGATTTTAAAGGAGGGGCGCTCATACGCTGTCAATTTGAATCGTGGTTATGGGGAACAATGACTTTAGCGTTTACCTTGGCGACAGCCTTAGCAATTGGAACGGCGATTTGGCAGTGGGTGACCTCGTATCCCCACTTATTAGGCGCTTTGCATACCAGTGTTGATCCGTTAATGCTAGCGTTCCTCTTCGCCGAGCTGGCTCACACCGCTCGCGTCATGCAATCAACACACCATCTTCGTCCCGAATTGATTATCATTTTGCTATCGTTAGCCTCTGCCCGCCACTTGCTGGTGCTGTTAACGGTCACAGACCATCCGAGTATTTCTAGCCTCTGGGCGAGTGGAGCCCTCACCACGCTGTTTGTGATCGTGTGGATGGCGTGGGCTATCGTGGCAGCCCGTACGAAAGCAGAGAGCCAAGAAGCCCGCGACAAATCACCTACGGTATAAGACCGGGTGTCAAGCGTGGCTCTACGCTGTTCGTTCTTGATATGACCATGTCTGGGGTGAATCGATAAGGTGACACGACGCCAAACGCCTAGGCTAAGCGTTTGGCGTCGTGTGTTTGGCTTGCTATTTCTTGAACACGAGGACGTTAAACGTGTTGTAATCGTTTTCGAATGTAATCGATTCGAACTTCACTTGATCCGAAAATCCTTCAATCGTTTTGGGAATGGCTCCCCAAAAATCCTCGTGCGCAATGACAATCATGGCCAATTCTCCGGGTTCTAGATCCTTGACCGCTTCCGCAATCCGTGGGCGCCGCTCACTAGCCGGTAAGCCCTTCAGATCTAATAGTTTCATGTTGTCTCACTCCTTTGCAATAGTCAAGCAGAAGCTAAATTGAAGCTAGTGCAAGAAAATCTCTTTACTTGTCCTTACCTTACCTGCTAAAGCGCCCCATCGCATATCACCTATCCGTACGATTTGTATTGACCTCATACAAGAAAGGTGTGTGACAAGGCCGTCCGAAAGGCGTAGTGTACAAGGATAGCCTTATGATGTCCTTTTGATGAGGAAATGACACGCACGTGAACTTGGGGATGACAGGGTGCTTGCCGTGGATTCTCTCTAGCGCCAGACGTTGCTGGGGCCATGGCGTCCGCGTCTATGGCCTCCTTGGCCCCGGCATTGTTGTGGATATACAGCCGACGGGCTTTGGCTTTGGTCGTTCAGCAATGGCCGGGAATCGTCTGCTGAACGACGGTTGGTGGGCATGGGGGCGTCTTGTGATAGGGGAGTGGACAGGGACGATGTGGGCTTTGGCGGAAGTTGATGAGGTTCTCTTGCTGCTTCCCAGCCCCGCTTGGCAAAATCTGTGACGGCCTCGGCGTGTCGGTACAAAAGTTGGACAACATAAGGGTTGCGCGAATGAGCTTCGACGAGAATGCCCTCAGGGCGTGGTTCTACGCGTTGATTGATTTCGTCTGCGTACCGGAAAAGTTCGGGAAAAAACGGATCCCAACGGCGCATGACGAGTCCTTTGCGCATGCGTTCTTCCATTGCCAGCACATGGTCATGCAATAGGGCTACGGTGACCGGATCGGTAGATGTCGTCAGGGTACGAATACCATCTGCTAGCTTCTCCACAGTTCGTTTCGTTGTGGCATGACGGTCAAATAGTTGGTGTCCGACCTCTTGATCGTGTTCTTTGGCGGCGTCCCAGCCGTAATAAATGGGTTGCATAGGCGAATCACTCCTCAGACATCTTTTAATAACAAGTTATTCTAAAATAACCTAAAATAAAAGACGACAATACGGCCTATTTTTTCTCGACTCCGGTGGAGTGTTATCACTCGAACGAATCGGTTCGTTGGGAGGGATTCTGATGGACACGGAGTAGCCTATGTTGTGATGAAAGAGGTTTTCTGGTTTGGAGGGCATATCCCGGCGATAGACTTTAAGCTATGCCAGCAAACGTTCCTGCAGGAACGGCCAAAATCTGCTACCGTTAGGAAAAGAGTAGGAATCGTTCGCGATGAGGGAGGGTCTAGGCTGATGGGAATGGACCGAGAGGCCCAGAAATTCTGGCGCGACCGTCGCCGGGAAATGCTGCGGCGTGATCGCAGTACGCGCCGAGGACAAGGGACCCCCGTCACCTTCGTGATTATCGGGTTGCTGGTTGTGGGCTGGGGAATTCAAAATTTCTTTCCGGGTTGGATTTTTGATGTGTCTGTCTACGGGGGGCGCATAGGTTTTATTGTGCTCTCGACCATTTTGCCTGGCAGTTTGTTAGGACTGCTTCTTGACGGGCTGTTTGTATGGCTTATTGGGTCGGAGCTCGAGCAGGTGTTAAAGCCGTGGCAATATGTGGCGGTGTTTTTTGGGTCCGGAATTATCGGTGCTACCGTAATGACGGTCATGGGGGCAGGGGCTGCGGCATTGTCCGTGTTTGGGTTGGCAGGCGCTTATGTTTATGTCATGGCCCGGTACAATTATCAAGGGGCCGTCCGCTGGGCGCTTTTGTTGCTATTAATTAACGTGGTGCTATCAGGCTTTCATCCGAGTGTACTGGTAGGCATGGTTAGTACCTTTGGCGTGGGGCTTGGCATCGCCTGGAGTATGGGCGCCGGCTAACGGTATTCTCACCCCAAAAAGGAGCAAACGGTAGGGTGGCGGACATTGTCGTGAAAACGCCTAGCATATCTCAGGATATGGCATGGGCAATGGATTTGTGGAGCAAGGAATGGGGCGGGACGGTCATGGTGTCACAAGGCCGCTCGTATCGCTTAACGGACCTTGAGCAGCTGATAGCGTGGGATGGGAGCGAGCGCGTGGGTCTAGCCGCATATCATGTTGAAGAAGACCGGGCGGAAATCTTGAGTCTTAATGCCACAACCAGGCTCCGTGGTATCGGCAGTGCACTGCTGCAAACGCTGGAATCATCCTTGCGCCGGCGAGCAGTCCGCAAAGTATGGCTCATCACATCGAATGACAATGTGGATGCGCTACGTTTTTATCAGCGCCGTGGGTACCGCTTAACGGGGATCCATACGGGAGCCATTGATCAAGCGCGGCGCATCAAACCAAGTATTCCGCTTGTGGGCCAATACGGGATTCCCATTCACGATGAGTGGGAATTGGAAAAATCCTTGTAGGGGAGGAGTTGCTGCGCTGTTGCTGTTGTTTGCGCAAGCCTTGTGTTGTGGGCTCATGGCTACAATGGAGCAGTCAAGACTTGACCGTACATGCTGTAGTGTCATTCTAATCGGACTGTAAAAAAACACGCCACTTGGGTCACGTCAAATAGGGCCGTATGACACTCCCCGTTCTCTCTTTGCAGCCTTATCGTTATCATTAAGCGCTTCACGGGATCGGAGCATGAGCGGTAAGGGGTGAGCCCATGGTGTCCAAGCATTATTCAGAAGAACTGAAGGCCCGTATTCGGCGGGATTTGTGTCGTCTGCCCTCCGCAGCGGCGGTGGCTAGAACGTATAACGTACCGGTGTCCTTCGTGCAAAATATAGCACGCCAGATGCCGTGCCGGCAGTCGCAAACCGCTCTTTATGACAGTTATGAACAGAGCGTGCGCCAATATAAAGCCCAACTCGAGCAGTGTTTAGCGTACCAAAAACGGCTAGAAAGCCAAATCGAGGCCCGCGACATTGAAATCGCGCACCTTGCGGAGGTGTGCCGCATTTACTCATCAGTGCGGTCGAAATGCCGGGGAAATGCCGAACATGAGACAAAGTCTGGTGCCTAGTCCAGAGGGATTAGCTCGATGCCGGCCGATTGGGCCAGTGTCCATGTTTCGGGACTGTCGTACAGGCGGCGAAAGAAAATGCGGCGAATACCCGCTTGCACAAGGGAGCGGGCACAATAGCGGCACGGGAGATCGGTGCAGTATAAATCGGCACCTTCGGTGGCAATGCCGTAGCGAGCGCATTGTAACAGCGCATTCAATTCCGCATGAATTGTACGTACACAGTGATTGTTTTCGATAAGACAGCCGACGTCGAGACAGTGGGGCTCTCCCGAGGGAGCCCCATTGTAACCGGTGGCAATAACGCGGTGATCTCGCACTAACACAGCACCCACAGCACGGCGAGGACACGTCGAGCGCGTGGCCACAAATTCGCTCAGTGTCCCAAAATATTCCGTCCACGAGACGCGTTCGTTTCCGCCTGCCCTTAAAGGCTTTTTCTCTGTCATAGAGGCATTGTATCGCTACCAGATACCATGCGTCTAGATTTCGCGCTTGGCATCACACCTTTTGGTATAGGTGTTGCAGGATTTCTCCCAATAGAGGGGCATGGCAGCCTTTTGCCATTTACCGCACTATAGGAGGGGTGATTTTGCTACCCACGGTGTCTTTGGGAACGTTTGGGAAAGCAAAATGGTATCGATTAGACAAAGGTGCGTAGAGGTTGAGGGAATTTTGAATAGATGGTTCACTAGGGAAAATACTAGCTAACCTATAAGTACAATAAATGTGCGTTAGAATTATGTGTTTATTATTCACCACACTACAATTTTCATTATACTAAGGTGAAGGATGTGGTTCTAATGGATAACTGGACAGAATTTATGAACTTTTTGGAATGGGATACCCAGGATGAAACGGCTTTGGGTCATCTTGATTGGAACGTGGTGGCTGAAACGGTGACCCCGCATTTTTATGAAAAAGTGCGTGCGGTTTCGCAATTGAACGCCCTTGTGCAGCAGCATTCGAGCTATGAACAATTAGGGGGATCCATGCGGCAATATTTGGCGGGTTTAGGCCAAGCTCCGACGGGGGATGCGTATCGCCGCCGCATTCACGCGATTGCCGCAGCCCATGTGCGGATCCATCTGACTCCTGATTGGTATTTGGGGGCGTACCGTCTCATTTGGGCGCAAGCTATGCATCAGGTGGATGTTCAGTGGCCTGATGATCCTCACGAGCGCGAACAGGTTCGCCAAGCGATTAGCAAGCGTTTGATGGCTGATATGGTCTTGACGATTAGTCTCTACCAAGAAGGAATGGATAAAGAACGCCAGGCGCTTGACACCACTGTCCAGGATATTGCAGCCGTAGAAGCGACGCTGTCCGATCAGGCGACTCGCTTGGCGGCTAGTGCCGAGCAGGCACAAGGTACGGTGGCGCAAGTGGCGGAAGCGCATGACAGCATGCGTACGGCGATGCAAGATACGATCGGACAATCCGAAACGACGGCACAGGCTGTCAAAAACGGCACGGCGGCTGTACGCGATTTGCAAGAGGGGGCTGCGCTTTTAGCGACCACGTTGTCAGCGGTATTGACGGCGGAAGAGGCCTTGGAGCAGCAAGCGCAAGCGATTGGTCAAGCGACTCGTCTCATTCAAGATATTGCCAGGCAGACCAACCTTCTAGCACTCAATGCGTCCATTGAAGCGGCACGCGCAGGGGATGCCGGACGAGGCTTTGCTGTCGTGGCGGATGAGGTCAAGAAACTGTCGGAGGCATCACAGACCGCAACACGGACCATTGACGACACCGTTGGGGGCATTACGCGCCATTTATCGGTGCTGGACGGGGCGGTACAAGAAGCGCAAAAAACGCTCGATCATGAAACGGAGGCTAACCGCGCGGTGGTAGCATCGTTCACGGCCATTCAAGAAGCGGTCGAGGCGACACAGCAGGTCTTCCATGCGCTCCAACAGCAGGTGGAGCAGGCGGCTGACGCGGTTCACCAAGTACGCGCAACGGCTTCTGATCAAACGCAACAAGCGCGTGATTTAGCGCGCATTGCCCAGCAGTTAACGGCCGTCATCACCAAAAAGCAGCTGCAGCCGGTCATGCCCTGAATCTTATCATGAGACGGAATGAGGAGTTATGGTAACGTGGGACATTCGGTAAAGAGCGCACGGTTGGACAAGGCGATTCGCGTGGCACGCATTCACCGCCAGGCATTAAATACACGTCTGCCTATTCGCCAGGCCTCGATCGATGCTCTTGATGCTGCCGTGCAGGGTATTATGCGTATGGGGGCAGACCAATTTGTCATCCAGTTTTACAACGAAATTCGCCGCGATCCGCACAATGCCGAAATATTAGATGCCTTGACGCCTCCCGAATGGACTCGGCTTCAAGAGACGATGCACCGTCATCTGATTCAGCTCATGGATCCGCATCAACCAGACGACGCTATCGCCCAGTGGGCTTATCAGGCTGGCCAAACCCATGCGTTGGTGGGTTTGGAACAGGGACAATTTGTCGCTGCGTTTACCGTCTATCAAAAGGCAGTCAAAGCCTTAATTAATTCGCGGCGATGGCTGGCCCCTAAACGCTGGGCGGTGCAAAGTTTTCTTGATCAGCGCATTGTTCGGGAATTGCGTGCCGAATTGCAGGGATTCGATGACACCCGGCGCCAGTGGTGGGATGCATTGCGGCAGACCTTTCACGTCGTCGCTCATGAGCCGCTGGATTTGGCCACCTTGTGGTCCGTGGTCGCCAGGTCTTTGCAACAAGCACCGGGTGTCATCGGGGTGCAGATATGGCAGCCGCAGGGGTGTGAAGGCCGTTGGGAATGTTTGGCTGCGTCTGGTTCATTGCCTGTGTCTGTGCAAGACTTTCGGGCGCTGTGGGACATAGACAGCAAAGACGGCGCGTGGGCGGCGTGGTGGGATCAAACGATGGTCGCACTCGACCGGCATGTGGAGGCTGAGTCCAACCCGATTCGTTCGGTATGTTATGTGCCGTTGCTTGATATGGCCAACAGTCCTGCAGCCGTTCTTGTCCTATATGGTCAATATCCCCATCAGTGGCAGAATCCCGATGTGAAAAACGGGCTGGAGTTGCTCGCCCTCTTGACGCGTCAGAGTTGGCCGAGCTTGGTTCCGGGGCTAGAGGCCCAAGTTTTGGGGACGAACCGGCGCGATTTAGCACGTGGGCATTGGGAATGGCGGTACCAACCGATTGTTGATATCGCAAGCGATCGTCCGATTAAGTGGGAACAATTAGCACGCTGGCGAACCGAAGCAGGCACTTTGTTGGCACCTTCGGAGTTTCTCCCTCTCATGGGATTAGCCGACCACCGAGAATTATTAGCCCAAGGCATTCTCGCATTGCAGCACGACGCCTCGCGGTTGCCCCAGGCCAAGGTGTCGATCAATGTCGTACCCGAGTTGTTGTCGGATGCGGCCGGTCAAGTCATTCTGGAACGCGCCATGACACGATTTGCCCGCGGTACCGTGGTTCTGGAACTCTTGGAGTCCGGACGCATTGATGATAAAGGGTGGCAGTTCGTGCGTGCGCTCGTGAAAGCGGGTGCTCAGCTTGCGCTCGATGATTTTGGGGCGGGCTATGCCAATTTCGATCGGCTCATGGAAGAGCCGTGGGCTTGGGTAAAGTTTGACCGGAGTTTTTGGCGCCGGATTGCCGAGGATCCGGGTCGATGGATTCCTACGCTTGGAGAGATGGTTAATTTTGTGAAGACCTTGGGCATTCCCGTAATTGGCGAAGGCATTGAGCGGTCGGAGCATTTAGCGGTGGCCCAGGCTTTGGGGATGGAGGCGGGCCAAGGGTTTTTATGGGGACGTCCAGAGTCCGTGGAATTCTGGGCTTCGCACAGCGTTTCTCCGGCATCCCCGGCGCCTGGAGGATTGTGGGGATTGGTCAGTTGGCACTGGGTTTCGGAACGAACGTTAGCGGACGCGTCCTTGTGTTTGTGGAAAGCCGATGGTTCCGTGCCTGACGAAATTCTCGAAGTGCATCAAGCCTGGCATGAATCGGGCGGAAGTGCCGTCGCAGAAAAACGGTGGAAACAGGCGATCTATCAGAGTCTTAAGGCATAAAGAAAAAGAGGACTCTCTTGGGGAAGAGAACCCTCTTTTTTTGATAGGCGTACGAATTATTTCGCGCTGTGTAACATGGTGGGCGGGAGATAATGAGCAAAATCGAGAATGTGAGCCCATACGGCTTCATAGCCCGTGAAGAGCCAAATCACGGCGGCAACTCCCAGCACTAACGCGGTGATGATAGTCAGCGTCCGGTTCTTGTGCCAATAGATAGCGGGAAGCACTAAGATGCCACCGAGTCCCGTTAGTACGAAGCCAGCAAAAGCCACACCGGGAGCTGCTCCCATTTTCAGGTCTAAGAGCCGAAATCCAATGATGATGGCATAAATACCGCCAAACAAGCCATAAATGGCGGGAATCAAGGGCTCCCATTCTAGCATTAGGGTCAGACCCGCAGCTAAAAAGACCATACTGAGAAACAGCATAGGGCCTGCGTAGGCGACATTAAAGCCTCCGGGCAACGGCCACATAATCAGCATGGGCAATGAGGTGACGAGACCAAGAAAACCTACGGCAAAAAATCCTGCGGCCCAACTGCGTCGATATTCTTTGCCCGGATTCACGTAGAGATAATGGGCTAATAGGGCAAGGCCTGCGCCTAAGTTCAAAAGCATTACGGCTAAGTAATCGACAAACATCTGACTCACTCCTTCTTCTATCACTTTTGGGTTTTTCGAGAGGGTCGTGTTATGTTGACCATTCTGGGCAAGGTCTGCGTGAGGGACGAGATAGTTTGATTTGAAGAATGGCTTTTGCAAACCCTTTGATTCACGCTCGGCCATGACCTCATGTCGTTCCTTGCTTGCACTGTCATTGTGCAACAACGCCGCAAGGGCTTCATGGGCCGTCAGGTCCTTGGTTCGTGGTGCTAACGGTCCCGAAGTTCGTGTCCACCAGACCCGTCCATGGATGGAGGGCCCCCTTTATTCAATGGCCATTTGGCAGGGCTACAGGCTAAGAATCAAAATGCCAAGTCATTTAAGGAGCTGCTTGGCAATGCATGGGGCCATAGGGGGAGCGCACCCTTGCGACCGTGCCGGATTAATATAGGGTCGTTTTATATTCGAGCATTTGCTGGATCTGGTAAAACGCCTACGACACGGCCGTGTATCGGTCGCGCGAGGTGATTTTCCACGACACATAGCGTCAGTGCCCATAGCGGACAACGAGTGCCTTACTAACATGGGGATTCACATCGGGCCGCCGATGCAGGGTCTGGCGGAGGACCTTGAAGTGGGCACCGTGCTTTGATGGCACGCTCCGGCAAAAAGGTTGTGTGTCCGTAGGCATCGTAGGCGGTGACCAAAAAGTTCATGCCGAAGTCTAAGCCGACACTTGACGCAGGTCGTCGAGAGGGGCCTCGGTCACCTCTTGCGGCATTAGCACACGGAGGAACCACCGGCCATGGCGGTGGAAGAGATGCGCCTTGCCACCTTCTTATCGTGCTTACATAGGTGTCGCAATCCTTCACGAGGAATTGAGCACTTTTTTATACATCTTCCTATTCATGGACCATGTCATGGCCTTGGTTGGAGGCCTACCGGGAAGGAATTGCGGTGAAGGACGCGGGATGACGCTCGGCGTAGGTTATCTTGCGTATGTTTCATCACTATAAATGACCCAGCGCTTGACCAATTGCCAAGCGCTGGGAGAATGTTTATGGGGAAGCGTGTGCGGGAATCGGGACGATGAGAACAGGTAAATGGCTATGGGCAACAAGCCAGCGCGGAAAGCTACCAAACAGCCCCTCGATGCGCGTCGACCCATGATGCTGGCCGACGAGAATTAATTCCGCTTGGTGCTCGGCTGCCACTTTTGCGAAAAGTGCGGCAGGACTGCCGTCTCCGGGCTCCATAGTGCGAACGTGCCACTCACCAACACGTCCTGCCTGCGTTACCATGGCCATCGCGGCTTCTTTTACGGATTGTGCATCACGGTCCCAGTCCTCACTAATTTGGTCCACGTCAATATTGGGCCCCCCACTAAATGGCGTCATTCCCATTTCCGCGTATAAGGGGGTAAGGTCTTGAATATCGACCATAATAATTCGGCCGTTCGGCTGTGTCAGACGACATGCCCAGGCTACCGCTTCCATGCTCGAATCAGAGCCGTCAACAGCAACGGCGCAACAACTTACTAAATCTGGCATGATGGAACCTCCGCTTCTTAGACATTGTCACGACGCCTTTTAGTGTACACAATGATGTGTCCATTCTATAGAGCTTTTTTAGCGTCTGGCTTCGGCATGATGAGAAAAACCTAGGAACTGTTACACCGGAAGTTCTTTCGATTAAATCGTTTTCTACGGAATGTCTCCTTACGGAGATATTGTTTGAACCGCCAATTTTGCTGCAAGTGATATCCCTGACGATACATACCCGTTATGATAGAAGCTAAGAAGGATTAACTCACTCAAAGTCTGAATTCACCGCGTATAGTAAAAAAGTAGGACAACATGAAACGGGGAATGGATTGCTATCAGGTAACGAAAGGAAATGGGCCCCATGAAACCATTTACACAACAAGGCCATAAACGCCGTCTATCATCGACCGCTTCGTTTATGGATATGGCCCGGTATTTCCCTATTGGCCGGCAGATCCGTAAGGAGTGGGATAATGACCCCACGGCGTTTAATGCTTCGCGTTTAGACCGATTGCTCAGACGATGCCGTTGCCAGATCACACGTGCAACAGACGGTTCCTTTTGGGTCAACGGCTTGCCGATCTATGACCGGGCTTGGGCTTTTCGGCGCGAGGGAGCGGAGATATTCGTCGAGTTTTATGGCCGATATGGAGAAAAACGTGTGAAAAGCTCGCGTGTGACGACGGTTTCGACTACGGAACTCGCTGAGGACGACTTACAGGGCTGGATGCGGTTAGCACTCTTGGTGTTCTTAGATCCTGGGGTACCAGAACGATGGGATTGATACGTTGACCACGGACGCTGCTAGCTCTTAGGGCTCGACCTGGACCTGCTATGAGACCGTATGGAACCATGGGACAATGCTCCTTAACCTTGGACCGAATGGACATTGGCGCAAAATGGAGAGGGGACCATACTGGACTTGAAATCCATGTAAGAGGGGACAGAATAAGGAGCTGATGGAGTGATATGCAGACGCCAGACCAGCACGTACTGACCCAAGAGGAGCAAGTCCAGCTCAATCAATGGTGGAGAGCCGCAAACTATCTTTCTTTGGGGATGTTATATCTTCAAGATAATCCTTTGATGACCAGACCATTGGAACCGACGGATATTAAACCCAGACTTCTCGGGCATTGGGGATCAGACCCCGGCCAAAATTTTATATGGGCGCATCTTAACCGGGTGATACGCCGCGAAGACCTTGATATGATTTACATAGCAGGCCCAGGCCATGGGGCGCCTGCCACGCTTGCCAACACCTACCTCGAAGGCACCTACTCCGAAGTGTATCCCGACCGTAGCCAGGATGCAGAAGGCCTGCGCCGGTTCTTTCATCTCTTTTCGTTTCCCGGGGGCGTCGGAAGCCATTGTACCCCAGAGACTCCGGGGTCCATTCACGAAGGAGGAGAACTTGGATACTCGTTGTCCCACGCTTTTGGAGCAGCCTTTGACAACCCCGACCTCTTAGTTGCAGTGGTAATCGGAGATGGCGAGGCGGAAACGGGACCTGCGGCCACGGCCTGGCACTCAAATAAATTTTTGAATCCGGCGCGTGATGGAGCGGTTTTGCCTATTTTGCATCTTAATGGCTACAAGTTGGCTAATCCTTCGATATTAGCGCGTATTCCTGAAGAGGAGCTCTTAAATTTGTTTCGCGGGTACGGTTATGCACCGCATCTGGTCGCGGGTGATGATCCTGGACTCATGCACGAAGCCATGGCATCCGCGCTTGATGCCTGTATTGCCGAGATTCAAGCCATCCAAGCTGCCGCAAGGCAAGGCCATAACCATCAGAGGCCGGTATGGCCCATGATTATTCTACGTACACCGAAAGGCTGGACCGCGCCTAAAACGTTAGATGGTCATATCATTGAAGGGTCATGGCGTGCGCACCAAGTTCCGGTGTTGGATGTTAAGACAAACCCTGAACATCTCACCGTGCTGGAAGAGTGGTTCAAAAGCTATCATCCCGAGGAGTTGTTTGATGAGGTGGGCCGTTTGCGAGACTCTTTGAAAGCGTTAGCACCGCGAGGAAAGCGCCGTATGAGTGCGAATCCGCATACGAATGGTGGACTGTTGCGTGAGCCATTGCGGTTACCGGATTTTCACGATTATCAAGTTCGCCTCGCCAAGCCCGGACAGATTACTATCGAGAACACCTATGTTCTAGGGCAATACCTGCGCGACGTCATGCGGCTGAATATGCACAATTTCCGGGTATTTGGGCCGGATGAAACCGCATCAAACCGTCTTCAAGCGATATATGAGGTTACGCAAAAGACGTGGATGGCGGAATCCTTTCCGGTTGATAGCGATGGCGGCGAGTTGTCGCCAGATGGTCGGGTCATGGAAATGTTGAGCGAGCACACCCTTGAAGGATGGTTAGAAGGATATCTCCTGACGGGTCGGCACGGGTTGTTGAATTCCTACGAAGCCTTTGTCCATGTGATTGATTCCATGGTCAACCAGCATAGCAAGTGGATTGAGAAGGCGCGTTTCGAGGTGTCATGGCGCGCCCCGATTGCGTCGTTGAACATTTTGATTAGCTCAACCGTATGGCGCCAAGACCACAATGGGTTTACCCATCAAGATCCTGGGTTTTTGGATGTGGTCACGAATAAGCGGGCCGATGTGGTGCGTATCTATCTGCCGCCCGACGCCAACTGTTTATTAAGCGTTGCCGACCATTGTTTGGCGAGCACAGACTACGTCAACATTATTGTCGCGGACAAACAGCCCCATTTGCAGTATTTGACTATGGATGAAGCGGTGACCCATTGCAGCAAAGGCATCGGCTTATGGCCATGGGCTTCGAATGATGAAGGGCAAGTGCCAGACGCGGTGGTTGCATCTGCGGGCGATGTGAGCACCATGGAGGCATTGGCAGCAGTGGCTTTGCTTCATGAGAAATTGCCCGAGTTGCGCGTGCGGTTTATCAATGTCGTCGACCTATTTAAATTGCCTCCTCCCAGTCTTCATCCTCATGGAATGTCAGATTCAGATTTTGTCGGATTGTTTACGGCCGACCGGCCCGTGATCTTCAATTTCCACGGCTATCCTGCTTTGATCCACAAGTTGATATACCGAAGGCCCAACCATGAATATTTTCATGTCCACGGCTATCAAGAAATGGGAAGCATCAACACACCCCTACAGCTGGCTATTGAGAATCATATTGACCGTTTTTCGTTGGCGATCGATGTCATCGACCATGTACCGGGCCTGTCTATTCGTGCGGCATCTGTTAAGCAATGGCTGCAGGATCAGCAGATCTTTCACTTAAATTACGCTCGGACAAATGGCATTGATCCGCAAGAAATTCGTGAGTGGACCTATCTTGTGAACTAAAGCGAGCTCCATCAAGACCTTCAGCGCCTGGCGAAACCGTGCCAGGCGCTGAAGGTTTTTGTGTGAGCGTCATGCCGGTTTGTTTTGAATAAGACGAACGGTGTGACGGGCGATGACAATATCTTCATTCGTGGGAATGACGCGGACCGTCACTTGACTGGTAGGGGTAGAAATCACGGGAGCGTTTTGGGCATTGGCGCGGTCATCTATGGTAATCGCCAAAAAACCGAGGGCCTCGCAAACCTTGTGACGAATCAAGGGGGCGTGCTCACCAATTCCCCCGGTGAAAATCAGGGTGTCAAGTCCCCCTAGGGCCGCGGCCATGGCTGCCACAGCCTTGCGGATGCTATAGGCAAACATGTCAATCGCTAGCTGCGCATCAGGATCGGAAGAGGCTAAAAGCGTTTGCATGTCGGGGGAAATGCCGGAGATGCCCAAAAGACCAGATAAATGATCTAGAAGGTGCTCGAGTTCCGCCCCACTATAGCCTTTTTCATTGATGAGGTAGACCAGGACACCAGGATCAAGATCCCCAGGACGTGTGCCCATAATCAAACCACCCGTTGGAGTGAGTCCCATGGTGGTGTCCACCGACTGACCATTTTGAATGGCGGCAAGGCTTGCGCCATTCCCCAAGTGAGCGGCCACAATGCGTTCTTGGGGATTAACGGGTAGTTGGCTGACAAGATACTCATAGGAGAGGCCATGAAAGCCATACTTTTTGATGCCCTCTTGCCACAAATTGCGGGGCAGTGGTAAGCGGGCCGCGACTTCAGGAATGTGTTGGTGAAAAGCCGTGTCAAAGCATGCGGCCTGCGGGATATCCGGAAAATGCTGTGTGACCGCATCGATAGCTTGGACCTCGGCAGGAAGATGCAACGGAGCAAATCGGAAATAGTTTTTGATATCGGCGCGAAATGCCGCGGTGATCAGTTGATGGTTCACATAGCGAGGGCCACCCGACACCAAGCGATGTCCTACCGCCTGGGGGCTCGGAATACCTTGGGCGCTGAGGAGCGAAAACACTGCGGCAACCGCGTCGTGGTGGTGGCGAATGGCCACGCTACCCTCTATTGTGGGGGTGCCGGGACGCTTCAACCACATTCGACTGTCCGGTAGGCCAATGCGTTCTATTGCACCGTCGGCCAGCCAATGGGGTGTCTTGGAATGGTCCGTGCTGTTGACAAGATAGAGAGAAAACTTAAGCGAGGATGATCCGCTGTTAAGGGCCAGCACGGGAATGGCAGCAGTCGACATGCTCATCGCCTCATGTTCAGTAGTAGGAGGGCATTTTAGACCCATTTACTGCATTAGACCATACTTTCTCAGTGGTCTTGCATCCATCACGAACGACGCCTTATTGCCATAGGTCGGAAGACACGAGAAGTCCAGCCAGGTGTGTGAGAAAATGGGCGGCATCCGCGCCAAACACCACGCGGTGGTCACAGGTCAAGGTGCAATCGGCTGTCCCTTCTTCATCCATGGCGGCAATGGCCAAGATGGCACTAGCCCCTAAGGGAACGACCGCATCAAATTGCTTGACGATAGGATAGACGCCCAGATTGGATAAGTAAAACGTCGCTCCAGAATACTCAGGGGGAAGAAGACGCGCAGCCTTCGTGCGTTCCAGGAGAGCTTTCCATTCCGTTTGAATGGCTGCCAGCGACTTTTCTCCCATATCTCGTAATACGGGTGTTAGCAAACTATCGCCAGCTTCCACGGCAATTCCGATATCTACGCGATCGCGAACAGCCAGTCCTTGAGCCGTCCAAGCCGCGTTAAACCGCGGATAGGCTTGAATAGTCATCGCGCAGGCTTTACTCAGGGCGACAGTGAGACTCACCTGATGGATGTTGGCTTGACGCTGCACTTCACGAATCGGCAGACGGGCACTGACCCGAAATGTGGGCGTGGACACGGTAGCGGCCATGGAGCGGGCGACAGCGTCTCGACTTTTGCTTGGGGATTCGATGCGGTAGGGGGGGCCATAGTCGAGCGGCGGCGTTGCCGGTGACAACACCGCGGCTATCACCTCAGCCGCGTGGACGATACCATCAGCGCCCGGTGCGATGTTTTTCAGATCGAGTCCCAAATCATGGGCCAAGGCTCTTGCATAGGGAGAGGCTTGGCGATCTGTTGGCAGCACTTCGTCTGGAGTCGGGACGACCGTAAGAGAGGGCGACGGCGGGGCTGAATTGGTAGACATTGGGACTTGCGGTGTGCTGGCCTGCGCTTCTAGGATCTTCGCCTCCTCAGTCCGTTGCGGGGACGTCGGTGTTTGGGCATTATCTAGAGCTTCTTCGGCCGTATCGGCGAGAAAGCCAATGGTTTGCTTGACCGGAATATCTTGATCGACCGGCGCTAAAGGACCTGCTAAATAGCCATCCCGAAAGGCTTCCACTTCCAGTACCGCCTTGTCTGTTTCTACTTCGGCAACCGCCTCACCTTTTTGGACTTTGTCTCCTACGGAGCGAACCCACTGCGTGAGGCGACCGGTATCCATGGTATCGGATAAAACAGGCATAACAATGGGGTGTTTCATGATTTCTGGCTCCTTTGCAATAAAATAGTTCGCGCTGCCCGGGCAATGTCGTTGGCGTGGGGAATCGACGCTTGTTCTAATTCCGCATTAAAGGGAATAGGGATGTCGAGCCCAGCGGTTCGCGCGATGGGGGCATCCAATGTATAAAAACATCGCTCTTGCAACGTGGCGGCTAATTCGGCTCCAGCGCCTGCATACCGGCTATCCTCTTCGGCAATGAGGACATGATGCGTTTTTTGTACGGATTGCTCAAGACAATTCCAATCGATGGGAGATAAACTACGCAAGTCGATGACTTCCATGGAGATGCCGTCTTGTTGCAATCCTTGTGCCGCTTTTAGGGCTTCGCCCACCATAAGCGAATAGCTAATGCACGTGATGTCAGTGCCTTCTTGCCGCACCACGGCTTGATGCATAGGAATAGGTGCTTGGCTTGGATCGACGGGGCCTTTGGAAAAGTAGAGCAAATCATGCTCAAGAATGATGATGGGATCTTCGCTACGAATGGCCTGCCGGATTTGGTGGTAGGCATCGTGCGGGGTAAATGGCACCGCAATCCGCAGTCCAGGCACGTTCATGAGGGTATGTTCGAGCCGTTGGGAGTGCTGCGCGCCCAATTGTTTGGCGACGCCTTGGGGCATGCGAATGGTCAGAGGCACCGGGAATTGTCCGCCGGACATGAAAGGAATTTTGGCAGCGAGGTTAATAATCGAGTCTAGGGCCAACAAGGCAAAATTGGCCGTCATAATTTCGATGACGGGGCGTAAACCGGTCATGGCAGCGCCGACGCCTAGACCGGTAAAACTATTTTCGGAGATGGGGGTATCGCGTACTCGCATTTCTCCGTATTTGGCCATGAGGTTTTCTGTCGCACGGTATGTGCCGCCGTATAGCCCCACATCTTCACCCATAATAAACACATTCGGATCCTCGGCTAACGCATGGTCGAGTGCTAAATTAACCGCCTGCCAGTAAAACAACGTATCGGTCATTGTGTCGTCCCCCTTAGATGAGCCCTTCATGGGCATGATTTTGGTTGACCAACTGGATAGCCTCGTCCATGGTTAACGAAGGGCTGCTTTGGGCGAAAGCCACCGCGTCATCTAAGATTTGCTGAATCTGCGCCTTCATGGTCTCGACATCGGCGACTTGCCAGTGTCCCGCTTGGTAGCCTTGCTCAATATGCTGTTGGATCACATCCGTGTCGAACGGCGGTGTGGCGGACGCTAAATGGGTGTGACGGGTCAGTTCGCGAGTGGCCAACACGATGGGGTCAAGACCGCTATACGCCCGAACTTCGGCGGGAGGCCGGTACGTTCCGGGATCGGCCATCGAATGCCCGCGGTAGCGGTATGTTTGAAATTCTAGCAGGTAGGGTCCGCCCCCGGCCCGTATATGGGCTAACGCACTTTTCGTGTGATGATACACATCTTCGACGTTCATGCCGTCCACTTGTTCGGCAGGGATGGCATAAGAAGCTGCCCGCTTATAGACGTCTACCACAGCGGAATGGCGATGAATTTCTGTGCCAATCTGGTAATGATTATTCTCACAAATAAATAAAATCGGGAGTTTCCACAACGCGGCCATGTTCAGCGATTCGTGAAACGTGCCTTGATTGACCGCTCCATCACCAAAATAGCAGAGAACGGCTTCGGGGAGGTGGCGATAGGCAATCGCATAGCCAATGCCTGTGGCAATCGGAAAGGTTTCTCCGACAATGGCATAGCCGCCCATGAAGCGATGTTCTTTGTCGAATAGGTGCATGGATCCGCCCATGCCGCGGCTGATGCCCGTCCGTTTGCCATAAAGTTCGGCCATAATCTTTTTGGGTTCGATATCGCGGATTAAGGCATGCACATGTTCACGATACGTGCTCACAATATAATCGGAGGGTTCCGCTGCCCGAATGGTGCCGACGGCGACCGCTTCTTCCCCCGGATAGAGATGTAAAAACCCTGCGATATGCCCTTGGGTATACTCTTCCGCTGCGCGTTCTTCGAAGGCGCGAGCCAACAACATATCGTATAAGAACTGTTGCAGTTGCTCCGATTCCATGAGACTTCTCCTTTCGAAAGGCAACCTCTCGTTAAATGGCAGTTACTTGGGAGCGGTTATGCATGAGAACCGCGAGGGCGGCAGAAACCAAGCGTGCTCGTGGAGGATCGGCGCGGGAGGTGAGAATGATGGGAACCCGCCCGCCCAGCACAATTCCCGCTAAAGTGGCTTGGGCCAGGTATTCTAAATCTTTGACCAAAATGTTCCCGGAGACGAGATCTGGCACCAGGAGAATATCGACGTCGCCTGCCACCACGCTCTGAATGCCTTTAATTTGTGCCGCTTTAAGGGACACCGCATTGTCAAACGCTAAAGGCCCGTCTACTAGAGCATGGCGAATTTGCCCACGTTCGGCCATCTTGGCCAAGCACGCTGCATCAATGGTGGAGGGAATTTGAGGATTTATGACTTCGATGGCAGACAAACAGGCGACCTTGGGTTGTTCGACACCAAGTTCTCGGAGAAAGTCGACAGCATTTTGGACAATCTGTGCTTTATCCATGAGAGAAGGTGTAATGTTGATGGCCGCGTCCGTCACACACAGTAGTTTGGGATATGTGGGTAATTCGGCCATAAACACGTGGGATAGACGCTCCTTGGTTCGCAGACGGGCTAAGATCGGATGTAAGAACGCATCGCTATGAATGTGGCCTTTCATTACCGCTTGCGCTTGCCCATTCATCACCAGATCGACTCCTTGTGCGGCGGCTTGTTCATCGCTCTGGACGTTGACAATGTCGAAGGTGGGACAATCGGGCAATGATGCTAAAATACTTACAATACGTTCTTGATTGCCAATAAGGATAGGATCAATCATGTGTCGCCTTTTGGCCTCACATGCGGCCTCTAATACGTAGGCTTCGGCAGCATCAACGACGGCCACAGGTAAGGGAGCCATTCCCTTGACAGCATCCAACAGAGCATCAAACGTGGTGAACACGACCAGTCGTCCTTTCTTGGTTCTTGCCAGTGATCTTGCGTGTCTCAGTATGGATCGGGATGGCACACATAGTTAGGCCCGAATGGACCAAATCCTAGGGTTCTAAGAGGACCGGCTTGTCAGAGAAAACACGTCAAATGGCCGTGCGAATGATCAAGGCATCTCGTCTAAGGTAGAAGAAAGACGATACAAAGGGCGGGTTGGATGAAATGCGTTATTTTGTACGAATCCAAGTGGGGCAAGGGATTCAGTGGCGCACGCTCATGGGACCCTCAGCCAAGAACGTGGCATGCGATCTATTTAAGCAGGTGGATGGCCATGTAAATGCGGTGTGGGTATGCCGCGCGAGTCATCCTGAAGATGTTTTTTGTGATGCCGATTTTGAGGCAGATGAATCGCGCATATATATGCGCCAGGACTGTGGTGATTCCAAGAGTGGTGAACCCGCAATTCGGCCATAATGAGGGTGACCGCCACAGCGGGACTAAGACGGGGGAAGTGGGAATACGATGGAAAATGCTATGGATGAGGTTGTGGTCACAAAATTTACCCATGGGCTCATTGGGCCGGATACCGGATTTTTTGCACACGTGCGAAATGGAGGCCGCATCCGAGCGGTGACGCCTCCGGGTTGCTGGGGCCCCATGATTACGCCGGATTTCCGGGGTGGTCATGAAGTGACGCAACCCGTTTACGTTGAGGATGCAAAAGTTGGCGACGCGCTGGCCATTTACATCGAAAAAATTAACGTTCTCTCCGAAGCCTCGAGCTCCGGTACAATGCAAACGAATGAGGCCGCCTTTACGGACGATCCCTTTGTGGCTAAAAAATGTCCACATTGTGGCACGCCATGGCCGCAAAGTCGGGTGGTCGGGATCGGTGAAGGCAGTATTCGTTGTGCGCATTGTGGCGCGGAGGCCAGCCCTTTTCATTTTGGCCAAGGCTATACCGTGGCGTTTGACAAGGCCCGCCAGGTGTCCATGGCGGTTGATCAAAATCATGCGGAATCTTATGCACACGATGCTAAGCATCTCGCAGCCTTGCCGGAATCGAGCCAGCAATATCCCATTTTGCTTTATGCTGCCCATGCGCTGACAGGGTTGCCGGTACGCGTTGAGCCTTGCATTGGCAATATCGGCACGATCCCGTCGCGAACGCTTCCGGATTCCCATAACGCGGGAGACTTTGGGTACTTTTTGGTGGGGGCGCATCATGAATGGCATGTCAGTGAAGAGGAGTTGGATGAAGCGCGCACGGATGCCCACTTGGACTGCCGAGATGTTCGGGAAGGGGCCGTTCTGATTGTGCCAGTCAAGGTGGATGGAGCGGGTGTGTACCTGGGCGATGCGCATTCTATCATGGGACGAGGAGAAATTGCCGGACATAGTATCGATATTACGGCAGATATTACGGTGCGCGTCGAGGTGATTAAAGGCTTGTCGCTGTTAGGCCCTCTCTTACTGCCCAATATCGAGGATCTTCCGCGCATTGCGCGTCCGTTTTCCGAGGCGGAACGCCGGCAATTTAGCGAGTTGGGACACACATTGGGAATTATTCCCGCGTTGGACGTTCTGCCTGTTCAGTTTATCGGAACCGGTAAAAATCTCAATGTTGCTACGGATAATGCCGTGAAGCGCGCGGCCCGTTTTATGAATGTGGGCGACGATGAGATCTTAAACCGGGCCACCATTGCTGGCGAGGTTCAGATTTCGCGGTTGCCCGGTGTGGTGCAATTAAGCCTGCAATTGCCTCGTGAGCTATTGGAGGCCAAAGGGTTGTGGAACATCGCCTATGAGCAATATTTGACGTCGTGAAGGAAAACGACCCTGACTTCGAAAAAACTCCCTCAGAGATGACCTGGGGGAGTTTTTCTATGCACCCAAGGCGAAGAGCATAGTAATTAATGACTAAGTTTTTGTTGTTAAAAGAATAAACTGATATATAATAGGGGCAGATGCTTCAAAAATAGTCCGTAAGAACCATGTTGGCCGTGGGAAAGAGGCATTATTTCAGGAGGGATGGAAAAATGATTGTGATGATATTTATTTTGATGTTGGCTTTTTCCCCTGTGATCTTTGCTATGTTTGGACGGCCTGCATGGAACCGTTTTTCTCGCATGGCATGGGAAGCCATGGCTCATCCATCGGGACCGGTTGTGGCGTTCCCGTCGCGTTGGAAGCGTTTGGCGATGCGTCTAGTGCGCCCTCCCCGCAAAGAGTCGGTTGAGCCGCAAAAGAACGTGTCCTGAACCGTCTACGAATTATGAGGTGTTTTTAACCCAAGTTGGGATATCCAGCGGGACTCCTGCGTTCGGGGGCATTAATAAATCATGCGCTGACACTTGAGACGGTAAGGGATTAATGATAAGGTACCGCGGGGTCCATTTCCTATTCCACTGCCAAATACTCACGAGTTCGATCCATCCTGGAATCTTTTTCTTATACAAAATCGCTAGCACGATGGTGTTTTTTCGCGGTTGCATGGCCATCATAAACCCTGCAATAGGCCCTGCCAAGGGGCCTTCTTGGGTCCACGCCGATGTCGGCGTTATGGTAACGTCCGCGGGCGGTGATTGTTGATGTTGAAACTGCTGGCCCCATCCTAGCATCGTGGCCCATGGAATGGGTAGTTTTGGCGCTTTGGCCGTGAGGGAAACGCCTACCCACTGCACACCTCCTGGTACGCTCTGTCCAAACCATAAGCGATGATGTTCTACCACCGGCCAAACCCACCAGCTTTGTTGTGGACGTTGGGGATTGGCTACAATCCACGGAGCCCATCCGTGATGATTGCGCAGCTTAGGCGCAATGCCCTGCGAGACCCACCGGAGTGTCCATGGAGTGCGCGTATCTGCTGCAAAGTTAGCAGGGGATATCGGTTTCGAAGGGATTGTCGTTGAGGCTGTGGACGATATCCAAAGAAGGAGTCCCGTCAAAAGGATAAGGCCAGCTCCCCAAAAAAGCTTAGACCGTGTCGTCATCATATAACGCAGGAAGCCCCGGCGGGTTGATAGGGGAAGCCTTGCACTGGATTAGATTGTCTCATCCCGCTCCTGCCTCTCTTAAATAGTGATGTGAGCCGTTGATGCGTTGAGGGCAAAGCTTAGGCCGTGTAGATACCGCAGTGGTTAAAAGACTCTATGTCAATCATATCATGGTTATGCATTGTCGGCAGGGGATACAGGACAGGCGAACCAGAATTTGTCGTGGGGTTATGCGATCGTGATGCCTTTGGCCGCAAGATTAAGGCGGCATTCTTCCTTGTACTGCGCGTTATGTTCGGGATAAATGGGATGATGATGAGGCCAGCGGCTGTCGCTCCAGGCTACCGGAGGGAGAAACTGGCCGCAATATCCCGGATCTTTCCAGGCGGGATCTGGATGATACCCCCGCCGCTCCATTTCTGCCATGACCAACTGATGATAGGCGGCGAGATATTCCCTAGGATAATCGAACACGTAGTTGACGGTTTGGTGTTTGCGTCCCCACCCCTTTCCCCTTAACGCACAACATTCTCGGTGTTGTCCTAGCAGCTGGGCTCGCGGTAAACGCGAAAGCAACTCTTCGTGCCATAGTCTCACAATGAAAAAATCCCTCCTGCGAACTGGGTATGCAAAGTCACACGATTATGCGCTCGGGGTGCCTTCTATACGAATATATCGCTCAACGGGCAAGGCGAAGATGGTGGCCCCGCCAATGGTCACCGTCGTTGGAGAGGCATAGAAGTCATGATGCAAAGGCACATGGCCTCCATGCGCTAGCGCTTCGCGCTGATGACTATATTGACGCACCACGTCAAGAATCGCCGGAACTTTTTCCGCCCTCGTACCGATCATGTAGGTGGTATTGCCTTGATCAAGAAAAGCGCCGCGTGATGCAAATTGCGTGAAGGCTGCGGGCAATGCTCGCAAAGCTTTTGAGAGAGCCTTGGCATCTTGGGACTGAATCACCACAATGAGCAACGTATCAACTGGTTCCGCAGAAATGGCGACCCTCTCCTTTTTAAGTGTGTGCTCCCTATCATAGCGAAGATTGCGGACAAAGAAAACGGTTTCTCAGACCAACCTTCATCCTATGGCGTTACGGCGGGAATCCCAGGTTCAGGTCTGGGCCGTTGACATCGATTTAGGGAGCGGCGGTTGATCCTTGTTGCAGCAAAAACATGTTGTAATATAAGCCTTTTTGGGCCAATAGCTGCTGATGGGTGCCACGTTCCACGATTTCTCCATGATGCAAAACCAGAATCATGTCCGCGTCTTGAATTGTCGAGAGGCGATGGGCTATAGCAATCGTGGTGCGGCCATGACGCATTTTTGCCAACGCTTGCTGGATGGCCTCTTCGGTTTCCGTATCGACACTGGCGGTGGCTTCATCGAGGACTAAAATCGCTGGATTCATCGCCATGGTGCGGGCGAAGGACAACAATTGGCGTTGGCCCGTCGAGAGCGTGGCCCCGCGTTCGCCAATGGGCGCATGATATCCTTGATCGAACGCGTCAATGAATGTGTCGGCTTGCACAAACCGAGCCGCGTCTTGCACTTGCTCATCGGTGATCCAAGTGTTTCCTAACCGAATGTTAGAACTGACATCCCCGACAAATAAAAACGGATCTTGGAGGACCAGCCCGATCTTGCGACGCAACTCGTCATCACTAAAGTGCCGCAAGTCAATGCCGTCAATGGTAATGCGTCCGCGTTGGACCGGATAGAAGCGCAGAAGCAGGTTGACCGTCGAACTCTTGCCGCTACCAGTATGGCCAACAAGGGCGACAGTTTGGCCTGGCTGTGCGGTAAAGCTGATATGTTTTAGCACATCGGTTTGGCCATCATAAGAAAAGGACACGTCTTCAAAGCAAATTTGACCTCTTTGGATTACGGGGTGGTGGTCTCCTTCTTGTTGGGGCGCTAAGTCCGGATTATCCAAAATTTGAAAGACACGTTCCGATGAAACCATAGCCTGCTGAAAAAAGTTCAGGCGCTGCATCATGCTGTTGACGGGTTCAAAAAATCGGCTGAGATAGGTGACGAAGGCATATAAGACGCCGATGTTCACCACATGGGCGAAGGAACGCTCCCCAAAATACCACAGGATCAACATGAGGGCCAATAAGTAAATACCGTCCATTAATGGTCTGAGCAAAAGCGCGTTGAGCTGTGTGTTGCGAAATCGCGCTTGCCGGTAGGCTTGATTAATGGTGCCAAATTCTTCCCGCAGGCGAGGTTCTTGACGCATGGCTTGAATCACCGCCATGCCTTGAAGAGATTCATTGAGTTTGGCATTGAGCAAAGACAGCCGTTGCCGTGCTCGATGAAAAACGGGAGCGGTGATCTTGCGATAGAACAACATGATGGCGACGGTGACCGGGAGCAACACCAGGCAATAGGTGGCAAGACGGACGTCAAGAGCAAACATGGCAATTAAAATGCCTACGAGCACGGTGATGTTTTGGACAAACGTGGAAAGCACCGTCATAAACATGTCTAAAATCGCTTCGGTGTCGTTGGTCAAGCGGGAGACTAAAACGCCTACGGGCGTTCGATCAAAAAACGCTAAAGATAGCGTCTGCACTTTGTCAAAAAGTTCGACCCTAAGCGTTTGAATCACATCGAGCGCCAATACCTGAAATAAGAGCAATTGGGCAACATTAAATCCAGCTGTCATTACCACCAGTGCCAAGTAGCCCCCACCTAGCCCTATCATCGCAGGCTTTGGAAAGTGGCGAGGAATCAGATAGCGATCGATGAAGACCTTGATGAGAATGGGTTGCAAGACGTCTGTCGCTGTGGCGAGGAGCAATAAGACCAAAGCGAAGATGACGGTTCGCCGGTAAGGCAGCATGTAGCGCAAAAGGCGCCTTAATGTATGTTGACCAGATGCTTGGGGAACAAAATCTAAAGATTCGCTTGCCATCATACCGTTGCTCCTCCTTCTTCGACAAATGCTTCAAGCTGCTGCCTTTGGTACATGTCATGATATCGGCCGCCCTGCGCCCAGAGACTGTCATGAGTTCCGCGCTCCACGATCATGCCATCCTCAAGCACAATAATTTGGTCAGCATGCGCGATGGTGCGAAGGCGATGGGTAGCAATGATGGTGGTGCGTCCTAAACGATTGGCACGCAATGCTTCAAGAATTTGAGCCTCTGTACGTCCATCGACGGCGGATAAGGTGTCATCGAGCAGTAGGATTTCCGCATCTTGCAACAATGCCCGCGCGATTGAGATCCGCTGTTTTTGGCCACCGGATAAGGTGGTGCCGCGTTCACCAATAAGAGTTTCATAGCCTTCGGGGAACCGTTCAATGTCGTGGGCGATCTGCGCCAAGCGCGCTGAGGCTTCAATCTCTTCGAGTGCGGCGTTGGGCCGGGCAAACGCGATATTTTCCCGAATGGTGGCAGAAAAGAGAAAATCATCTTGAGGAGCGTACGCGATGCATTGGCGCAAGGCGTCTAACGTGACCATTTTAATGGACCGATTGCCGATACGTATGTCGCCTTGGTCCACGTCAAATTCACGCAAAAGCAACCGCATCAACGTGGTTTTTCCAGAGCCCGTACGCCCCACAATGCCCAAGGTTTCGCCTTGCCGAATGTGGAGATGAATGTGTTTTAAGGCCGGAGTGTCCTGAGTGGGATAGGTAAAGCGTTCGAGATCATAGACAATATCCCCAGTGGGGACATGGGTGTCGGCATGCGGAGCGTCTTGAATAGCCGGGGGAATTTCTAGCAACCGTTGCACGCGTTCATAAGAAGCGCTGCCCCGCTCGACAATATTAAAGAGAAACCCAAAGGCCAGCATCGGCCAGATCAGTTCCCCTAGATAGAGCGTAAATGTTGTCAACTCCCCGATATTCATCTGGTGATGGACAATAAAGTCGGCCCCAAAGGCGATGGAGAGAAAGTAAGACAGCCCTACAATGACCGAAATCGTGGGATCGAAAAGGGAATCAATGCGGGCGACAGCCACGTTCTTGTCTACGACGTCTCGCGACAGGCGGACAAATTGCTGGCGTTCCCATGCTTCTTGACCAAACGCCCGCACCACTCGAATGCCGGATACGTATTCTTGGACACGGTCGTTGATGTCGGAAAAGGCGGCTTGTGCGACGGCGAATCGTTCATGCAAGAGTTTGCCGTAGCGCGAGACCGCATAGGCCATCAAAGGCATGGGCAGTAGAGCTATGGCTGTGAGTTTCCAACTGATGGTCACCGCCATGGTGGCAATCACGACGGTTCCCGTGGTAATGGAGTCCACCAGAGTTAAGACGCCATCTCCGGCTGTTTCTTGAATCGCTTGCACGTCATTCGTCGAATGAGCCATGAGATCCCCAATGCGGTGTTCGTGGTAGAATTCCGGAGCCATGAGGGTGAAATGGTGATACAGCCGGTCACGCAGCTCGGTGGCGAGTTGAATGGATCCTCCATAAAGCAAAATGCGCCAGAGATACCGCAAACCGTAGGATGCTAGAGCGGATAGCAAAATGGCCAGAAGTGCATATGCAAGCCGTCTGTGGGTGAGCGTGTGGTGAGCTAATTCATTTACCACGATCCCAACCACTTTGGGGGGGATCAGGGCAATTAGCGCGACGACGACGAGTAAAGCCACTCCTACCAGATATCGTGTGCGATGCTCTTTAAAAAACCACATCAAATCGGAAAACACTTGCACTTAGATTCGTCCTTTCGGGAATTGCCATGGAAAGACGGTCGACGCCCATGAGGCCTTTGACCGAAAATGCAAGGGAAGAAGTCATACGACTTTCGAATACGGGACCAACAGCACGAGGACACCGTGGTTCAATTATAGCCGAAACGAATATGGCGCCGCACGCTTGGGCGGCGAAATCTTGCCCCTAGGAGAGACCAGACCACGCGGCCGTATGTTGCGCTAGGATATCCGTAGCGCTGAAGATAGCAGGCTGGTTCCATGATGCCACAGGAAAGACCACGGGGATTTCCGTGCACGCTAATAGCAATCCGTCGGCCGTAGCAGACCAGGGCCTTTGGGCAATTTCATACAGGGCCTGGCCTAAGGCTACAAGGTCATCTTGTCCTTTGACACGCTCAATGATATTCATGATATCCATTTGGCTTGTGGCATCAGGAAGAACGGGTGTAATCTGGCGTGCCAAGAGATGTGAATCATACAGATGATACTGGACCGTGGGTGTTGTCGCCATAATTGCTAACCGGTGGATGCCGTGAGACGCAATGGTGTCGGAAACCACGGCTAACATGTTGAGCCAAGGAACGGAAACGGCTTGGGACAATGCATCATAGTAAGCATGCGTCGTGCTTGAGGGCATAACCAGGAATTCGGCCCCGGCTTGGACAAGGGTCTGGGCCGCATGAATCAGAGCCGGGAGAGGCGAAGGGCCGCGGTGCTCTAAGTGGGCAATGCGGCTTGGAATCTGTGGGGACGAGAGCAGGATGACTGGAATATGGTCCTCGTCTCGGTGGGCGGGGGTTAACTCAATAAGGCGCCGATAAAAGTAGGCTCCGGCTAATGGACCCAGTCCAGCAATAATCCCAGCAGTGCGCATGTCGGTGCTCCTTCTGTACTAAATAGCGCAAATGGTTGGTCCATGCGCTAGCCTTGTGATCACAGCCGAGAGGCTTTTGCCACCGGAAGAATGTGATTTCATTCTTATTAAAAAGGAAAAACCACGGTTCGGTTCCCTGAAACCAAGACGCGGTCGCTGACATGCCAGCTGACGGCGCGTGCTAAGACCATGCGTTCGACTTGACGTCCTAATCGCTTGAGGTCTTCGAGTTGGTGTCTGTGGTCAACACGGTGCACATCTTGTTCGATAATCGGCCCCGCATCGAGATCTTTGGTCACATAATGGGCCGTGGCTCCAATTAATTTCACACCGCGGGCGTACGCTTGGTGATAAGGCTTGGGCCCAACAAATGCGGGTAAAAAGGAGTGATGAATATTGATGATGCGCTCCGGATACGCCGAAACAAAATCTTCTGATAGGATTTGCATATAGCGGGCAAGGACAATGGTTTGGGCATCATGGGACTCAATCAGCCGTCTGGCTTCGGATTCGCTGTGGGCTTTCGTTGTTTGGGTGACGGGGATGTGATAATAGGGAATATTAAAGCGCTCGGCAAGGGGTTGTAAATCGACATGATTGCTGATGATGAGAGCAATATGAGCTGCGATGTCGCCACGCTGCGTTTGCCATAATAACTCGTTTAAGCAGTGATCTTCACGGGAGACAAAAACGGCCAAGCGCTGCGGGCGGCTGGCTAATGCCAATGTCCACTGCATACGGTATGCTTCCGCCATGACTTGAAAGCGCGATGTTAATGGCTTAGCAGTACCGGGAGCTGCGTCAAATTCGGCGCGCATGTAAAACATGCCGTTTTCCAGCCCTTCGGAGTATTGATCGAAACTGGTAATGTTGGCGCCTTCCTTCCACAGCGCATCGGAGACACTGGCGATGATGCCGGGGGTGTCGGGACATGCGATTAATAAGCGGTAACGGTCAGTCACAAGAACGGCTCCTTTATCTCTTCAGTGTCAGTTAATTGTTCTATTGTACGGCAAAAGACGCAAAGGTGAAAAGTCACGGCTTTTGAGGTGTTCGGCACTCAACGAAAGGCTTGGGAATCGTGCATGCTTGGTCTACAATACAAGAGATTCACGAGGCGAAAGGTGGTTGAGGAATGAAGGCGATGGTCATTGACCAGTATGGTCCACCAGAAGTGTTTCGCGAAGCCGTTATGGAGCCTATTCCGCTAGGTCCTCACGATGTGCTTGTAAACAACTTCGCCACATCGGTTAATCCCGTTGATTGGAAGATTCGTAAAGGGTACTTGGCGGAACGGCTGCCTCTGACTTTTCCGGCTATTTTAGGATGGGATAGTGCGGGAATCGTAGAGGCGGTCGGCCCAGACGTCAAGAATTTTCGCGTGGGTGACCGCGTTTTTAGCCGGCCGGCTACGGAAAGGCCGGGTACATATAGCGATTATGTCGTGATTGATGAATCACTTGTGGCTCCAAAACCGTCGACACTAACGTTTCTTGAGGCAGCCAGTGTTCCGCTCGCTGGACTCACCGCATGGGAGGCCTTGGTGGAAATTGCGCAAATCCAGCCGGGAATGCGGGTATTGGTGCATGCGGGGGCTGGGGGCGTAGGGGGGTATGCCATTCAACTCGCGAAGGCGTATCAAACTTTTGTCGTCACGACGGCTCGAGCTTCGAATTTGGACTATGTCAAGGACTTAGGTGCCGATGAAGCCGTTGACTACGAGACCCAGTCGTTCGAGAAGATGCACCACGACTTTGACGTCGTCCTTGACACAATGGGCGGAGCGGTTCAAGAGAAAAGTTTTGGGGTGCTAAAACCAGGAGGCATATTGGTATCTGTGGCGCAAATGCCAGACCCTGCGACAGCGGAAGCCCACCACGTGCGGGCTGAATGGTTCTTTTTGCAACCCAATGGGGCAAAACTTACGGCATTGGGCCAATTGTTTGAGACAGGCCGTATGCGCCCGGTCGTGGGTCAAGTATTTCCCCTTGCCCAGATTGCTCGGGCCCACCGCTTGAGCGAGACTACGCATACCCGTGGAAAGATTGGCATCGTGGTGGATGAGGTTCGAGCCTATCAGAAATAAACACCCATGGCATCAGCCGCTCGTCTCAGACTCGATTACGTAATCTCTCACGGATGAGTGCGGACTGGTTAAGGATTTAAGGGGAAGAGGTTCCCGCGAAGGTGGGAGCCTCTCCTTAATTTACTATCTCGGTTCTTGAGCAAGCACGTTGAGAAGAAGGTTCTTGGGGGAACGGCTTGTAAGTACCTGACAGCCAGCCCCAATGCCAACAAATCCGGCTCCTGCGTAATCGCGCAATGGCATCTTTGGACCGCTTCGATTTATAGTACAATTTATGTGACTGTATCGAGGCTGAGGTGCCTTGGTAAATGGGTTGAGCGACTCGTGAAAAAATAATTTGGTTACGTGAATGACAATCGCTGTGAGGTTAAAGAGGTGAGGCACAATGGCTACGCGACGAGCCGCTAGCATAATTCTCTATCGCCATCAACAAGGCCGTATGGAAGTGTTTTTAACACAACGTTCTCAAACGGTCCAATCTTTTCCGGGTTTTTGGGTGTTTCCTGGGGGCAAACAAGACCCGGCCGACGAACTCGTGGCGAAGACGTTGCCCACTCGGACGTTTGACGCGGGGTTTATTGAACAAGAAGCCTTTCAAGCGGCGATGGCACCAGAATTTCATCAAATGATGGGAAAGCAACCCCTGCTGGAAAGACATGAGCCTTTTTCCGTGGAGGATTGGACGGCATTGGCGGTGACGGCGATACGGGAACTATGGGAAGAAACGGGGATGGCGCTCACTGCGCCGCGTCTTAACGGGATTGATGCCAGGAGGCTTCAACATCGTCTTCTTGCTCAGACAGACCAATTGCCTACGTTGATGGAGCAAGAAGGCTTTATTCCCGACATTTCCCAGCTCGAAGTGGCAGGGCGCATTACGACCCCGGACTTAGGGCCGCGCACAAGGCGGTTTGATACGGCGTTCTTTTTGGTGCCGTGGGATATCGAGGTGGGACCAATGGCCTTGTCGCAAGAAGTGGCGGTGGGCGAGTGGTTTACGCCTGACGAGGCGCTAACGCGTTATGCGCCCGCGCAACTAGCGATTCCCACGCAATATATTCTACGCATGATACATCAACGATGGAAGTCTTCGATAACGGGGGGATAATCAGTTGGGAAGCTATTTGACGCCAATCGTCCCAAATGTCTGGCAGACAGCCGTACCATCGGCCACCATTCCTCCCTATCAACATACCCACTGCTACTGGATTCAAGGCCGCGATGGGATGCTTCTTGTAGATACGGCAGATGGAATGCCAGAGGGCACGCGTGTGTTACAGTCGGCATGGGAGGAATTGGGAAAACCTGATATACAGGCCGTCTATATGACTCATGGTCATGCGGATCACGTCGGGGGTGCTGTTTGGGCGGTTGATACGTGGGATTGTGACCTTTGGCTGCATTCAGCCGATTTCTTTTTGCTTTCCACAAGGTTGCGCGCGTTACCAAAGTGGCGGGAGATTGTTCTTCAAGGGGGACGACTAGAAATTGCGCCGGGGGTGATACTCGTAGAAGCTCCAGGGCATACGCCCGGTCAAGTCAATGTATACGTGCCAGCGCAAGGCCTGTTATTGGCAGGGGATAATTTGTTGGGAAACAGCACTAGTATCATTATCCCGCCCCATGGACATCTGCGCACCTACTTAGATACATTGGACCGATTGGCTGCGCTTGATCTCAAATTGGCGGCACCGGCGCATGGTGATCTAATTGAAAATCCGCACGCGTACATTGCCGGATACCGTACCCACCGCTATCAACGCTTGGAACAAATTGTGGAATCCCTGCGTGAAAAGCCGCAATCCGCGTCTGAATTAGCCGAGCGCATTTATCCGGAGCCGTTGCAAAAGGTTGGAACCTTAATGGTGATGGCTCATTTGGAATATTTAGCAGAGGATCAAAAAATTCGATCGGTAGGAGAGGGGCGATATGCGCTGCCCTCCATAGAGGTTTGAAAGACCCGGCGGAGCAACTAGGCTTCACCGCCGGATCTTTCTTCTGCGCTTTAGGAAGCCTTGGCTTGATATGCGTGACCCATGCGGGGGCGGGTAATCATTTGCAGCAAGATCAAGCTGATAGCGGCTAAGATGAGTCCGCCAATCATGAACAAGAATCCGCCGACAAACGAATGCGTTGTGCTGACAATTATGCCGACGACAATGGGAGCGACAAATCCTCCAATTTGCCCACCGAAATTAACAAAGCCGGTAAATGTACCTCGTAAAGCATCAGGGATGAGATCCAAGGGAATGGCCCAAATAGGTCCGAAGCCGCCAAATAGAAAGAATGCAGCAACAGACAATCCGATCACGCTGGAATTGACAGAGTGGGCGCTATAAGCCATGTAAAGAAAGAAACCGGAGAGCAAATAGCTAAAAGCGACAAGCAATGCGCGGGTTCGGTAAAATACTTTGTTGCCAAGCCATCCAATAATAATGAGGCCGAAAAATCCTGCAACATAAGGAATTGATGCATCAAAACCCAGGGCCGCGAGATTGATATGCCGGCTTAGCGAGAGATAGCTGGGCATCCAGCCCAAGAATCCCCAGAATGCGATATTAAAGAAGAGGTACGCCAGAAAAACAAGCCAAATACCGGGCTGACCGAGAATCTGGCGCCAGTTGGCGGGGTGCCCGTGCTTATTTCGCACTTCGGTATGCACGACCCCACCGTCTGGCGTGGTCGGGATGAGCTTCCAAATTAAAATCGCCATAATGATGCCGGGAACCGTAAACCACAGAAAAAGGCCATGCCATCCTACTTGCGCTAAGAGCCACGTGGAGACGGGAGCCACAAAGGCTGGCCCTAAGGCGATGGCGGTGAGAAATAAGCCATTGGCCGATGAGCGTTCCTCAGATGAAAAGAAGTCTCCAATCAACTTGAATTGGGCGCCGTTTTCCAGCCCTTCTCCGACACCAAATAGTGTCCGGACCACAATGAGTAATCCTGCAGAAAAGACTAGTCCCGTCATGCCCGTAAACACAGACCACCAAATTAGGGCAATTACTAAGAGTTTTCGAGCGCCAAGCCGGTCAGCAAAATAGCCGCCGGGAATTTGTAATAACGCGTACCCGAAGGTGAATGATGACAGCACAACACCAAATACGGCGGGGCTCATGTGCAACGAGTGCATAATGGTCGGGCCTGCGACCGAAATATTAATACGGTCGAGGTAGGCCACAAACATCATGAGCCAGATCAATGTGAGCATTGTCCACTTCTGTTTTTTCACGGTCAGCCTCCTATGGGTATGCCCTTAGAACGAATGATAAATGGTGAAACATCACACAGTATTCAAAAAGATATGTGTTTAGTAAAGATAACGCCAATGATACCATAAGAAATTTTTTCCATGTAGATGGTTATCAAAATTTGTAAGGGGAAAAGTTCGCCCGAGCCGTTTTTGGCAAGGGCGACGAAGGAATAGAACAGAATGGGGAGTTTAGATTATCCTTGCTGCGCAATCCACTGCTGCCATTCGGGAGTTTGAAGGCCGGGCATCCACAAAATGACAGCGGTCCACGTGTTGGCGGCTTCTTCAGTTTGTCGCAGCAAAGCCGCTTGACAGGTCCATACCTGCGTGGGCCCACTTAGGATAGCCGTTAGGTTTTGACGATCCGGCAAAGGGCGGGATGTTTGCAGGCGACATCCGGCCGTCGAGAGGTCGCGGGTCGTCCCCAAGACGTGGCGGGGCCACCATCCCCACTGAATGCGGATGGGCCATTGCCATAGAAAACGGCGGAACTGGCGGTGTTCCACGGGACGCGGGGCGCTGACCAACAAACCTGTTAAAAGGCGCTCATCCAAGGGACTGGCTTGAGCCTCAATTGTCAGTTGCCACGTTAATGGGGGGCTGTGCCACTGTACCGTGGCCGTCTGGGGATGTTGAAACAGTTCGGGCACAAGGTCGTCGAACGCAAAGTAGATACGATCAGGCAGCCTAGCTCGCACCGTAGCCGGCCATGTTTGTGTGCCGACGGTCAACTGAACCGGTAGCCCCGGTGACAACACCGAATAATGTGCCATCTTTACTCCATTCTTTTGGCGAGTTTGGTCACTTAGGTCATTGTATGACATGGACCCTACCATAAGACGATTGCCGCTAAAAATGCTTCGTTAGGAGGGTAAATGTGCCAAAGGCAGTAGTACCGCGCCTAGTGCGTTTAAACTAGGCGCCGTGCCCTGTGAATGGTCGCGACGATGGAGGTGCAACTACCTTAGCACCATGCGTGGCGACTTAATGTATTCGCTAATACCATATAGGTCATAATGATAGAGATGATTAGACCAAGCCATGCCCATTTCGGCCATAACGTCCGCCACGCCACGCCTCCGGCAAACCCCATGGCCAAAATCAACAGGTCAGCCTCTGTACGGAGGGGACGGTGTAGGGCGACAAATAAGTCCAAAGTCGGGTTGGTCCAAATCAAGCCCGCTAAGGCGTTTCCTACCAAAAAAACGATAGCGACCGTTCGGGCTATTTGCCACCGCAACCGTTCTGATTGATGGGGAAGGAATGCGGACATCACGGTATGAATTAGCGAGGAAACGGACGAGATAAGGAGTAGGGCGGCTATCATACCTAATACGCTGAGGCCCCATGCGGTGGTAATGTGCGGCCCAAGGCATCCTGATCGATCGGCTGACACAATACCGCGGGTCACCCAAGCCGAGACCATTAAAGCGTAGCCGACAATCAGAATGCCGAATCCGAGGGCCTTAATGAGTATTGTTGAGACGTTGTGACCAAGGCGCATACGCAAAGTCTTCTCCTTCATAGCTATGCAATGGTGGGCTTAGCGGCGGGAGAAGACTGCCGCAGGGATTTACGATCGTGCCGCGCCAAGCCAATAAGCAGCAGCCACGGCCCTATCATCCCCACTGTGGGAGCCAGGTGGGTCATCAAGGCGCCAAATGCTTGCGGAATCATCCAAATCCATAGCACCCATAACGTCGTCGCGAGGGGAGCATAACGCCAATTGACAAGCCACGCTAGACCTAGCCCTAGCATGATGATGACGAGAAGCAAATTGACCAGCGCTGGATCATGAAAGCTCCACATGACTCCCTCATTAATCCATTGTTGAAGCCATGCAGGCTCAGCACCGTTCATGGTAACGAGCCCAAACAGCTCGGCTAGCCTTGAACCGTGCCAAAATCCAGCGCCTGGTAATGCTTGAAGACCCGCCATCATAATCCATATCCACCCCACGGCTTGGCGGACGCGGTGGGCCACTTGCCCGCTATCCCAGAAATCGATGGGAATCAGTAACAAGGCTGTGCAAATTCCGTAAAGCAAGGCGTTGCCTGGGGTACCGTCGAGCACGCTGCCTGTTCCATTAAACAAACTTCCGAAGCCTTCTCCCATAACCCAGACGACGATGCTCCATAGCACTAGTATCCACGCGCTTAGACGCGTTAGCCATCCCCATTTTGTAGGATGCCACAGTAAACCAATGCCACTCAAAACTTCTCCCACCCCGATTAGCAGAGGCCAGAGGTGCGGGGCGGTGAGCCACAAACGGTCCCCAGTGCGTAAAAGCGCACGAATAACAAAAGGTTGCCATGCTTCAGCCACAGGAGCTAGCACATCGGTAAAGAACAGAGGGCTACGGATAAGCGGCTGAAACATGAGTAGCCCCGAAATGATCCATAAAGCGCCTGTTCCTATCCTCAAACGCTCGCGCCATGGCATGCTTTGTTGTCCCTCCCATCCACAATGAGGTTTTGTCCGTGATATCTTTACACAGCGCCCGATTTAACCCATGTTGCGCCGTTGTTGGTACTTGTCCAGACAACGGGAACCGGAGAATCCGGGCTCATTACCCAAAGAATGCCCGAAGAGGGCACCGCCAATGCTACGCCTGCTTGCTGATTCGGCAGTGGAGTGCCCACAGGGGTCCACGTTGTCTGCCCCGGTTGCCATGAGATGACTTGAGTTTGCGAGCCATTTTTTTGCAACGCGTAGACGGTGTTGCCGTCGGCACGCACACTTGCCGCAGGGTTGCCGGTAATGGTTGCGGTGGGTGAGACCAAATGCCATGAAGCCCCAGCATTGGTTGTGGCATCCCACACGACGGATTGACGACCATGAATGGTGACGGATAACGCCATGCCCCCGTCTGTAGACGAGCTCCACTCGGGGGCTGAAGCAACGACCCCTAAACCGTTCCATGCGGTTGGGACCGGCACGGACACTGCATGCCAACCATGGGTGTAATGCCAAATAGAGACATGGTGACTGGCTTTATCCATTCCCGTGACCCATAGCGACTGGGCAGTCTGAGCAGAAAGCGTTTCATCTTTTACCCAGGGGGCATGTGATGCGGCGGTGGTCCAGTTTTGACCCTGATTTTGTGTCTCTAAAAGCTTGTGATTAGCCAATATCCAGGCAGAGTTAGATGAGGTCGCTGCCAGAGGGTGAATGGCTTCTGGGGGAATCGCCCCCGGTACCGGCCATGCAGTGCTCCACGAGGCTCCGCTGTTGGTGGTCACGCGGACCATAGGGTCCGGTTGTAGTCCATACGCACCAATCATCAACCAAGCGGTGGAGGGATTGAGACTATTAATCTCGATGCCGCCTCGCTCTGTTTCTCCTAAGGGCGTGGCAAAATGCCATGTTGAACCGCCACTGACGGTGTGACCTAAGCCGCGATACCCTTGATAGGGGTAAAGAGCCCATCCTTGGGAAAGATTTTGTGCGCTTAAGGCGTATGATAGGCCCATGGGCTGCCATATCCCGTGCCCCAGGCTGGAAGTTTTTAGAGTCTGGGGCGGCAACGACGCATGTAACATTTTGGCGACGTACGTGGCCAGCAATTGGGACGTGCCTCCAATATATTGCGTACGTGCGCTGGGATCGCTGAGCCATTCCTCTTGCCCATTGGGCGAAATGAGCCAAAACACATCAGTGTGTTGGACCATGCCATATTTCGGGGCATTCACGTACTCAAAATATTGGTGCCAAATGGTTTTCAGCGTGCTCAACGACGATGAGGTAGCATACGTCCAGTTTTTTACATGAGTTAGACCATGCTCTTTGTCAAACGCCTGGACATCGGAAATACTATGGTACTCGGGGTTTGCCACGACCGCGACCAATGCCACACGTGACGCTAGTTTGGGCCCAAGGAGGTGATTCATGTCGACCATTTCTTGGGCATCGATCGGACAATCCCACCAGCATACTGGGTCCAAAAAGGTCATGACGACCGCTTTACCGCGAAATTGACTTAAGCTGACAGGCTGGCCGTTTTGGTTGACCAGGTGAAAATTAGGGGCCGGCACATGGTTGACCGGCGTCATGCCGTCGGCGGCTAATGCCTGGGTAGCCGCCGCTGATAGGGTCGTGGAGGGCGAAGAGACCCAAAAATGACCGGCTGCCAATCCGGCCACAATCGCTGCTGGGGCAGCGATCCATGGCCATACGAGTTTTTTCTTGTCCGTACTCATAACGCGGAATGCTCCACGGCGGGTTCGTGGTGTGATACCCAATGGAATAAGGGGAGTTGCACGACTTGTGCGTAGACAACCAGTCCGATTAACACCACAACGCCGCTATTAGGATCGGTTCCCATGCCACCAAGCACGCCAAAATCCTGGCCCAACCACCAAGTGGCAAAGGTCACAAGGGCTGTGAGCCACCACGTCCACCCAGAACGTGGTTTGAGAGCCCACAAGACAGCCAATACCGCAAACACGCCGACTAAGATACCGTTCCATAAGGCAGGAGACTGACCCAATAATTTAGCCCAGGCAAAGAGAGGAGCAGAAAAGATGGCAGGTTGCGGCATTGAAGCCATACTCAAGACGTACGAAGCGAGGTTTTGACCATGCCACCACCCAGCAGCCGGCCAAGCTTGTAGAAAAGCTGAAAGCGTCCACAAGCCAATCATTGAGAGCCTTAAGACCTTAGCCACGCGGGGAGAATTCCAGTAAGTCGCGGGCGCGAGGAGAAGAATGGCGGCAAGCATATACAAGAGAACCGAGCCAGGGGAACCGCTTAGCCAATTGCCGCCGACAAATAGGCTGCCAAAGGCTTCGCCTCCGACCCATACAATGAGTCCCCACGCTAATGAGGTCCATAGTCCGACTTGACGCCAAATAGTGCCAGCTCCAAACAACATGGTGAGTCCAATGCCGATCTGAATCCATGTCGCGAATTCATTCCAAAGTACAGGGTTGATAGCCCATAGCCGAATGCTAATATTCATTAGGGATTCAACAGGTGCAGGTTGTCCTTGCAGCATAGGTGCAAGAAATCCGCCGATGAAACGCGTAATCATGAGCGGTTGCGCTTGCAACAGACCATCTAAAAGCCATAGTGCCCCAATGCCGCGCATCAACCATTCGTGAGCCGCTGGGTATGGCGAAGCTATGGTTTTGTGGCCTAAACGGTATGCCCGGATACCGATAATTAGGCCGCCCGCGACGACGATAGCTAATAACACGAAAAAAATATGGTAAAATTCCGCTTCAGCAAATGCGGGTGGTAAGGGAGACCCCATATTCATAACGAACACCCCTTATTGGTGGTAGTTATTAAACGTTAGTACTATGGTAGCACAGCATTTTAAGACGGCACACGGTTAAATCTGGCTATTTTGGACGGGTGCTCCGGATAAGTCTGATTATACTTCTTCGCGGCGACCAGGCCTTGGGTTATATGGTATTCGAGGGAAGCTTTAACTGCGTACGTGATGGTTGCATTGTATACTTGAAAGAAATTCGCAACACGGCGTGAGAAGAGGGGAAATCGATTGACGCTCTTGGAAATTTTAGTGGCTCTGTCGTTAGTGTTAAACATTATCGTTATGATTCTCTTAATCCAATATCGTTCGAACGGTCGTGTGTCTGATGTGATCGGGCAATATCAAAAGACGGTTGAGCAAGCCGTTCGTGAGGAATTGATGCAAGGACGCACAGAGTCCAGCCTTAGCGCAAAAATGACTCGTGAAGAAGTGCAAGAGGCCTTCAAGCGTTTAGGGGATGCGCTGCTTGTGACCTTAGGTGATAAGTCTAGGGAGCAACAAACAGCTCTCCATACCATTCAACAGTTTATCGCCAGTAATTTGTCAAGTTTGGCCAATGCGGATAAGAATCGCTTTGATGCGTTCTCCCAAGAGACTCAGCACGCGTTGGAAGCTCATTACCGAAACACGATTGCGGCCATTAGTGAAATGGCTACCCAACATAAAGGGCTTTTAGATTCGTTTTCCAAGCAACTGGCGGATTTGACGACGGTGAATGAAACAAAACTGGAACAGATGCGCACGACTGTGGAGCAGAAACTCTCAGCACTGCAGGAAGACAATCATAAACAACTCGAACAAATGCGGGTCACTGTTGACGAAAAGCTCCATCAAACGCTGGAACAACGGCTCGGAGAATCGTTTAAGCTGGTCAGCGAACGCTTAGAACAAGTGCATAGAGGACTAGGGGAAATGCAGACTCTAGCCTCGGGAGTTGGGGATCTTAAGAAGGTATTGGCTAACGTAAAAACGCGCGGGACGTTGGGAGAAATTCAGTTAGACAATATTTTAGAACAAACGCTCAGTCCCGAACAATATCAGCGCAGCGTCGCGGTACGGGCCGACTCGCTTGAACGCGTCGACTTTGCCATTTTTCTGCCTGGAAAAGATGATGATGCCAAACAAGTCCTTTTGCCGATTGACTCCAAGTTTCCTTTGGAGGATTACCAAAAATTAATGGATGCCGAAGAAGCGGGAGACGGAGCCGTGGCGGCAGAAGCAGGAAAAATGTTGGAAAATCGGGTCCGCCACGAAGCCAAAGCCATTCAAGAAAAATATATCAATCCTCCGCACACGACCGACTTTGCTATTATGTTCCTTCCTGTGGAAGGATTATTCGCGGAAATTCTACGACGGCCGGGTCTGTGGGAAGCGTTGCAGCGTGAGTACCATGTCATTGTCACAGGACCCACGACGATTACAGCGCTGTTAAATAGTTTGCAAATGGGTTTTCGCACCTTGGCCATTCAAAAACGCTCGAGTGAGGTCTGGTCTCTCTTAGGGGCGGTTAAAACGGAGTTTGGAAAATTTGGCGATATTCTCGAAAAGACTCAAAAGAAACTGCAAGAGGCGAGCAATACCATTGATACGGCCCGGACTCGTTCTCGCGCGATTGAGCGCAAGTTGCGGACGGTAGAGGCGGCTTCGCCGGGGCAGATATCTTCCTTGTTGCCGGAGGGAGATATAGCTTCGCTCGAATAATTGTGTGGGACTTCTTTTGGATTTTTAAACCGCCATCCTTCGAGATGGCGGTTTTTGTGTCTGTTGGATAAGCTCACACGCTAAACTTCCCTTCGTGGTTTGTCGAATAATGTTGAATTTGATGGGATTGTCGATTTGAATAATAACGTGTTTGATTATTGTTTCAATTTAGTAGGTGTGATACCATCGGACTAGTTGTACAAATCTGATAGCCATGATTGGGGGACGTCGTGTGGAGATTAGCCAAGTGTCTGTCACGATGACGGTAAACGGAATAACAATCACGCGTTCGGTGGAGCCCCGCACTCTCCTGGTCCATTTTTTACGGGACGAAGCGGGTTTAACCGGCACCCATGTCGGGTGTGATACCTCACAATGTGGTGCGTGTACGGTGTTGTTAAATGGCGACGCGGTGAAGTCTTGCACCGTGTTGGCGGTGCAAGCAAATGGTGCGGAAGTGGTCACTATCGAAGGCTTAGAACAAGAGGTATTGCATCCTGTGCAACAAGGATTTTGGGAAAAACATGGGTTGCAATGTGGTTTTTGCACGCCTGGTGCCATGTTGACGGCCTCGTATCTGCTTTCAACAAACCCCCATCCTTCTGAAACCGATATTCGTGATGCGCTCGATGGGCTGCTCTGTCGCTGTACGGGGTACGAGACTATCGTGCGTTCTGTGCAGAGGGCGCAAGAAATTATGGACGAACGCCAAACGGAGGAACGGGAAACGAAAATCGGTTAATTTGTGAATGCCCAGGAGGGATGTGCAGTGGCTGATGTAATCGGGAGTGCACTAAAGCGGCATGAAGATGTTCGCTTAATCCGTGGAAAAGGTCAATATACCGATGATATAAAATTGCCAGGCATGCTCTATGCGGGGATTGTTCGCAGTCCGCATGCGCATGCGCGTCTTGTTAAAGTGGATGTAAGTCGTGCGCTTAAAATGCCGGGTGTTGTCGCCGCCTTTACGGGCGCTGATTTGAAAGACGAGGTGGGTTTCATTCCCACTGCGTGGATTCCCCCCGACTCCGAAATGAAAATGACCCCTCATCCAGCCTTGGCTGTCGATATGGTGCGCTATCAAGGAGACGGCGTGGCTGTCGTCATTGCTCAGACACCAGCACAAGCCAGGGACGGGGTCGATGCTGTAGAGGTGGAATATGAGTCCTTGCCCGCTGTGACCAATCCTTTTGCTGCCGCTCAAGAGGGAGCCCCCTTAGTTCATGAAGATATTGCGGGAAACGTTGCCTTTCATTGGAAAGTCGGAGGGGATGTGGAGGAGATCTTCAACCGGGCCGAAGTCGTCGTGCGTCAAGAATTTCGACAACAACGGCTTGTGCCTAATGCCATGGAGCCGCGATCAGCGGTGGCACAATGGAATCCGGCAACCGAAGAACTGACCCTTTGGGCGACGACCCAAAATCCTCACATTCATCGTTTGCTCATGTCTGGAATTTTGGGCATTCCGGAACATAAATTGCGCGTTGTGGCGATTGATGTCGGAGGCGCCTTTGGTAGTAAAATTTCCTGCTATCCGGATGAAATCATCGTATCATGGGCGGCACGTCGGCTCAATCGGCCCGTGAAATGGACAGAGACCCGTACAGAAAACTTTACCGTGACCAGTCACGGGCGCGATCATGTGCAAGAGGTGGCGTTAGCGGGGACAAAAGATGGGCGCATCGAAGCTATTCGCGTCAAGACTTATGCCAATTTAGGGGCCTATCTATCGACCGCAGCGCCTGGTGTTCCCACCATTTTATTTGGACTCATCGTGAATGGGGCCTATGCGATTCCGCAAGCTTCGGCGGAGGTCTATGGGATGCTGACGCACACGACACCTGTCGATGCGTATCGGGGCGCCGGGCGCCCAGAAGCTACGTTTTTGGTTGAGCGAATGGTGGACTTATACGCTCACGCCATTAACAAAGACCCGTTAGAAGTGCGCAACATCAACTTAATCCCCGCGGAAGCTTTTCCCTATACGAATCCTTTCGGTCTGCAATATGATAGCGGCAACTATCAAGGCGCATTGGCCAAGGCGCTAGAGATTGTCGATTATGCGGCATTTCGGCGTGAACAAGAAAATCTGCGCCAGCAAGGCAAATATATTGGTATTGGGTTCAGCACCTATGTGGAGATGTGTGGATTAGGGCCTTCTGAAGTGGCAGGGGCTGTAGGGTTTCAAGGGGGACTTTGGGAAAGTGCCACGGTGCGAGTGCACCCGACCGGAAAAGTGACGGTATTTACAGGGGCTTCACCACACGGTCAGGGTGAGGAAACGACTTTTGCGCAAATCGTTGCCCAGGAGCTTGGCGTTCCCCCAGAAGATATTGAAGTGGTTCACGGCGATACGAGCAAAATTGCCATGGGGTGGGGGACTTATGGGTCGCGGACAACGGTCGTTGGGGGTGCGGCTATTCATCTAGCAGATCAAAAGGTGATTGCGAAGGCGAGAAAAATCGCGGCGCATAAGCTTGAAGTGGGCGAAGATGATGTGGAATTTGAGCAGGGAATCTTTTCGGTCAAGGGATTGCCAGCACGTGCTGTGACATTTCAAGAAGCCGCGCTTGATGCCTATTTGGCGTGGAGCTTGCCTGCGGGCATGGAACCGGCGTTGGAAGGCACGGCTTTTTACAATCCGGAAAATTTTACCTACCCATTTGGTACGCACATTGCTATCGTCTCAGTGGATCCCGATACGGGTGACGTGGAATTGATGCGCTATGTTGCGGTCGATGACGTGGGTGTCGTGATTAATCCCATGCTTGTCGAGGGGCAGATTCATGGAGGGCTAGTCCAAGGCATCGGGCAAGCGCTGTACGAAGGCGTGGAATATGACACCAATGGGCAATTGATGACGGGATCATTTTTGGATTATGCCATGCCTAAAGCGCGGTTCTTTCCGAAATTTGAAACCGCACATACGACAACGCCTTCACCCCACAATCCTTTAGGAGTTAAAGGGGTGGGGGAAACGGGGGCGATTGCTTCCACCCCTGCCGTGGTGAATGCGGTCATGGACGCCCTCGCACCTTTTGGGATTCAAGATCTACCGATGCCGTTAACCCCTCGCAAGGTGTGGCAGGCTATTGCGTCCAAAGGAGGTCACATGCATGTTCACGACGCCATTTGATTACCGGAATGCGCATTCTGTCCAAGACGTCATTGAGTGGTTACAAGAAGACCCGGATAATACCAAAATATTAGCAGGTGGCCATAGCTTATTGCCTTTAATGAAGCTGCGCTTATCCACCGTGTCTCATCTTATTGACATTGGCCAGATTCCTGAGTTGCAAGGAATCGTCTTAAGTGATAACGAACTTCGGGTTGGGGCATTTACCCGTTACGTGCAACTTGTCCGTGATCCATCAGTGGCTTTGGCCGCTCCGCTTGTTGCCGAAGCAGCGCGGGTCATTGGGGATTTACAAGTGCGCAACCGAGGGACCATTGGTGGCAGTTTATGTCATGCGGATCCGGCCGCTGATCTGCCTGCAGCCCTACTAGCTTTGGGGGCTGAGTTGGAGATTGCCGGACCGGCGGGAAAGCGGCGGGAAGATATTGATTCCTTTTTTTTAGCGCCTTTTATTACGACATTGGCCCCAGGTGAAGTGCTGACAGCGATTCGCATTCCACGAATGGCTCAAGGGGCCCGGTCCATATATCTCAAACGTCCTCATCTGGCTTCAGGCTATCCCATCATTGGCGTTGCTGCATGGGTTGTCCTAAGGGACGCGCAGGTTGACTCCTGCCGTATAGCGATAACCGGCATAGGCTCGGTGCCGTTTCGGGCCTTTAGTGCCGAGCAGATGCTGGTAGGTCAGACGTTTACGCGTGATGTCATATTGCAGGCCGCCGAACAGGTGGCGAGTGACCAGTCGTTTGACGACGATGATGATGGCTATAAAGCCAATCTATGTCGTGTTTATGTGACGCGCGCGCTTGCGGCATTAGGTAATCAAGGCTGAGCGCTATGGGCAGAAAACCGCAAAGTGTTGACCATGTCATAGCGGGCTTGCGCGCACAGCATTATTTGGCAGACTCTGCGTTAGCCACGGCAGTATTCTTAAGCATTGCGCTTGAGCGTCCACTTTTTGTAGAGGGAGAGCCAGGGGTCGGGAAAACCGCCCTGGCTCAAGCCGTTGCCCAAATGTTGGACGTTCCCTTAATCCGTTTGCAATGCTATGAGGGCATTGACCGTGAAAGCGCGCTGTATGAATGGAACTATCCGCGGCAGCTCTTGCACATTCGCATTCGCGAATTGGATGGAGATGACCGCGATACCCTCGAACAATCGCTGTATCACGAGGATTTCTTGCTCAAAAGGCCCCTTTATGCGGCAATTCGTCCCAATGGGCCGGCGCCTGTCCTGCTTATTGACGAGATTGATCGGAGTGATGATGAATTTGAGGCGTTTTTGCTAGAGGTTCTTTCGGAATTTCAAATTAGCATACCGGAACTCGGAACAATTCAAGCGGTCGAGCGTCCCATTGTGATTCTGACGTCGAACCGCACACGCGATGTGCACGATGCCCTGAAAAGACGGTGCTTGTACCAGTGGTTGGATTACCCAACTTATGAAAGGGAAATGGCCATCTTGCGTGAACGCATGCCGCAGTTAAATCCTAGCCTTTCGGAGCACATCGTCCGCTATGTGCAGTGTCTACGAACGAAGACGTTGCAAAAGCCCCCTGGGTTGGCCGAGACATTGGACTGGGCTTCTGCGCTCGAAGTTCTTGGGGTTGAGACCCTTTCGGCAGAGGCTGTCGAGAGGACGTTGGGGTGCGTTTTGAAATACCGTGAAGATATGGGGCAAGCGGACCATCAGGCCGTAACCACCATTCTCCAGGAAATTGCTCATGGATGAGGATAGGGCGGCTCAGAATCTAGGGGTGTTTGCGCGGGCTTTACGTAAGTGGGGATTCTCGTTGAGTGTGGAAGATGTGGTCTTGGCTGCCCGGGCTATGGCGCTAACCCAAGACTTTTCGCTTCCTGGTGTGCATGCGGTCCTGTCGGCCCTTTGGATTTCATCGCCTGAGCAACGGGTGTTATTTAACCGGGCGTATGCGTATTTTGCCGCTTTTTTAGCGGGGATCACTCCGGCAGCGCCATTCGGTGACCGCTGGCTGTCGGGCATCGGTTTGCCCGAACAAGGACGGACTTGGGTCAGTTGGATTGACGCCTCTATGTCTCTCTCATTGACCATGAGCAATCGTACCGTGTTGACGCATAGTGGTCGAGCCAGTGACGAGGAAGTCCATGGGGCCCAAAGTCCCACACATACCGTCGTGGATAATTTATGGCGACGACGTTTACTGGCGGTGCCGCCACACGTCATGCGAGCTTACCGTAGAAGAGATGCGCGTCGTGGTCGATTGTGGAATTTGTCGAGACTCTTGCGCAAGAACCGGGGGCGCTCCGAAATTATGACTCTGTGGCACCAAACCCAGCGCACGGCCATGCGTCCGACATGGATTGTGTGGGACGCGAGCCGTTCGATGGATGGCTTTATGGCCATGTATTTTCAATTTCTGCATGCGCTAGTGGCCACAAAAAATCGGCTGCAAGTGGTCATTTTCAGCACCCGTCTCACTAATGTGACGGCCGCGTTACAAATTGCGAACCAGGCGCATGCCTATGAAGCTGTGTTTGAGATGGCCCACGATTTACGAGGAGGCACGCAATTTGCCATGGCGGCCCGGGCGCTGTCTAAAATCTTGCAAACGCATACGACGACGCGGAGCGATGTGGTGATCATCACGGACGGCTATGATGCGCTGCCAGCCGATGGCTTAGGGGTGATATTGGGAAACATTGCAAGACGCTCCCACCGTGTGGTCTGGTGGAACCCTTGGCTAGGGCGTGATGGCTACCGCATTGCGACGGATACAGGGCGGGCCTTGGCACAATTTGCGGCACGCATCGAACCAGCCGGCAGTCTCGATGACTGTGTCAGAGCGTGGGCACGGTTAACATAATATGACGGTTCTTTAGAAGGGAGATTATGATGAAAATCGATGGACATAAACGGCTTGGCGTTTCCCCCGAGATGGCTTACAGGCTCTTTATGGATCCGGCTGTCTTAGTGCGGACTATGCCAGGACTTAAGGCGCTGGAACCATTAGAAGAAGGTGTCTATGCGGCAGAGATGGAGATAGGGGTGGCGTCTATCAAGGGCAAATATCAAGGACGTATGGAGATTAGAGATCCCATCAAGGCCCAGTCCTATCGCTTGGTTATGACGGGACAGGGTCCTGGAGGATTTGTAGAAGTGCATATGGACGTTGTTTTTTCCTCCCAAGACCAAGCTGCCCTGGTCACTTACCAGGGGGAAGCGCAAGTTGGGGGGCCCATTGCGCAAGTCGGGCAACGCATGTTATCAGGTGTCGCCACCTACATTGTCAATCAGTTTTTTTCGGCTATGGCCAAAGAAGCGGCATTGCAGGCCAAGGAGGCGTGATGATGTCCCAGCTACGCGAAGCGCGAAATCTTTGGCACCTTATGAGCGCGGCGCAGGCGAGCGGACACAAGGTGTGTATGGCGATGATTACGGCAGTGACGGGTTCGGCTTATAGGCGGCCGGGTGCGAAGATGATGATGGCGAGCGATGGGCAAATGGCGGGCACCTTAAGCGGGGGCTGCCTTGAGGGGGATATTTTCGCGCATGCGCAAGATTTAATGAACACAAAAGAATCGATGCTGTGCCATTATGACTTAACCGAAGAAGATATGTGGGGCCTTGGCATTGGGTGCAAAGGCGCAATCGATGTCTGGGTTGCGGCTATTGATGTGGCCCATCCGTTTTGGCAAGCCTTTGGCCGTCTGCTGGAAGAGGATGCGCCCTTTGTTCTTGGTGTTGAGCTGAACGGCCCCGAGAGGTTTTTACAGGCGGGTTCCGTTATTACGACGTTTTCAGGTTCGCCGTTGCCTTCTGTCGTGCCCGTGGGAGAAGGTCAAACGGTCGTCCGAGAGGGATGGGTCTTAGACCATTTGACGCCGCCGCAAAAAGTGGTGGTAACAGGGGCCGGACATGACGTCAAACCGTTGGTCGCCTTGGCACAACAAGCCGGCTTTGAAGTCAGTGTGTTGGATCCGCGCAGAATGTTTAATAATCCCCAAGTCTTCCCGCAAGCCGTCGAATGGGTGAATCAAGATGCGCAGCATGTCGATGCCGAGCGTTGGCCCCATGCCTATTGGGTAATCATGAACCATCATCAAGACCGTGATGAACACTGCCTAGACTTGGCCTTACGGTCTCAGCCTCGGTATGTTGGAGTTTTGGGGCCCTTAAGCCGCACCCAAGAGATGTTACGACATATTAATAGGCAATTCGAACCTCATGTGGCGTTTTTTCCCGTGGGATTGGATGTGGGAGCCGAAACGCCGGAAGAGGTCGCCATTAGCATTGTCAGCGAAATGATGGCGGTACGCGCCAAGCGCACTCCTGACCACCTCAAGGGCCGTGAGAAAATTCATGGACAGTAAAGAACTCCAGTTCATGTGATTGGTCTAAGAATTGGCAAAATGGCAGGGATAATCCGGCATTCAATATGCTTGGTGAGTAAATCCTCGCCGTCAATATCGAGAGGGAGGGGAGTATTGGCATCGATTCGCAGTTCTTGAGTCTCCATGACGCGTACACCGGGAAGGGTGGTATGCCGTCCACGGTACACTTGCAAGAAGTGGCGGAGAAAGAATGAACGCGGAACATTATCGACTAAGATGACCGTTAATACGCCGTCATCAATGCGGGCAGTAGGCGCAATCCACATGCCTCCCCCAAAATATGCGCCGTTAGCCATAACGACAGTCAAGGGACTCATCTGTGTTTGGTATCCGTCGATCGTGAGCGTCAGTGCTTGGGGGTGAAATATTTGGTAGGCTTTGAACGCGCCTACGATAAAGGATGCTCGGCCGCCCAACCGCTTGCTATGATGATTAACGTAGGATGCCGTAACACCGCCTAACCCGACATCTGCAACGTTCGCAAAGTATTTTTGCACGATACCGCCGGGCCCTTGAAGTGTCAGCTGTCCAATGTCCGCATAGACGACAGGCCAAGACATAATCCCTTCCCAGAACAATTGGGGGGAAAGATGCCTGAGCTCTGGGGCATAGAGCGTCCGGCTAAAGTCCGAACCCGTTCCTCCGGGGATTAAAATCAGGACCGGTAACGGGCGATTCCGGTTAGCCATAAGGCCGTTGACTACTTCATTAAGCGTGCCATCTCCACCAATAACAAAAAGCGCTGATGCATTGAGCTCAAGGGCACGTTGAGTAAGCTGCGTCGCGTGCTTAGGACGCTTTGTTTGCCATGTTGCTAAAGACATGTGCCAAGTATCGGCCACGCGCTTAAGCCCCTCCCATGTACGTAGAGCCCGTCCCGACGCCGCATGCGGGTTGACAATGGCAATCATACGTCCTTGAGCCCATAACGGACGGTCTTTAGTGAGCAAGGTTGCCATGGTCGTCCAAAAGGCAGTATATGAAAAAATGGTAACGACAGGTGGTGGGGTGTCTGAGTGAACTCATGAGGCCTCCTAGTCCGTAGTGCTGTGGGATCATTGTATCATGGGTGTGCTATACTTCATGGAATTTTAGCCGTAAAGCCAATACCGGACACTGGTATCTTCTGGCGAGGAAGTGCGGTAAGGTAGAAAAGAGGCGCGTGTATAGCGAGACATATCCGCATTGCAATGCGCCTAGAAGGGAGCGCTTATCGTGTCTCAGCCGTTGTTTTATGGGTTTTTGTCCAATAGTTATACATCGGCTTTAGTCTCCCCCGACGGGGTTATTGAATGGCTGCCCTTTCCTCGCTTTGATAGTGATGCGATTTTTTGCCGCATGCTTGATAAAACCCGGGGCGGGTTTTTTAGCATCCAGCCCCGCGATGATTTTGAGAGTGAACAAGTCTATGGCGAGAACACGAATATTGTCGTCACAACTTTCCACACCGAGCAGGGTCAGGCACAACTGCGGGATTTTCTCCCCATTGGACGTGCGGCGCTGTGGAGGGTTGTGGATGCCGATATTCCGTTAACACTGATTTGCCGTCCGACTTTTTCTTTTGGCGCGGCGGGCTCAGCCTATGAAATCGTTGACGATGGCGCTATTTTTCGCCATCCGGCGGGACCTGAAGTGGTAGTTTTGACGATTCAAGGGCCGATGAAAAAACTTGCTCGTCGGGATCATTGGGAAATTGGCCCAGGGCAAGTTGTCGTAGTTCTGCGCTATGGGCAAGATTACGAACGAGATCGCATCTGGCTACAAGAACCGCTGGCTCATGCGCCAAACGTCGAAGATGCCACCCGGAAGTTTTGGCAACGAAGCCTGCTCCCTTATGACGGACCTCACCCCGAGGCATTTAACCGGAGTATGTTAGTGATTAGGGGCCTCATGTACCGTACAAATGGAGCGTTATTAGCGGCCGCGACCACATCGCTGCCGGAGGCTGTGGGAGCGGGTCGACAATGGGACTACCGGTTTGTCTGGGTCCGTGATGCTTCGTATGCAGCAGAAGCCTTGTTGTTGGCCGGTGATCCGGTAGCGTGCCGACGTTTTATTGAATTCATGTTAAATACTGTGGATTTAGTGGGCAAACCGTTGGCTGCGCCGTTTTACCGCGTGGATGGGACACGGAGTCAAGGCGAGCGTGAGTTGCTTTGGTTGGCGGGGTATAAAAATTCGCGGCCCGTCCGTGTCGGGAATGCAGCCAGTGATCAAATTCAGATGGACATTGAGGGCGACTTGCTATGGGTGGTCTTATTATATTGGCGGCAGACGCATGATCAGACCTTTATTAAAGAATATTGGTGGGCAATTTTGACACTGGTGTCATGGGTTGCCGAGTACTGGAAGACGCCGGATGCTTCGTTGTGGGAATTTCGCGATGAGGACGATTTATACACACATTCCCAACTGATGTGCTGGGTGGCTCTCAAAGTGGGTGAAACGTTAGCGAAAGAGGCCATGCAAGATCTTGTAACCGCGAAGACATGGGGGCAGGTGGCGGAACGGGTGGCGAACAGTCTTTGGCAAGATGTAAAAGAGAGTGGCCTTCCCTATTTTACGCAGGGCAAACATCATCGCCATGTCGATGCGGCCTTATTAACGATGCCGCTTTATGGGTTTGTTGGGGTGGACGATCCGGTGTTTGCTAGGACCTTGGAACACATTGAAGCCACCTTGCTACACCAAGATTTCGTTTATCGCTACCGTGAAGACAATATGGGTCCAGTGCTGTATCCTTTTACGCTTGCAGGATTTTGGCTGGCTCGGGTTTATTTGCGCAAAGGCAATCTCGAGCGAGCTGATGCGCTAATTGCGGCCCAGTTACGTGGTGTGACTGACATGGGGTTGTTTGCTGAACATATCGATCCGGTGACACTAGAACCTCATGGAAACTTTCCGCAATTGTTTCCTCATGCCGCTGTGATTACGGCGTTGATGGAGCGAAAACAAGCAACCAGGGGGTTTCCAGATCCATATGCCGCGGAACGCAAAGTTCAAGTTGAAGGAGGGCGTTAGATGACGGACCATAGCACCTTTGTTATTTTTGGAGCCACAGGCGATTTAACCCGTCGACTTTTGTTTCCAGCCATTTACCGTTTATACGCCCAAGGTGAATGGGCGCCTACGCGGATTATTGCCTATGCGAAAGAAGATTGGAGTGCTTCGCAGTTTTTGACGCATGTTGAAAACAACCTCAAGTCTTTTGCGCCGATTTTTGATGCGAACACTTGGGAACGCTTGAAAGCTTCCGTAACGTATCGTTCCGGCGATCTGCAGGCTCACGATCTAAAGCAGTTGGCTCCAGACATTACCGGACCCGCCGTGTTTTATCTGGCATTGCCACCGCAACTGTTTGCTCAAGCCGCAAAGGGCCTGGGAGAGGCAGGGTTCAATGATCAAACGAATGGGTGGCGACGGCTGGTCGTAGAAAAGCCGTTTGGTTGGGATCTGGAATCGGCCCAAACGTTAGGGAACGCCATTGCCGCGTGGTGGGCAGAAGATCAGATCTTTCGCATTGACCATTTTCTCGGTAAGGATACGGCGCAAAATGTTCTTGTCTTTCGTTTTGTCAATCGATTATTGGAATCCGTCTGGAATGGGGCTCATATTGCGCAAGTGCAGATTACCTATGCGGAAACATTAGGGCTAGAAGGACGCTGGCAGTACTATGACAAGGCGGGTGCCTTGCGGGATATGTTGCAAAATCATTTGTTGCAGCTTTTCGCACTGGTCGCCATGGAACCGCCGAGTGGATGGGCAGCGGAGGAGCTCCATAATCACAAGGCGGAAGTATTACGGGCTGTGCGCGCTCTGGAAGCGGACAGTGCGGTGGCAGGTCAATATGGGCCGGGAACGACTCAGGGCCAGGCCGTTCCTGGGTATGTTCAAGAAAACGGAATTGCCGCAGATTCCCAGACAGAAACGTATGCGGCATTGAAACTCCATGTCGATAACTGGCGATGGCATGGCGTTCCATTTTATTTGCGAAGCGGTAAGCGGCTGGCTGCAGATTACGCTGAAATTGCGATTCAGCTCAAACCCGTTCCGCGCCACTTATTTGGGGCGGGCCTGGCGGATTGGCTAGTCTTTCGGATGAAACCCGATGAAGCTATTGACCTCGTGATGTTTGCGAAAAAACCCGGCCTGGAAATGGATACCAAACAAGTGACTTTGAGTGCGCCGTATAAAAAGGCTGGAGAGCATGATTATTCGGCGTATGAACAATTGCTCTTAGATGTGCTCAGTGGGGAACAAAGCGCCTTCCCGCGGTGGGACGAAGTTGAGCAGTCATGGCGGATTGTGGACCCTATTTTGAAAGCGTGGGCCAATACCCCACCAGAAGTTTACCCTGCTGGCAGCCAAGGGCCGCGCAGCCAGGATCGATTGATGGAGGCCGGATTGCAGTGGCGTCCACTGCCATCATAACGGCAAAGGGCCGGGCCCCATAGTTGGGATGCCGGCCCGTTTTTAGTTTGCGGGCACTGTGAAGGTCATGGAGGTGCTAACAGCGAATGCGCTGGTGGCTGGAGCATACAGGTCTTTGGCGTAGACGACAATGGTATAAGTGCCTGATCCATTAGGTTGGAAGAGGTCCGTGCCCGCTCCGTAGGCTCCACTGGCGTGCCATTGACCGTTGGGGCTTTGAATCCAGAACTGATAAACGGGATTCGAGATCCCAGATGCATGAGCGTCTAAGGCCACAGGATTGGTTGAAGAGATGGTTAAGTTGACGTGGCTGTCCACGTTGATGACGGTCGTCGCATCAAAGGCTTGCGAGAAATCATGCTGCGCAAATTGTTGGCCATCGAGCGCGTAGACAGCAATGACATAAGATCCCGGTTGGAGATTACTAATGGTCCAAGTGTTTTGAGGCGAATAGTTTTGAACCATTTCCCATCCTTTGTTAGGAGCTAACAGCCAGAATTGATAAAGGGGCGTGCCGTTCGCGTCCGTAGCCTGAGCGGTTAAGGTTAGGGATTGGCCGCGGGACGCGAAAGCCGAAGGCCCGCTGAGATGTAGCGCAGACACCATGGGCGTGTTCTTGGGAGCCAAGACGTTAATGGTATCGGAGAACGTTACAGGTGAGGAGCCGAGTCCTTGGATATAAACAATGAGATCGTAGCGACCAGGCACAACAGGGGTAAAATGCAAGGTGTTGCGGGAGGAAAATCCGCCCTGTGGCGCGCTCCACAAGCCGGTTTGAGGATTGCGAATCCAAAACTGGTAGGATAGAGCCGCAGATGACGATGAAAATCCCACGGTGACCGTGATGGGTTGGGCGACGACCGGATTTGAAGACGTCGATATCGTAGGAGCGGGCACCACAGAAAGGGAGACGGTCGCGGGTTGGATATTGGCGCCGTGGGGACCAAAGGCCGTGAGGCTTTGCGTGCCCGGCGACTCGAACGTGACAGGAACTTGGGCTTGGCCATTCGTAAAGGTAATCTGGGCGGGGAAATGCGCGTGAGTATCGGAACTGGTCAGAGTTACCGTATTCGCAAACGTGGATACGAGATTGCCTTGGCCATTAAGGACCTTTAAGGTCCACATTTGTTGAATGCCGGCCACTGCTTGCGAGGGGACATGCGTCCATTGCAATTGACTGGCAGACGTCGACTGCGGATCCCAGACTTGTGCTAACTGATCCCAGTTGGGGGCACCCAAACCCGTTACGGGATTCCATGAACCGGGGGCGGAACTAGTGACGCTGTAATATCCGTTACTGCCCCATAAGGCTTGCATAAAATCCTGCGGATGATCCTGGGCTGCGTTAAACAGCAGCGGGTTGATATTACCGAGGCCGATATGTTGTATGCCATCAGCCGTTTCAAGATCGTCAAGCCAACCGGCTGTTAATGGGGCGGCTAAACTGGTTCCCCCGAGTCCCACCACCGAGCCGTCAATCACTCCCTGAAACGATGGAAACCCAGCCATGGAAGCAATATCGGGAATTCCAAGACCTGATGCATTAGCGGGCAACACTGGGGTTTGCCAGCTAGGAATGGGCGTGCTACCGAATCCGCCCGTTGAGGCATTGTTTTCAGCGAGATAGGCTTGCAGGATCGGCAACGGCAATCCATTCAGATAGTCGCCCCCCCATGCTTTAAGGACAACCGGGCCAGACAGGTTTGTCATGGTACCCGTATTGTTTGTTGTCGCGGCGGCCGCGAGATTGAGCCCTCCCACCGTGAGAGCGTCGGGTTGATTGTCGGCATCTGGGGTACCAAGGCTCATGCCCGAGGAGCTCGCGTAAGCGCCTTCGTCCCCACTGGCGAATACCAGGGTAATGCCTTCCGCCGTGCAGGCATTCATTAACGTGCTCAGTGTCGCGGCATTTTCTCCGTAAAAGCCATAACTAATGGTCGCGATTTTCGGTGCGCCATTTTGGGCCAATAATGCCAAAAATGATGTCAAAGGGTCAGCGGGATCGTTGGCGCTATAGACGTAGTCGGCAATGGGAGCACCAGGAGCTACCGACGCCACGGCTTGTAGGTCCAAATTCGGTTCGACGGCTGAGGGGCTTGACCCAGACGTGGTGGTCGATGACCCTGAACCGGTATTGGGAAATGAGACGGAAGGCACGGGCAAAGATTCTTGAGCCATCAAGGTCGATAGGTCAGAAAGACTCGGAGCATCTCCCACGGTTAAAATGGCGACCGGTGCTGGAGGGGTCTGCAGTGCCTTTTGGTAAAGCGTTTGGGCACCTAAGAGTTGGCTAACCTGAGAGCCGGAGAGTGGGAAGAGTGCAGTGGCTGGGCCGCTAAACGTCGGCAGTGGGAACGAGATATTTTGGATGGTGCCGTCGGCCAAGGTCACGGTAGCACTCAGCGTGTCCACTTGATTCGTGGCACTAAAGCCAGCTAACTCGAGCTGCCAAAGCGTGTTATTACTGCCAGGAAATGCTTGGCCGTTCCCGTACGAGCCAATGTTATTCAAGGTATCGGCGATATTGGCGATTGATTGAATAGCCAGAGGCTGGCCTGTGGGACTTTGAGCCGAGACAATCAGGTTGAAGGGCAACCCCGCCGGAATGTCGGAACGGATGGCTGGATTGAAACTCATCACAGTTATGCTGTCCCCATTGCTCGCCGTCACGGACTCGACTTGAGTAGGCGGTTGTGAGAAATCATAAGATGTGAGATTGCTAGTGGACGTCTCGGAACGCACGGTCACGAGATGGCCGGGAGAGTGCGTCCACGCCTTGGCGAGGGTCGCGTGCGGGGTGATGATGTGGACTGGAGAAAGTCCATCAATGGCGTACAAATCCCGAGCGACGGGAATTTTTAACGTTGAACGATGGGCGGGTATTTCGGCACTTAGGGTTAATGCGGTCCGGTGGATAATCTGCCAACCGGCGTCGCTGACGGCTTGCATCACTTGCGCAAAGGCTTTAGGTGACGGCCCGAATTCTTGCGCCAGTTTTTGAGGGGTGAGAAAGTGGTGATACAAAGGCGAGGTGGGGGTGCTGACAGCGCGGGCGTAATTTTGCAATAATGCAGCGCGCCTTGGGGTATCCACCAGGATTGTCACGTTGCGCACGGTTCCTTGGGATGCGGAGTGCTCCAAGGTGGGCAACTCACTTTGGTAAAAAGGCGTGGATGGCAATCCCGTATGCGGCAATGATTTTATCGGTACCGCATACGCCAACGGAGTCGCGGCCATAACTTTGACATTTATCAACGGTAATATCATAGCAGTGGATAGGATAAAAGGAATGGCACGGATATTCACGGCAAGCGCTCCTCTTTTCACGGCATGTTGCCATATGTACTTAGAAGAGTTCGCTTTGGACATGAAAACTCCTGCTCATGTTGATGGGAAATGTCAGGAAGGTACTGTGACCACAAAATGTATGGTTCGAGGGGCGCACAAGCCCTGCGCGCCTCGAACGGGTTAGGAAACGACTTTTAAGATGGCCTTGCCGGTGCTTTGTCGGTTCTCGACCCACTGCTGAGCTATAGCGGCATCGGCAAGGGGCACTGTCATGCCAATCGGGACGTTGAGGCGGCCTTTGGCAATCAAGGGCAGAACTTGCGAGGCTATGACCTGTAATAGATGGGGATGGTTTTTACGCGTGGTGCCTAGGCTATAGCCTAGCACCGAACGGCAGCTCGCGTGTAAATCGGTGGTCTGCACAATGCCGGGCTCCCCGCTAGCATTGCCAAAAACCACAAGACGGCCATAGGGCGCTAAACAGGACAGGCTTTGTTGCGTGATAGGGCCGGCGACGGAGTCGAGGATAACATCGGCGCCATGGCCGTCTGTAAGAGTATTCACACGTTCGGCAAAAGGCTCGGTGGGGTAGCAAATCACGTGGTCAGCGCCAGCCGCGTAACTTGCTGCAATTTTTTCTTGGCGGCTGACGGCGCCAATGACCATGCCCGCTCCTAGAATTTTGGCCAATTGCGTTGCCACCGTGCCGATGCCGCCTGCGGCCGCGTGGACAAACACCACTTCACCAGCCTTTAGACGTGCAACGTCATGGAGCAAAGCATATGAGGTAAAGCTTACTAAAGGACAGGCTGCAGCTGTATCCCAGTCAACTTCAGGGGGAAGCGCAAATGTTAGGGTTTCGTCGACGACGATATATTCCGCATAGGAACCATTTGCAGGGAAGGCGATGACCCGTTGACCCGGTCGAAATCGGGTCACCTCCGACCCTACGGCTTCGATAGTGCCTGCAGCATCTAAGCCTGGTATGAACGGGGGGGTCCCCGCGTTATGATATTGGCCATAGCGGGCTTTAATATCGGCAAAGTTGACACTGGTTGCGTGAACCTTGATGAGCACTTGATGCGAGTTCATGTCGGGTCGGGCGACATCGACGACCCGGAGTACTTCTGGACCACCGAAGGCGGTGACGACGACGGCCTTCATATGTACCCCTCCTACCTTAAATTTTGTAGGAATCCTGGTATTCTCATTAATTTTTGTGAAATGCCGGGACTTCTTCTCACTTGCTCTTTATCATCGCACATGTGTAGCGCCTTCACCAGTCCCAAAAGGCTATGTTGATTTAGTGAAGGACAATCAACGCGACGCCTATCAAAATAAGGAAGGTACTTGCCAGACGATGGGGCTGCCACGGTTCTTTTAAAATGGCCCAACCCATCACGGGGGCGAAGGCAATCGATATTTGCCGCAACGCCAGAACGGGGCCAACGAGGGCCAACTGATAGGCATATAAAATGAGAAGATAGGAGACGACGCTCACAATTCCAGACAGTATGGCTGTTTTGGGTGAGGCTAAAGGGGCTGTCTTTAGAGCCCAGGGAGTTAATAGGAGGGCGGTTCCGAGATATTGGCAAGCGATGTAAGGCCAAGGCGAAATGAGATGGACACTATGGCTATCAACTGCAGAGTAAAGTGCAATAAAAAGCGCCACACTCAAAACCCAGCCTAGTGTGCGGAGCGTGGAGCGGGTTTTAAATGCGGGCACGATGACTGCCACCGCAATGAGCAAGACACCCACAAGAGGCCAAAGCCCGGGTACTTGTCTAAACAGCCCCCATGCTAGGGGAATACTCAAGACGATGCCCGTGCCCCGCGCAGCGGGATAGACGTCTTGCAACGCGCCTTGCCGATAGCTTTGGGCGAGAGAGGAAAAATATAGGCTATGGATGGTAATCGTGGCGAGAACCCACGGCCAAACGGTTTGTAAATGCCAAGGAATCCCTAAAGCTATTGTGATTAAAGCAGCAAACAGGCCTCCAGAGAGGACCAGGATCCACACAAACCGCAAGCTGCCCTCGGTTGATCGGACGGCAGTATTCCAACCCAAATGCAAAAACGACGACGCACTCACGAGACCTGCCGCTAGTAAGTTCATCAAACCCCCCTATCTAATATATCACATACCCCCTAGACCGCGAGGCTGCATGGATTTCGGGAGAGATTCGTGTTAGTGTGGCAATAAGAAGGGGGCGACAGTGTGGGAAAACATCATAATAAAGCCAAAGGTTCGAATAAAGATAAGGAGCACATGGAACCCGATACGTATGCGCAGACGTTGAAAGCGTTGCAAATCGAGCTTCTTAAGCTACAAGTGGACGTGGTGGCTCATCAGCGCAAGATTTTAGTCATCTTTGAAGGGCGGGACGCGGCAGGCAAGGACGGGACCATTCGGCGCTTTGCCAAGCATATGAATCCTAGGCAAACGCATGTGGTCGCACTGGATAAGCCAACAGATAAAGAGAGTACGGAATGGTACTTTCAGCGGTATGTGTCCCACTTGCCGGCTGGTGGAGAGCTTGCCCTGTTTAATCGCAGTTGGTATAACCGCGCCGGGGTAGAAAAGGTGATGGGATTTTGCACGGCTACGCAATATGAAGAGTTTATGACGACGGTACCGTTTTTTGAGCAAATGCTCCATCAGTCCGGCATGAAAATCTTCAAGTATTACTTAGATATTAATAAAGAGGAACAAAAGGCACGGTTGGAGGAACGAAAAAAAGATCCCTTAAAACGCTGGAAATTAAGTCCGATGGATGAGCAGGCCCTTAAGCATTGGGATGCGTATAGCGAAGCCCGTAACCACATGTTTGCGCGGACGAGCCATCCTGATGCGCCGTGGTTTGTTGTGAAAGCCGACGATAAAAGGCGGTCGCGTTTAGCAGTCATCCAGCATTTCTTACACGCGACCCCTTACGAGGGCAAAGATTTGGCTCTTTTGAATCCCGATCCCCTAATTGTCTTCCCATTCGATTCTGAGGCGTTAACGGACGGGCGCATAGCGCCCTAAGACGTAGTTTGTTACACGCTGACAGCAGGGCGAGTATCGTAATAGGGCAAGAGACCTTTGATGGTGTTGAGCTCTTCTTCGACTTGACGAAAATCATCGTCTGTCTTAGCCAATGACACTAAGCCGTGAAACAGACCCACGTGAAAAGCGACTAATTGGCGATGATATACCAGTGTGGGATCAGGGGTCGTAAGCGATCCGGGGTGGATAGCATGAATGGCTGAGTATTCTGCAATCAACTGCCTCTTACGGCGTTCAACTTGTTGAGGGGTCATGACTTTTCCTCCTGCCATCGAATTTATGACCATGTGATAGTATTATATCCTAAACTTCGCAGGATAGACGATCTTTTTCTGTGAAGGGGAAAAATGATGGCTCCCGCCTGGCGGATCCGTGTGGGGGCTTTTGGTACTAAGGGGAGCGGGAGAATCCCCGCTCCTTGTGCGTTCCGATTAAAATCCGCGCCGCGGATCATTGACCATTTCGATGCGGCCGCATTCCGGGCAGACAAAGACGTGCACAATGACATTTTTCTCTGTCATTTGATCAAATAGGGTTTCATCACGTGCGCCCAGGAGCAAATCAGCGGCGACACCCCATCCTCGGTTCATGCCGCCCGTACGCAGCGCATGCGGACCGTGATACTGCATGGCGACATTGCAACTATTGCAAAGATGATCAGGCATATTAGTGGCTTGCTGGCCTTCAGCCATGTTCTTCAGGGATTTGAAAAAGCTCATACCTGTGCCCCCTTATTGCTAGAATGTTCCTGCGGATAGTGTAGCATAGGCGCCAGGGGATTACGGTGTTGTTTTCGATGACGAGCTCCATGCGCGACCAAAGCCTTCCAGAAATCCTAAAATGACTCGCACGGCACGGGCGGTTTCCGGATTTTTCAATGCGCCCAACAGTTGAAAAATTCCCATGCCTTCATTCTGCGTGCTAGCTTTTGGGTCGTTCATACTCTTTATTCCATTCGCAGCGGCCATGAGGACAACGTGCCATGTTTCTTGGGGAATCGTGCCGATAAAAGCGGCCAACTGTTCCATATTGTTTACCGCCATTTTGACGCCGGGTTGATTAATTTCGTTAATCACCAGATGCAGTATGGAATCGCGCTGCTCCAAGAGACCCGTGACAAAGTCTAAGACCCCGGCAGACTTGAGCGCATGGACAAAACGCTCGAGATCGTATGACACGGGTGCGTGGTTGTCAGGCGCTTTCGTTGTGATGACATTAATTGTGGGCTGTGCCATTGAGCGTTTCCTCCGTTCCAAGATGTTTTTGGGCGGTCACTAGGGGGATATAGTCTCGGCGTGCCCATTTGGCTGCGACGTTAACCCCGCGCTGAGGATGGCGATGCTTAAATCGCCAATTACGCCGCGGCAATGGGCTCCGGCCTAATCCTTGCGGGTCAACGACTTCCATATAAGCGCGCGTTTCTTTATACGCGGGCGTACTGGTCCGCGTATCGATACCGGTTCCGGTGATGTTATTGACTGCCCCCTCACCTAGCGAGTTCATCGGCACATACAATGCTTTGCCGCTGACACGGTTAGTAATGAGCACCGGGGCGGTTAAGGATCCCGTAGGGGATACCAGACGTACCATCGTGCCATCTTGTAGATTCCGCTCATGGGCTAGCTCAGGCGACACTTCGACAAACATCCCAGGAACGACGTGGCGGATCCCAGCAGACTGATAGGTCATGTTGCCTTCGTGAAAGTGCTCCAACAATTGACCGTTGTTGATATGGAGGTCATACTTGGCGTCTACTTGGCTCATGCCGGACATGGTTAAGGCGACCAAATGGGCTTTGCCATCAGGTTGATGAAAGGACTGGGTATACAAAAGCGGCGAGTCGGTGCCATCTTCCAAGACCGGCCACTGCAAACTCCGGTAGCCCTCTAGGCGTTCGTACGTGACGCCGGCAAATAGGGGGGTCAGCCGTGCTGCTTCAGCCATGATCTCTTCAGGATGGGTATACGTCGGCCACTGGGCACCCAAGTGGGACGCCATGTCTTGTAAAATAATCCAATCGGGTCGGGAGTTGGCTAAAGGCTCCATGGCTTGATAGATCCGTTGAATGCGTCGTTCGGTATTGACGAACGTGCCGTCTTTTTCTAGGGACGGAGATGCGGGTAAAATCACATCCGCATATTGGGCAGTTTTTGTCAAAAAGATTTCTTGCACCACCATAAACTCCAGTTGTTCAAAAGCCTGTCGGGCTTCTTCGGCATTAGCATCCACTAGCCCGGTATCTTCCCCTACGATATAGACCATTTTGATGCGGCCTTGTAATATGGCACCTGCTAATTCTTGGTTGTTGATACCGCGGGTTTTGGGTAATTCTTTGCCCCACGCGGCTTTGAATCGTTCTCGTACTTCCGGGTCGGCTGGGTCTTGGTAACCGGGCAAGTAATGCGGCTTGGCACCAAAATCGGAAGCGCCTTGTACGTTGTTATGGCCCCGCAGCGGGTAAGCGCCGGTGCCGGGGCGGGCAAAGTTTCCCGTCAAGAGAAGCAAATTAGCGATGGCCAAAGAAGTTTCGGAGCCGTCACGATGCTGAGTTACGCCCATCGCCCACAAAATGGACAGAGAATGGGCTTCATGAATCATGGACGCAACTTGCATCGTGGTCTGTTCAGGCACCCCTGTGATGGTACGGGTGTGCTCGAGAGAATACGGAGCAAGAAATTCTTTGTAGTCCTCGAATCCGGTGACCCACTGGGCTAAAAAGTCGTGATCAATCCAATCTTGGTCGATGAGATACTTAGAAATACCAAGAATCCATACGCCATCGGTACCGGGGTTGGGTTGAACAAAAATGTCGGCGCGCTCCGCCATTTCATGGCGGCGAATGTCGACCACGACCAACTTTTGGCCATGAAGCTTATGGGCGCGCTTGACTCGTGTGGCCACAACCGGATGCGATTCGGCGGTATTCGAACCCACAATCATCACCATATCGGCTTGGGCAATATCGGACACAGATCCACTATCGCCGCCGAACCCGACGGTTTGCCGAAGTCCGTACGTGGCGGGATCTTGGCAGTAGGTGGAGTCATTATCGACGTTATTCGTACCGATTGCGTGGCGGGCGAGTTTTTGTAAGAGGTAGGCCTCTTCATTCGTGGCTTTGGACGACGCAATAAACATAAAACTATCGGGCCCGTGCTGCTTTTTGATTTGCAGCATGCGCTCGGCAATCAGGCGATACGCTTCTTCCCACGTTGCTTCGTAGAATGCATCCCCCCGTCTAATGAGGGGCTGTGTGAGGCGCTGCGGACTATTCACAAAGTCCCAGCCAAACTTCCCTTTAATACAGGTGGAAATGCCATTAGTCGGAGCTTCTGGGCTTGGCTCAACCTTCAGGACTTGGCGGCCCTTGGTCCAAATGTCAAAAGAGCAGCCAACCCCGCAATAAGTGCAGACGGTCTTGGTTCGTTTAATGCGACTCTTTCGCATGGCCGATTCAATATCGGATAAAGTAAAAACCGGAGGTAAACTTGGTTCCACATCTTCCACCCACTCAATCATGGGCTCGAGTGTTTCTTGCGGAATATTGGTGAGATAGCCGGCTTCGCCCAGCATAGTTTTTTCCATTAAGGCGTTACAGGGGCAAACGGTCACGCAGTGACCGCACGAGACACACGAGGATTCCCCAATGGGCACACCGTCATCCCAGATCACCCGAGGACGCTCCAGACTCCAATCAATCGAGAGCGTCTCATTGACTTCGAGGTCTTGACAAGCTTCTACACAGCGTCCACAGAGAATGCATTGGTCGACATCGTAGCGGTAAAAGGGGTTAGTGGCGTCAATCTTTTCATAGGGTTTTCGCTCAAAAGGGTACTTCTGATGGACTAAACCGACCTGTTTAGTCGTGTTGTGGACCACACAATTCCCGTTGTTGTTGTCACACACCGTGCAGTAGAGTTGATGATTGTGCAAAATGCGGTTCATGGCTTCGGCTTGCGCTTCCTGCGCGGGCGCACTGTGGGTATTGACCGTCATGTTGGGGGCGATTTTGGTCGCACAAGCACGCACGAGTCCACCTTCTGTTTCGACAATGCAGGTATCACAGGTTTGAATGGGCCCAAGACTCGGATGATAGCATATGTGAGGGATATCTTGATTGTTTTTCAGCATCACATCGAGAATGGTGTCGCCCCGGTGGCCGGTGATGGTTTGGCCATCGATGATAATTTCCCAGACATTCTGACTCAACGGATGCACCTCCTAAGGATTTTCGTAGATGTCACGGGACGTTTACCCCGCTTATCCAATCCTTGTCATTGTGCGTGTCGTCAGCGGTTTTATTCTGGAACATTGCACCAAGGTGATTTTAGGGTCAATATTCCGGATGCATTGTCCAAAAGACTGATGGGAATAGGACCAGATGCGCACCATAACAGGAACCATGGTCTTGCGAGGAAGGACCATATTGTCCTGTATTCACACCATTTTGTCGCGTTATTATAAGGCAACGCTCGCATTCGCGAGGAAGAACTGGGGGTAACGTGATGCAATCGCACTATGATCTGATTGTCATTGGAGCCGGCGGAGGAGGGTATCCCGCTGCGTTAAGATTAGCCCAAAGTGGCCGACAGGTATTGATGGTCGATGAAAAGGGAAATTTGGGTGGTAATTGCCTCTATGAGGGTTGCGTGCCCTCGAAATCAGTGCGTGAGGCGACAGTTCTATGGAATCAAGTGGCCCGCGCCGGATTCTTCGGCTTAGACGCTCAAAGGGTGCAGGCGGATTGGGCCAAGATTCGTGCCTACAAAGACGGCGTACAAACCAGACGATACCAGCAGCATACCCAAGAGATTGCGAAGACGCCTAACCTCACGGTCATTCGCGGGCAAGCCTCGTTTACGGACTCTTATCAAGTGCAAGTCGACGATTGGGACCACCACGATCAATTTGTGGCCTCTGCTACAGATATTATTATTGCTACCGGGTCCGAGGCCCAACGATTATCGATTCCGGGATTTGACTTGACGTGGAACCATCATGACTTATTTGCGTGGAACGATACTCAACCCACGTTGCCGTCGGATATGGTGATCTTGGGTGGAGGATATATCGGCGTGGAAAGCGCGTCAATGTTGGCGGACTTAGGGGTAAACGTCACCATTATCGAAATGGCGCCGACAATTTTGCAAGGCATGGACGAGGATTTGGTGCAGGCGATTAGGGGACACGTCGGTCAGCGGGTAAAGATTGTAACGGGGGTAATGGTCGAAGCCATTGCCGAAAACAACGGACAATATGTGGTTTCAGGCCACAAGGTCCAAGATGCGCAGCCTATCCAGTTCCGAACGAGTCGCGTGATGGCCGCCGTAGGACGTGTGCCAAGCATCCCCTCGTCGCTACACCTTGAAAAAACGGGTGTCTATTATGATCGGCATGGGATTACGGTAGACGAGCGCATGCGGACTAATGTCCCACACCTCTATGCTTCGGGGGACGTTAACGGGTTGTCGATGTTATTTCATTCAGCCGTGCGGATGAGTGAAATCGTTGCTCAAGATATTATGTTAGGAGAGGATATGCACGACAGCTTTAACCCGCATGAAATGCCTACAACCGTATTTTCTCGTCCCGAAGGGTTGGCGGTGGGCTTGACCCGCACGCAAGCTGCCCAGCGTGGGATGGCCGTCGAGGAGTATACGCGGGCAATGGGCACAGAGGCTTGGGCCCAGATTGCCGGCGAACTGGATGGCTTCATGAAGTTCGTGGTGAGTCGTTCCACGGGGAGAATTGTCGGCATTCATGGCGTTGGGGTTGATGCCGCGGCCTTGTCAGCCGCTGCTCATATGGCTGTGCGCCTAGGGCTAACCCCCGCAGAATTAGGCCATATGACGTTTCCACATCCGACGCAATTTGAAATTCTTGACCGCTTGGCGCGCTCTATCTAAAGAGGGTGGCGGAGAAGCCGTGCGGGTCTTGGGTAGAATATCGCGCCGGCATTTCTTCAGGACCAAGGCTTTGGCCATCCTAAAAACCGCCTGATGCAAGAGTCTTCGTCCAAGAAGACCTTAGCAATCAGGCGGTTTTTTCTTGATACAAGGTTTGTGGCCTTCAACAGGAGACTAGAAGGCATTAGGCAATCGGTTCGAGGTCAAGAGAATCCGTCATGTGCTCTTGGGCATTGACCTCTAGTGACTGCTTCTTGGTTTCGGGAATGGCCACCATGGTAATGATTGCGGCCAGTGCGGCAATAGAGGCTAAGAATCCAATGGCAAACGATTCACCGAGTGCTTTGAAAATGGCTGGGAACACAAAGGCGGTTAAAGACGCGCCGAGTCGTCCAGATGCCACCGTAAGCCCTTGGACCAAACTGCGGACTTTCGTCGGCGCCAGTTCCACGCCTAAAATGCCTGAGGCTGAAACCGAACCGGGCCCGGCTTGTTGAATGAAATTTTCCAAGCCATAGAGCATCAGACCGATGAGAGGGATGGCGGCGGCTTCCGTACGGTAGAGACTAAAGGCCATGAGCGAGAGTGCCATGCCAATAAATCCCAAGACCTGTAGGGGTTTGCGTCCCCAGCGGTCGATGAGCAACAACGCGAGAATCCCGCCCGGCACGACAAAGGCAAACTCCATCACTAATTGAAAGGTCCCAGGCGAAAGACCGATGCCTTTGGCAATCAGGGAGGGCCCAAACAAGATTCCCGAATAAGCTACAATATCAAACAAAAACCAGAGAGTCGCTGCCGCGACAAAGCGTTTCCATTGATGGGCGAAATAGTACGATAAGGTATGTGTATCACGTACAGGTCCTTGCGGTTGCCATGCTTCGTGAGTACCGGCGACTTGTGCCACTACCTTTTCGACGCCATCACTATCCCCTGCGATGCGAGCCAAAAAGCGGGCAGTTTCAGGCATTTTCCGGCGCAAATAAATCACAGAGGCTGCGGGAACCGAGCCGGCGGCCAAGACAATGCGCCAGATGAGGTTGGGCGGAACATGCAAGGCTTGGAGGGCCAGATAGAGAACGGCCGCAAATGTGGCGCCAAGGCCCCAGGTAATGCCGAACCCTAACGCAATGCTCTTCCCCCGATCGGCCGCATTAGCGTGCTCGCCCATGATGAGAGGGGATAACACGTAGTCTGCTCCTACGCCGATGCCTAAAATCAGCCGCACAATAATGAGTTCGGGAATATTGGTGACGAACGCTTGGGCTAAGGCGGCTATGGCCATAATCAAAACATCTAACCCATAAAACGCCTTGCGGCCTTTATTGGCCAAAAACCCGAATACGATAGCGCCAATGGCGGCTCCGACAAGGGCCGACCCAGCGAGCATGGAGGACTCAAGACCTGTGAGACTTTTGACACCAAAGGAAGCGAGAGCTAAGGTCAGGACGATACCAATGGAGGATAGATCGTAACCATCGGTAAAAACCCCCATACCAGTCGTAAAAATGGACTTGCCATGAAACCAACTGAACTTGGCCTGATCCAACGGGGCAAACATACTTTTGGAACCGCTCATAAAAACCTCCTGCCAAAGATAAAGTGGGTTGTCACGGTTTTACACCGTCTAGCCACAGTGTAAAGAGGGCAGGTTATTGTTGTGCGATGATGCGGTTAAAGGTCTGTTATGAAGACATTATTAAAGACGCAATGGAGGCGGCTCAGTGTTAACATCCGGAAATAAAGCCCCCGCGCCGACGCTGCGGGGGCTTTTTGGGACGGGGGTTAATAGCGGTTTTGCGCGGCCATAGCACGACCTAAACGGCGCAAGATATCGGGCGCGTCCATGCGGTTCATCATGACTTCTAAAAAGACGAGACGGTCACGCGCTAGGTCCACAGCAGCCAAGGCCTCATCGAGGTCGCGCACCGTGGCAACTTGGCGTGTGAGAGCTGTACTGTCGCCAAAGACACGAGGGATGTCGTGATAACTCCACATGGGAATGTCGTTATAGGCTTCTTCGGGGCCGTGTATGGCGCGTTCAACCGTGTAGCCATCGTTGTTGATCAGGATGATGATCGGGTGCAGACGCCAACGGATAATCGTGGAAAGCTCTTGTAACGTCAGTTGAAAGGACCCGTCTCCAATGAGTAGGATATTGCGACGCTTAGGATCAGCAAGTTGCGTCCCAAGTAGAGCGGGTAAGGTAAACCCGATCGATCCCCAAAGAGGTTGACCAATGAAGCGGGTACCAGGGGGCAGGACGAGAGAAGTCGCACCAAAGTAAGCCGTGCCTTGGTCTGCAATGAGCACATCATGGGGGGCTAAAAACTGTTGAAATCGGGACCAAAAGTGCTCTTGAGTAATGGGGCCTTCCATGTCGGCGGGCAATATAGGGGGGACCGTGGTTGGATTGGGTTTATGCGCCATAGGGTGTTGGGACGCGTGCCGGGTCAGGGCATCTAGCAGCCACAACATATCGATTCCTTCGTAGCGCATCCCCTCAATGAGGGTGTGGTGAGGGTGAATGTCAATCACGGTGCTTAAGTCGATGTTATCGGTAAAGCTTCCGGTGATGGTGTCGATTAGTTGCACGCCAATGAGTAACAAACAGTCCGAACCGGTGATCTGTTCTTGAAGTTCATTGCTGCTCAGTGCTCCATGATACACCCCAACAAATTGAGGATGCGTTTCATCAATAATGCCCTTGCCCATGCTTAATGTGGCAATAGGCAGCCCAGTGCGTTCGATGAACGTCCGAACAAGATTTTGTGCATGATACCGGTCAACTTCAAAATCGGCTAGGACGAAGGGACGCTTTGCTGATGCGAGACGGTGAAGAATCTGTTCGAGCACCAGGGGGCCAGCATTATCACGAGGTGCCAACGGCCCAGAGGAATGAAGTAACGGCGCTTGAGGCGGTGTTGCGGGTTTGCCACTGACGTCCGACGGGAGGGCAATGTATACCGGGCGTTTCTCATACCAACAAATTCGCAAGACGCGATCAATTTCATCCATCGCGGTGTCCGGTTGTAACACGGTTTGCGCCGCGGTGACCTCTTGATACGCGTGCAGGAAATGTTGAAACTCACCATCGCCTAACGAATGATGAACTAAAAGGCCTTCGGCCATCACCGATGTAGCAGGTGTTCCGGTAATGGCCACTACCGGCACTCGTTCTGCATACGATCCGGCGACGCCATTGATGGCGCTGAGTTCCCCCACACCAAATGTGGTGATAAGGGCTCCGATACCTTTGATGCGGGCGTAACCATCGGCGGCATAGGCGGCATTGAGTTCATTGCGGTTCCCCACCCACTCAATCACGGGGTCTTCCATGACTTGGCTAAGAAAGTTCAGATTGTAATCGCCGGGCACTCCAAAGAGGCGATCAATGCCGAGTTCGGCTAAGCGGTCAAGGAGATAACGGCCAACGGTGTAAGGTGTTGTCATGGTAAGTCGCTCCTTCTAAAAAGTCAATGTCATTGACCTTTATCTTAGAGATCGTCATTTATTAAGTCAATATAATTGACCTAAATTCTCGGCAGGATTTTTCTAGACGCGAGTGGCGCTGTGCTATCATGAACGGGTCAGGATGTGATTCCCAGATCGCAAGCAACGCAGCCATTGAATGGCAGATTGGAGGATAACCCGTTGGATGAGCATCGCAAGGCCGAATTAAATCAAATCTTAGTGCTCTTTTATTTGGCCTACCGGACTTTTACGGATAAACCTGATCAGATTCTTTCGAATTATCATCTCCAGCGGGTGCATCACCGGATCTTGTTTTTTGTGGGCCACTTTCCTGGCCTCACGATCCAGCAACTGCTCACCGTATTGGAAGTGAGCAAGCAAGCGTTGCATCGCCCCTTAAAGCAACTCGTTGAGCTCGGGCTGATTCGCTATACGCCCGCGATTCATGACAAGCGCAGTCGGCTATTGACGTTGACCGATGCGGGACAAGCTCTTGAACAAGAATTAAGCGGTGGGCAGCGCCAATTTCTCGATCAGATTTTCCAGACGGCGGGAGAAGGGGCCGAGGAGGCATGGGTTCACATTATGGCGGCTCTTTCGGAGAAGCGGCCGGCATTTCATTTTGTTGAAGACTTACGCCGTAACACGGATGAATGATATTTTTGACGTTTGCAAGATTGTGATGGGAGAGGGTCAGACGATGAGCCGAGGTCGGGTGAACCTATGAGCTATCAAGGGTTACGCTATCATTTATCACTACCGCGCGTGGCGCGGCAGAAATTTCTTCCCCGCACGGCCAAAATGGGTGCGGTTTCGTCTTTACACTGGGAACCTGTGACCGAGCCTGCTGTTGCACGCAACAGTCAATGGATAAAGGTTAACCCCGTCTTATCTGGGATATGTGGCTCAGATGTTTCGCTTCTGTTAGGAAGCAGTTCTCCGTACTTGGCGCCTCTGACGCATTTTCCGGCCGTGTTAGGTCATGAAGTAGTGGCGCGAGTGGCTGTGGATGATGGGGACTGGGTGAAAGATACGTTGGTGACTGTCAACCCCTCTCTCTCCTGCTTGGCTCTAGGATCCCCCGAGCCATGTCCTGCATGCGCTAATCACCAGCCGAATTGGTGTCACTACCGTGGACGCCATGATTTGGGCCTGTTGATGGGCTTTCACCAAGATTATCCCGGAGGATTTGGTGAAGTGATGTGGGTGCCCAAATCTCAAATTCTTGCGATTCCGCCGCTGATGCCGCCATCGCGGGCGGTATTGACGGAACCGCTTACGATTGTGTTACACGGGTTGTCTCACGTGGATTGGACGCGAGTGCGTTCTGTGTTGGTGATTGGAGCGGGAACCGTGGGTCTTCTCACGCTATTAGCGCTAGCGGAAGGACCGTATGCGTTAGAGGTCTTCAGTGTGGCTCGTTATCCGCAACAAGTGCAGTGGGCTCAGCGTCTAGGGGCTAAGGTGGTACAGAGTTTGGAGGATGAGGCGATCACAGCTATTGCCGGTTCTCCGGCGCCACGCATGTGGAACGCGCCGGTGTGGCGGCCTTCGGGATTTGACTTGGTGATTGATGCGGCTGGCAGTCGTTCCTCGGTGCAAGACGCGCTAGGAATCACAGCACCTGGCGGGCAAATGCTATTAATTGGGGGAACAGGGGAGGTTCATCTTGATTTAACGCCGTTATGGTCTCGCGATGTGAGTGTCTTTGGCACTTTTGGCTATGGGAGCCAAGAGCGTGATCTGTTTAGCGAAGCGTTAGCGCTATTGGATAAAACGGAGCATCCGGTAGAGGACTTTGTGACGCATATCTATCCCGTGCGTGAATACCGTGAGGCTTTTCAAGCACTATGGAATAAGCGATCCGGTGCAATCAAGGTGTGTTTGAATGATTTTGGAGAATAGCGCTAAGCGGTGCGCCCGTCCTTTATGGCCCACCGCTTAGGCCTTGGAATAAACGTTTTGCCTGAATTTGATGTGTTTTGGGCTTCAAAGGGTGTTACACGAATAGGGTTATGATAATATCTTCAATATATTCCGATATAACGGACAATGGGGAGGGGTTGTGCTGGATAGAATAGCTATGGCTAAAAAAATGGCCGCCGAACGGGCCGTGGAGTTTGTCGAAGATGGTATGATGGTCGGTCTCGGTACGGGTTCGACGGCGTATTGGGCGATTCAACGGCTGGGAGAGAGGGTTCGCGAGGGCTTGAAAATTCAAGCGGTAGGAACTTCTGAAAGAACTGAAGCGCTCGCCCAAGCGGCCCAGATTCCCATTGTCGATTTTTCTCGCGTGGCGCAACTGGATGTGGCCATTGATGGGGCTGATGAGGTGTCTCGAGATTTTGCTTTAACGAAAGGTGGTGGCGGGGCTTTATTGCGGGAAAAGCTTGTGGCATCGGCAGCGTCCCGCTTTATTGTCATTGTGGACGACACGAAGCTGGTCCGCTATCTCGGAAAGTTTCCATTGCCTGTAGAGGTCGTGCCATTTGCCTGGCAATTGACCAAAAAACGGGTTGAGGCTGCGGGTTGTCGCAGTACATTGCGTATGCACGAGGATCAACCGTTTGTAACCGACAACCACAATTATATTCTGGATTGTGATTTTGGAGAAATTTCCGATCCCGCCAGTGTACATGGATACCTCAAGGCATTGCCGGGGGTAGTAGAAACCGGGTTGTTCATTAATATGGCCTATGTTGTCGTTGCTAGTGACGGGCAGCAGGCGGCATTGCATTATCCCGATGCGGGGTGAATCATGGCCGTATCGGGATATTGAAAGCGTGAATGACGCTACGATCTTGATGACGTCAGTGTTGGTGATGAGTTGAGGGATGGAGCTCACGCCGAGCCGCGAGACACGCATTAGAGAGAGCCATCGTGCGCGGGGGGTGAACAGGGCAGGCCCAGCAATTCGAAGCGGGATCCTGTTTTGGTGACATGCACGCCCGCAACATTGGAAAAGTGCAAAAACCGAGCGGACTGCCATGGCGCTTGCAATATGTGGAGGGTTACAGCTTTCAAGCAATCGGCGTGCGTGATCGCCACGACAAAGCCCGATTCATACCGAGTGCTCATGTCACTAAGAAAAGACATCATTCGTGTCCCAACGGCGCTAAGCTTTTCTCCATGACGAGGCGGGGATTCGGGGTCGCTTTTCCACAGTTGATAGCGGATGCGGTCGTTTTCTAACAAATCCTGGATACGGCGTCCGTCGAATTCGCCTAATCGAATTTCATGCAGGCGGGGATCAATTTGCACAGGCGATGCGTGGGTTTCTTCGGCCCAAATTTTTGCGGTGTCGATGCTTCGCTTTAGCGGGCTTGCGTATATGGCTGTGGGGGGTTGAATCATCCATTGGTGGGCAACCATGCGAGCTTCTTGGCGTCCTCGGTCCGTTAAGGGGGGATCGGCATGCTCGGATACCAGCATATCATTGAGATTTGCTTCACTTTCACCGTGTCTAACAAATAAAACGGATAAGGACATTCTAAAAGCTCCTTTCCCCTGTGCCGGGGGCATCTTCTCTTTCTAAGATATACTGTATTCGGTAAGTATAGGGAAATATTTACGGGATTTTAGCTAAAAGAAATAGGCGAGGTCGAGGGAAGCGGCCTCATATCCTGAGTCTCTGCGCATAGAGAAGATATGCGTTGTATCGCCGCCTGATGCGTGCGCTTTGGAGTGATCTCAAGCCCTGATCAGATAAATCCCATGCTTGTCGCCGCCATGGGGAGAAGCTATGATAGGAGTTAGGGATTTTGTGTGCCAGAGTTTTTGAGGTGATTACAGAGGAGCTGTATGGGTCATGGCAATGCGGTCATTTCTATACGATATTCAGGTGTCTTTGCTAGACATGCCGTGGCCGGTATGGCGTCGGCTGATGGTGCCAAGCACCATTACATTTAAGAAATTTCATGAAGCGATCCAGATCGCTATGGGCTGGCAGAGCTATCATTTATTCGAATTCAAGTATGGACCTTTGACCATCTCCTTACCCGATGAAGATTTTGTTGTGGATGACACGCATTTTGACGCACGCTGGAAGAAGCTTTCCTCGTTGAACTTGGCTTCATCGGATGTCATGTCCTATCTCTATGACTTTGGAGACAACTGGGTCCATTTGATTCATGTCAAAGGGGTCAGGCCTTTAGAGCATCGGCAGATGACTGTGCGTTGTACGGGTGGCGAAGGGGCATGTCCTCCTGAAGACGTCGGGGGCCCATATGGCTATGAGCAGTTCTTGCAAACCATCTATGACAGCGAGGATCCGGAAGCCAATCACTTGTTGGATTGGGCTGGTGGGACTTTTGACCCGTGGGCTTTTGATCGCAATCAGGTTAATGAAGAAATGGCGCAGCGTTTCAAGAAATGACGAGATGATTACGGCGGACGGATGACGTGGACGTGTGACGATGTTTTGCTTAATAACCAAAGTCCCCAGGGCTTATCGGCCCTTGGGGACTTTGGTTATGGCCGTTTATCCGATTTCTGGAGTGATAATGCGGCCCATGGCCCACACATTCCAGATTTGAATGACCGAGGTCGCTAAGATCAGGATGATCACCATCACCGGTGCTGCAATCCAGTGTACACCGATGGACAAAATGGCCACGGTGAGCAGTCTGCCCACATTCAGAGCGACTTCTCGGCTTAGGGTGTAACTCACACGTCTTTGGGTAATTTGGGGATCGTTATCCATGACGCCCATTGGAATGGTTTCGGAGGGGATCATGTAAAAGGGCAAAGTCAGTGCAAAGAGCACACCATAAGCAAAAATCCAAGGCCACGAGGATCCCGCTAACAGCAGTAAACCCGCGCCGATAATGCCCGCGACTCCCAAGGACATGGCTTGCATTTGTCGACTATCTCGCACATGGCGGGTCACGAGCAAGGAAGCCGCCATGCGTGCCAAAGCAGTTGCAGCGGTATAAATTCCTACCAAGGCTGCATTGTGGGTGGCAAAAAATATGAGAAAGAGTCCAGAGATGCTGGTGATGCCTTCGCGGGTTCCACGTATTACAACCGTCTTAATAATTAAGGCCCAATCGGGACGTTCTGCGACCACACGCCAGCTATCCGTTACGGGTTGCAGATGCATGGGCGGACCCATAGGGACGCCTGAGCTGACGATAAGGGCTGCTGCGTAAAGCGCCAATGCGGCGGCAAACACAATGAGATAACCGCCTAGACCTGAGAAGGTGCTGATGATGAACCCCGAAAACAAGGGAGCGGCCACTCCAGCAATGCTATTAATTGCACCGCTCATGCCGAAAAAATGCATGCGGGAATCTTTATCAATGGTATCGAAGGTCATGAGGTTAAACCCAAACCAGTACGATCCTTGGGCGATGCCGTAAATGATGCCTAACGTCAGGATCATGTGGCCAGCATGGTGGGACAAAAGAAGCAGAAGACCATAAAAAGCCATCGTTAAAAAGAGGCCCCAGCGGTAAGGGACTAAAGGGGGTTGGCCATGAAATACTTTTGATGCCGCATAAAACACGACGCTTAATGCCACAAAATATCCAATATTAAAGGTAATTAAGCCTGTCAAATCGTGAGCGACGACAAGCATAAACAAATTGACAAACACTGTCGCGACGGCGTTGGCGGTCTGAGCGCCAGAGAATGTGATAAGAAGCCATAGAGCGCCGCGAGAAAGCTTGGGCGAAGACAGGGACATGCCATTCCTCCTCAGGGGGTGCCTGCTCTCATTCCCAGGCATTCATCATGCTTACGCCATCGCTAGGCAAGACACAGGCGTCCAGTGCAGCGCTTGCGTGTAAGACCATAGACAAGGAACTCTTTCAGTTAGGCGGGAGTTTCTTGATGTTCGGTAGGTATGATATGCCTAGGAATCGCGTTGCATTATGCTACATTGATACCATATCGGGCGACAGGGTTCAAGGTGCCTGTCAGGTGGATTAGGGTACGGGGGCGAGTAGAGTTAGGACTTGCCGAGAATTACGAACGTAGGAGGGGACTTTTTGACAGTCGTTCAGCTTACCACTCATCAGCGCCAGGAATTGATAGATATTACCCGCCAGGTCCAAGCGGCCGTGACCGCTAGCGGCGTGCAAGACGGCATCGTGGTGGTGTTTTCCCCGCATACCACGGGCGGCATTATGGTGAACGAAAATTGGGATCCGGATGTGGGAAAAGATTTTCTGGCATTCTTGGGTCAGCGCGTTCCACACAACTTTCCAGATTTTCGTCATGGGGAAGGCAATTCGGATAGTCATATTCTCGTAAGCCTCGTGGGTTCGCAGGTTTCTCTTATCATTCAAGAAGGACACGTCATGCTTGGCCAGTGGCAGGGAATTTACTTCTGCGAATTTGATGGACCGCGAGAGCGGGCGTGTTGGGTGCAAGTGGTGCCAGTGTCGCACGTATGATGGGGACCAACCGTGCATAGGCATAAGAGAGGGATATTTCGCGTTTACAGGGCCAAACCGTGTCACCTTACGTCAATTTTAGCGTTATATGAATAGATGACGGCGAACGGTATGGCACCTATGATACAATGATTTGCAGTTTAATGTCTGGCTATCGGCAGGCGTCCACGTTTGGCGGAGACTTAGGCACACGCGGGAGGTTGTCGTGCATAATTTCAACGAACCGTTGCCGAAAAGGCAGCAAACGAAAAGCAAAAAAAAGCGCAGCAAATGGCGTTGGTGGCTTCCGTTAGGAACTTTAGGGCTCTTAGGAGCTTTGGCTGCTGGCGCATGGTGGAAATTAGATCCAGCCCATGCGTTAACCACGCCGCGGGTAAGTTCACTCAATAAAAGCTATGCCTTGGGTCAACAGCGTGTGACCATTTTGCTTTTAGGTAATGCCCTTAGCATTATTAACGGCAAGGACGTGACCAATCCTAAGGTGCGTGACCGCACTGATGCCATGTTGTTAGTGAGTGTGGACACAAAGACGGGAAAGGTTAGCGTGTTATCCATTCCACGCGACTCGTTGGTCGACATTCCCCATGTTGGTTATACCAAGCTTAATGAGGCTAACTATTTTGGAGGCCCTAAGCTGGCGGTACAAGAAGTCGAAAAGATGATGCATATTCCTGTAGATTTTTACATGGAAACGACCATGTGGAACTTTGCAGACATTATCAACCAAATTGGCGGATTAACCTTGTACGTGCCAAAACCCATGCACTACGGTGGGACCGGCAATTACTTGGATATCAATTTAAATAAGGGCTTGCAACATTTGGATGGGCAGCAAGTCCTAGAATTTGCGCGTTTTCGCCATGAGCCGATGGGGAGCATTGCACGCTCATTTCAACAACAAGAAGTGATTAAAGCCATTATGCACAAGCTTTTGCAACCCGCGAACTTGCCGAAATTGCCCCAAATTGCGTTGGAGCTGCGCAAGGATATCGTGTATACGAATTTGCATGACAATCAGTTGTTGGCATTGGCATTGGTGGCACGGCATGTGTCGTTGTCGGACGTGCAATTCGCAACGATTCCTGGGACGCCCACTACACGCATGGATCCATATATGCATGTCATGCTCGATTATTGGATCGATAATACGAAATGGGAGCGGTTGTTAGGTCAACAGCTGCTTATGGGCCAGCCCTGGACGAAAGCCGAGAAAGCGAGTATTCACTTTGTCGTGCGCAGTGGAACAGACACCCTCACGCAAGCGCAGCAGATGGCATCATGGCTGACACAGCAAGGATATACGGTCAATGAAGTCATTTGGGCCAATCGTCACAATCATGTGCACAACACGATTGTGAACTTCACAGGCGACGAAGGATTTGCCAATCAATTAGCCAGTCATATGGGGCCTGCTGGATCGACAACGATCGACAATAGTCCTTATCACGATGTTCCCCATCTTGATATGATCATTACGGTGGGGCAAGACTACAAGCCTAACTCATCGTCTTAGCGGTGGGGCGAGGTGAGATTTATGGTTTGACCATAAGAGCGCAGGTTTATGAGCGCTCTTGTTTTGTCGGGAATGTGATTATTCGGCGGGTGCACGATGTTGAGCGAAATGTCTTGCCGTTTCGAATCAGAGCGCGTACAATAAGCCAGAATTGACATCACAAACACCGAAGGGAGTAGATTTGAATGAGGGATGGATATGGCTTTACCATCGAACAAAACCCCGCGTGACCTTTTGCGGTTGTTGATTTTGCCGTTGGTCGACGGCTACTTTTTGTCTATGGTGGTTTCAGGTCGCTTGGACCATTGGAACGTGGCGGTGCTTGTGGGTCTATTGGCCTTTAGCGGAGCCGGAGTGGTCACGACCGCGTCTTTGTTGCCACACACTGCTACCCATTGGCGCGGCATGACGTTTATGATTGCTCGCGTCTACCTCATTATCTTACCCACGGCATGGCTGGCCACATTGCTGATGGGGCCTCTTCAGGCCATTGAATTGCCCTACCAAGGTATCTTTACTGCCTTAATCTTGTTGGGGACAGCCGCCAATATGTGGCCGACAAGTTTGCCGCATAAAGTGCGCGGTCTGTATAAGCCTCCACAAATGGTGGCGATTTTGATCTCCGTGATGATTATCTACGGGTTAGAAAGCCACCGGCTTTTACCGCTACACTTTCAGTTTAATCCGTTGTTATTTGCGATGGTGACTCTTTCCGTAGGGGTTGGCTTTCTGCTCACCTTGGCCGGTAGTCTTTTGCAGTGGAAATGGGGCGGACTAGACACGCCATTGGCCCGAAATTTTCTGGCCGCAGGAGGCAGCATTGTTCTCTTTATGGTGTCGTTGTCACTGCTCGGCGTTCCGGTACCGGGGCTATGGATTTGGAGTGCGGAAGGGCTCGCACTATTTGGCGCCGTATTTATTACGCGGTTGCGGCCCAAGAAACAACCTCTTTAAGGGAATGCTTCCGGGAGGGCCCATAAAGGGTTATCCAAAAACACGGCGTTTACGCCATCACGCTTGGCGTGTTCATAATCTTGAGAGTCGCAAAGACCGTATACGCCTGTTTGGATGTGGCACGTTTTGAGCGTACCGAGGTCTTCGCTATGGGTGGATTCCCAGTCCATATGCAATATATTGCAAGGAATCGTGCGAGCAACGGCCACGGGATCAAGCAGTTGGCCGCAATAGAGGGCAGCGCGTGCGACTTCAGGATCCTTTTCAAAGGCATACCGGAGTGAAGCGTGGTGAAACGACGAAAGTAATACCCGGTGCGACGCTCCGAATCGGTGAATTTTGTCCAACACCGCATCGACCAAGGTCAGTGACCGGTCTTTTAGTTCGAGATTAAGGGCGATGGGGGATTTAAGACCCAATAGGTCTTCAAGGCGGCAAAGGTGCTCATGGCCTGGGCCTTTGAGTTCCACGTCTTGTAATTCTTCCCATCGCCGCTCATTGACACGCCCCTGGGCATTCGTCGTGCGAGTGAGTGTGCCATCATGAATGATGACGACTTCGTGATCGCGGCTCAGATGTAAATCGCATTCGATACCATCAGCTTGCTCCAAAATGGCTTGACGAAAAGCCGCGAGCGAATTCTCGGGAAATCGTGTGTGCGACCCGCGGTGAGCCCACACAAACGGACGGGATGATGAGGGATATTGAAACATACCGGCACGTCCTCTCCAAAGGCGTATAGAGCCATCATAGCAAATTATTGTTTTGTGACATGCCGTTATTCTGAGGTGTGGAGAAATTCACTTCGGCGTTCTTACCAAAGGAGATAGATTTATACACAAACGGCATGACCTATGGATCAATGGAGGTACGAGAAGAGTAGGTCGCACGTGAAGAAGGGCCTGGCTTAAAATAACTGGGGAGGGTCAGAACGGCCGCCAAACAACACCCAAAGAATAAGACCGGCGACGAGCCAAGAGGCAGGAACAATAATGACAATTAAGAGCAGCCAATATCCTATGGACACGTTTCCTCCATCCTTTCCGTTACGTTTGGCCCTGAAGCACGGATTCTTCCTCTATCATATCAGCTCGGGCGGGGAATCACCGACTCTAATTAGTATGGCCAAATGATGATGATTTTCATTATCCCGACAATTCCCTAGAAGTTTGCTATAGTATCAATGATCGTGTACAAACTGAGCAACAATTGCTCGGCGATGTGACGTCTTCTCATCTATATAAATATGGACATGGGTTGACTGGGCATGAAAGAACGCCAGTAAGGGGGAACGGCAGTTGCGAAGACAAAGCGCCAAGTGGTGGGATCTCGATGCCGTGACACCAGAGGCCCTAGATGACATACGGCAATATGTGGAATCCGGTTCGTCAGGTGATGTGGCATTAATCGCCTTGAAATGCGACCAAATTGCGGATGAAGTGGCGGATCGATTTCAAGATGTAGCGGGTGAATATTTCACCGGGTTGAACGACCATCGCCCCGTACTTTTGTTGCGAAGCCATGCATGGACCATGGAGCGAGCCGAAAATCATGAACGCATGATGGGGCTTATCCATGTTCTGGAACAAGCGGTGCAAATGGCTTGCACGGCGGATTCTGAGCAGGGGCAACAATTAGCCGAACAAAGTGCCGATTTGTTAAGTGCCTACCCCGACCTTCAAGAACGGTTTTTAGATTTGCAGCAAACGTCCAACCCAAACCTTTAATGCTTGCATACCGTGTTATGCCCCGGGGGACCTTAAGCATTGAGACCAGACATCACAGTGAACTGGTTCTCCAAGAAGGGGGCGAGTCGATGGCATCCGTTGATGTACGTTGTACGGTCAACAACTGCTATTTTTGGGCAAAAAATGACACGTGTTCGGCCGACAGCATCCTGATCACGGCTGATACAGCGGCTGATGATGGGGCGCGCATGGCATTCGGATCGGAAAACCACGGACACTTAGCAGCGTCAATGGGTGATACGCCGGCCCAGAATATGGCGAGTACGGCTTGTCATACCTTTAAAGCCAAATAAATCTCACAGCCCGGGATTCCCGGGCTGTATTGATGTGTTCTTGAGGTACAACCGATACATTCAGCTTACGCGATAGGTATTGAGAGGTCACTTTCGAGCGGCTGCAACATTCTGAGGGACTATGTTGTTGGCCCCTAAATCTTTAGACTCGATGCGTTTCTCCTCCGCTTTCCGGTCGGTCTTCGCCATGTCCTCTTTACCACAGAAGAAAGACCCATTCGAGCACCTCGATTCGATTTGTCTTCCTAGTGCAGGCCTGTCGTGGAAGGTCGATGCCATATGGGCGATAACATTATTGGGCCAACTGATTGCGTTGGACATCTTACTGAGACCAAAATGGTAGAGAGGACGTCGCATGAGGCGAAGGGCCACCGATAGTGACGAGGAAACATACCCTGGGCGAACGGAGGGATTTATGAATCTTCACTCCATCCTTTTTTGGACCTTGTGGTTGGTCTGGATTATCATGGAAATTATTGTGAATTTGCGGGCTCGGTCCCTACGAAAACAATTTCCCGCTACCACAAAGGCGGACCAAGGATCTGTATGGTTCATTTTCGGTGGAATGTATGTGTTAATTCTCATCGCATTTTTCTTAGCCATGAACGGGATTGGGCTGATGCCGACGTGGGTGCCCTTTGTGGGAAATGCAGTGATGGCCCTTGGCATCACAATGCGGTACCTTGCGATTACGCAATTGGGGCGCTACTTTTCCTCCACGGTGCAAATTGCGCCCGGGCAAACCGTCATTCACTCCGGATGGTATCGAAAGATTCGCCACCCAGCTTACACCGGCGGATGGTTGATTGCCGTGGGCTTAGGTTTAGGGTTAGATACGTGGGTGGGGACCATCATTATCGCGGTGGGCCTCTTCGCGATCTATCGTCGGCGGATTCTCATCGAGGAACAGGCTCTTGTGAGTCACATGGGTTCGTCTTATTCGCACTATCGCCAGCATACGTACCATATGTTTCCATGGATATGGTAGGCTAGTCGCCTTGCGGTGTGGCGATGTTGCTGCTACTGGGATGCATCCGTGTAGCAGTAAGGCATACTGGGCTGAGGATTGTCTGATTATTTGCCCTGCGCTATAACACAGGGCTTTTCTTATTGTGCAGACGACGCTCACTTGACCGGTCGCGATGTGTTAACGATTCCTCTTGCTACCATGGCAACACTCATCGACGGTGTCGCTTTATCGTATTGGCGCTCTAAGGCTCTGATTCGTGCTCGATCTTATACGATCTGCCTGTGCAGTCGGCATTATCAGCGAAGACGCTTTGCGCCTGGCTTGAGCAGTGGTGCTAGAGTTAAGAGCCGCACGGGGTACAGACAGTACGCGGCACATGGTCATAATCCCTAAAGGCAGCGCGGCGTTCTTAAATGAACGTCACTTCCGGGCCATTCTTGGGCGCTTTGTTCTGTATGGAGCGACTGGCACCTGAAAACGACAAAAATTGGCGCGTAGCCTAAATTTCTCCTGACTGAAAAAAGGGTTTTATGGCTTCTTGTCGAAAATCGCTTGGTGTAAGAAATTGTCGAAGGGAATCGGCAAGCGCTTAACAAGAAAGGACTCGGGCGTTATGAAGTTAACCGGGAAAGCTAGCATTTTAGCTGGAGTGCTCATGGCGGTCACTGTTACCCAAAGTTATCTGTCCATTTCACGCTCAGAAAAGACCCTGCATGAAATTCAGACGGTTTTTCAACGGGACAGTATCTTCAACAATGCCGTCCATAACATGGAAACGGCATTTTATGGATTCGATGACCAAATGAACATGTATGTGCTCGTGGCGGATTTGCCCCACCAGGGGAATTTGGCCCAAGTAACCTATGCCCAAGCGTTAGGGTTTTCGCATCAATTTTCCACGGATTTCAATCGGGCCAATGCCAACACCAGCCAAAAGCAGGCCGCAAAGATTTTGGGAGAATTGCACACACAAATTCAAGCTTACCGCCACGATGCGACCATTGTGCACCAGGATGTCTTAGCGCATAGGGTGTCACAAGCCATTACCATGCAAACCGTGGGCAATGCTCAGCCCTCCAACGCGATTATGCCTTTACTTCAGCAGTTAAATGCTATTAGTCAGGCACAATCGGCGACAACCTTAACCCGTATTATTCATGAACAAGAAAGTGATATTGCTTTTGCTTGGACAGCTTTGGGAGCGATGTTGATTCTTTTGTTGCTGGCCTTGGGAGCGGTCCAGCGTTATATGGTCAAACCGACACGGCATTTGGAACATATTGCCCGGAATTTATCCGTTGGGAATGTAGAGGAAACAGCCACTTATAAAAGTCGTGATGAATTAGGCGCATTGGCGCAGTCATTTCGAGCAATGACTGAATACCTCACTGAAGCAGGAGCAACGGCCGATGCAGTGGGACGAGGAGATTTGACCCAAGCGCCTGTGGCCAAAGGTGAGAAGGATGTGTTGGGCAAGGCGCTTGTCGCCATGCATAAAGGCCTTCGCGAGATGATTCAAGCCATGCAGGAAATGGGGCATCAAGTTCACGGGAGTGTGGCCGAACTCAGCAACTTGGCAACCCAGACGACCGATGCGACGCAGCAAATTTCTCTCGCGATTGCCCAAACAGCTCAAGCAACTGGCGAATCATCTCAAGGCTTGCAGCAAATCGCGGCGTCCATGCAGCAACTGAAAGCGGCTGTGGAGCAGGTCGCCTCGGGCACCCAAGATCAAGAACTCCAAGTACAAAATGGGGAGCAGGCATTAGACCAAATGAAATCGGCCCAAGGGTCTGTAGAGTCGGCCGCGAAGCGTATGGAGTCCTTGGCTCAAGCGTCACGGCGCAGCGCGGTTGAAGGACGACAACAGGTCGAAGCCACCTTGTCGGCCATGGGGCGTATTGCCGATGTGACCAAGGCCACGGCTGAATCGATTGGCCTCCTCGGGCAACATTCGGAACGGATCGGAGCCATTGCGAGTACGATTTCTGAAATTGCTTCCCAAACCAATATGCTGGCGCTCAATGCCAATATTGAAGCGGCGCGTGCTGGAGAACATGGTCGGGGCTTTGCGGTGGTCGCCGATGAGGTACGCAAATTGGCAGAGCAATCGGCGAAAGAGGCCGAGAATGTGAGTGAGCTCATTCGAACGATTCAAGAAACCGTCCAGCACTCGGTCCAGTCCATGGAAAAGGGGCAACAAGAAGTCCAACACGGGCAATCCTTGGGTGAACAGACGCGGAGCGCCTTAGAGATGATGGAACAAGCCGTATCAGAAGTGGCTAATGAGATTGGCACGTTAGCCGAGACCGTCAATGGCTTTACGGTGCAAAGTGCTGGGGTGGATGAAGGGATTAAAAAGATTTCGCGCATCGCTCAAGGCAATGCTGCTACCGCGCACGAAATGGCCGTAGCGTCGGCTGATGTGACGGATACTATTCAAGGCCTCGCGGCGATTTCCGAGGAGACGGCGGCTGCAACCGAAGAAGTGGCCAGTACCAGTCAAGGCGTCGCGGAGTCGGCTTCCGGGTTGTCGGCCAAGTCGCGGGAGTTAGCCCAGGTGGCAGCCCGGCTCGACGCAATGGTCTCCCGATATCAGTTATAGGCGACGGGGGTCCGCTGGAATGTGACTCAGTAAAGGAGATACGGATATGCGCTTATTGCCCATTAATCAGTTAGAGCCTGGGGATGTGATCGCGGATACGTTGCGCAATGCCGACGGTCGCGTGCTATTGCGACAAGGGGTAGCGCTCAATGCCGATATGATTAAGGCCGTGGAGCGCTGGGGAATTCCCGCGTTGCCCATTGAGTGGCCGGGATTTGAGGAGATTGATACCACACCGATTGTGTCGTCCGCATTGATTGACAAGATGGCCGCATGGGCTAAGAAGCCAGGAGGCTTGGATAGTGCACGGCTGCATGAGGGACAAGCGTTGGTCCGCACGATGCGCGATGAACAACTTCTTGCGCATGCTCGCGCTTTTGAAATGTTATCGGTGTATCAAGCCGGTAGTGTGTACTTAAGCTTTTACGCCAATTTAGTTGGGCTGGTCATGCGCTTAGCCGATCAACTGGCGCCGGAGTGGTCGGAAGCTTATGGACTGGCTGCACTCTTGTATGGGTATCATCATCCGGGCTTAGACAATGGGCAGGTCCGGGATCTTGCGCCTGCAGAACTGGCGGACTTGGTTCAGACGCTACGGCAGCTACGGGTGCCGGCACCCGTTGTTACAACGCTTCTTCACTACCAGTGCCGCTATGACGGCTCCGGCACACCGCCATTAAAAGGGGAAGAAATTTACCGCGGCGGAGCGTTATTGGGATTGGCTTCCGCATTTCTGATGCTGGTGTTTCAGACGGATGGGCAGGCGTTGCCCGCGCACGAGGCCCTGGAGTGGGTCATGGGCGGCGGTGGCACGGATTTTTCTCTAGAGGCTGTACGCAAACTCGGCCGCGTTGTCGCACCCTATGCGACGGGTCAGGTCGTCTCGTTAGGACGGGAAGTGGCAGTGGTGTATCACGTCCCGGCGGAGTGGCCCAATCGCCCATTGATTTTGATGCTCAATGGCGATCAACAGGGACAGAAAATTGATCTGCGCCAACCTGATCAGCAGACACGTGTGATCTCCGGTGTCTATCAGAAAAGGCTCTGGTCTTAACAGAGAAGGGGGACGGACAATCACTATGGAAGCCAATGTCGAACAAGTCATGAGCATTTGGGGTAAAATTTGCGGACCGGGTCTGGAAGAAGCAAGTCGCGCGCTCAGTCGGATGACGGGATTATCGTTTACGATGGAAGACAAGGCGGTGAACGAGGTTGAATGGAAAGAGTTGCTCGACAAATATGACGCGCGTCCTGCCTCAGAACTCTATGCTGTCAATTTGAAGGCGACGGGATTAATTTCTGCTCGCATCATTTTGTTGTTTACCCCCGAGAACAGCCGTCGCTTGGTTTCAACGATGATGGGGGAAGAGGTTGGTCTGCCTTTAGACGAGGTCTCATTGTCAGCGTTAGCCGAAATCGGTAATGTCGTGGGAACAGCTTTTCTCAATGTGTTTGCTAATGTATTTGGTCAAGTGTTTGAACCGACAGTGCCCGAAGTGAGTCAAGGCCAAGGGAGCAGTGTCTTTCCGATGTTCGCTGTGCATCAAAAGGTTTTAGTGACGGAAGCGCTCTTTCGTGTGACGGGTGAGACGCTGACTGGCGAAATCCTCATCGCCCCGGTCAAGAAGGGAGACGAATAAGATGACGATATTGGTAGTTGATGACGCCGCGTTTATGCGGATGCGTCTCAAAAAGCTATTAGCCGAACAGGGGTTTGCGGTTGAGGAGGCCAGTGACGGCAAAGAGGCTGTGGCGCAGTACCAAGCGCTGAAGCCGGACTGCGTATTGATGGATATCACGATGCCGGAGATGAGCGGCATTGATGCGTTGCAGGAAATTCGTCGTTTGGATCCGGATGCTCGGGTGATTATGGTTTCCGCGCTTGGCCAACAGGCGATGGTGATTCAGGCCATTCAACACGGGGCGAAGGATTTTATTGTGAAGCCGTACGAACCGGACCGCGTGCTAAGTGCGTTGAACAAGGTGCTGTCTATACAAAAGTCATAGAGCTTGAAGGAGTCATTATGCCCGGAGTTTTAATTGTTGATGATTCGGCCTATGCGCGCTTTGTTCTTAAAGATCGCTTTCGGCGCTTGGGATGGGAGACACGGGCTGTGGGGGATGGATCCGCTGCCATAGAAGCGATTGCCCAAGATGCCCCAGATTTAGTGACACTAGATGTCATTATGCCAGGGATGGACGGCATTGAAACGGTGAAAGCCATTCGCGCTATTTGGCAAGGCCCGATTATCATGGTGTCGAGCCAAACCCATGGAGGAGCCGACAAAACCTGGCCTGCTTTGGAAGCCGGCGCCAGTGATTTTGTCGGCAAACCGGCACCCGACGCGCCGCTCGACGAGGTGATGGATCAAATTCTTGCGAAGTATGAGGCGTGTCGGGCGCCTTATCCACCGGTGGCACACCCCTCTTTAAGAGAACGAACATTAAATGGCGTTCAAGCCATACTCATTGGGGCATCCACGGGCGGGCCTGCTGCCTTAGCTCGGGTGTTGACACATATTGAAGCGCCCATTCGAGTGCCCATCATCATTGTCCAGCATATGCCCTCGACGTTTACCCCCTCCTTAGCCCAACGCTTGGGCAAAATATTGGGGCATCCCGTCTATGAATCCCCTCTTGGGCCCGAGAAACTGCCGTGGCATTCGGGGCTTGTGGTGTTAGCGCGCGGAGGTTATCACTTGCGGATGGATTCTTCGGGGGTATGGAGCGAACCAGGGGCTCGGGTCCATGGCGTCATGCCGGCGATCGATGTCAGTGGGGCTGATGGGGTTCATACCTTTGGGGCGGGATTATGTATGGCCATTTTGACCGGTATGGGAGAAGACGGGGCGCAATCAGCCGTCTCGTGTCGCCAAGTGGGCGGAACAGTTTTGGTACAAGATCCACAAACCGCGGTGGTTTGGGGAATGCCGCAAGCGGTGTTGAACCGAGGCGCAGCCACTATGATGGGGACGCTAGATGACATCGGACGGTGGATAAATGAGGTGATGCATAATGACCACGGCATTTTTAGATCAGGAATGGCATGAATTTCTCAAGACCGTGGCGACTCACCCCGATTTAGTATGGGACTTGCACAGTTACAAGCGTCCACAAGTGGAACGCCGCCTGCAAGGCTTTTTACTGCGTGAGGGATATAGTTCGTTGCCGCAATTAGCCGCTGCATTAGCCTCACAACCCGATTTGGCTCGGAGAATGAAGAATTTTGTGACGGTGCATGTCAGTGAGTTTTTTCGCGATAGGTCGTACTGGGACCGTTTGGATGCAGTCGTGGCTCAAGCCGCGTGGGGCCATCAAGCGCGCGTATGGTCTGCAGGCTGTTCTTGGGGAGCAGAACCCGCAACTGTCTGGTTGATGCAACGCAAGGCTGGTCGCCGTTGTGAGATCTGGGCCACCGATACCGACCGTCCGGTGCTCGAGGAGGCTCAGACGCTAACATTTCCCAAAGAAACGTGGACCGCTCAATTAGAGCCGTATCGACCATTTGTGAAAATTTATCCTAACGGGCGGTGGACGCTAGAGGAAAGTGCGCGGCAAGACATTCATTTTGCCGTGCAAGACCTCCTAGAGGCCCATGCCTATCCTCAGCAATTTGATTTGGTGTTGTGTCGGCACGTGTTAATTTATTTTTCCCAAGAGGCGAAGCAACAGGTTTTATCCACGTTAGTGGATTCGTTGAAGCCGGGTGGATACCTCTTTATCGGGGCCGCCGAAATGTTATTGGAAGCCCGGGATATGGGACTGCAAGCGGTGTCGCCTTCGTTATTCCAAAAATCTATGTAAGAAGTCGAATATACTACCGTGCGCGACCAGGGGCGCTCTTGTTTGCCACTAATTGAATACCAGAAAGTCCGAGCAAGCCGCATGCCTTGGCCATGCGGTTTGCTCAGTGTGCGCTTGGTATGGGCGTGTGCTTTAAGCTGAACCGGGGATGAGGGGAGAGCGTGAGGTGAGTTCGCCATACCGAACGGACCCCATATAGCCATGCACGCATGACGCAAGAGACGTTAGCCGAGGTATAGCCTGTCGGTGCAGCCGCGCCGACCCAAGGGCCGAACATTGTCACAAAGGGGTTCGTGGACCTGACGGTATCAAGTCCTCCTATCCTTGATACCGTTCCATTAGGGAATATTGGGGACTTGGGAGTTTGCAGGACAAGCCTTTCGCAGAGAACGGATACCGTGTCATAATAGAGGACAGCAAAGGGCGGGCAAAGTCGCTCGAATAGGTGAGGAGGCCGTCGGATGGGACTATCAGGCCTGTGGGGATTATTCAACGAAATTGTCATGATTGCGAGTGCCACGTTAGTGGCCATTGGCTGGTATTTTATTCGTCATAAGCAGGTGGAAGTGCACCGCAAGTTTATGCTTTCGGGCGCGACATTAGGGGCCGTTTTTTTTGTCAGCTATCTATTGAGTACGTTTTTAGTCGGCGATACCTTTTATGGCGGGCCTGCCAAGTATAACGCTAGCTACCAGATTTTCCTTCTGATTCATATACTCCTAGCCACCGCTGCTGCCGTAATGGGCGTTATCACTTTGCGGTATGCGTTAAGCGAGCGGTTTAATAAACATCGTAAAATTGCGCCATGGACAGCAACGTTCTGGTTTATCGCTGCAATTACCGGGTTGGCGGTGTTCTTATTGTTGTTCGTGATTTTTCCACCCGGGCCGACGACAAAGAGCTTGATTCAGATTATTATTGGCCACTAAATGGCGGTTGAAAGAAAGGACGTGTCTCATCTGTGCAGGACTTAATTGCCAAATACGTTGTACCCCATGAGGAACCGTATCCTCTTCTCGTGTTATTGCATGGAATGGGATCAGATGAAGAAGACTTAATGGGCTTAGCGCCCTTATTGCCCAAATCTTGGGGACTCGCCAGTTTAAGAGCGCCTTATGCCTATGGTCCTGGGTATCAGTGGTATTCTTTGGCCAACGTGCGCGAGCCGGAACCCGCAGATTTTGCTGCCAGTTTGGAGGCTGTCGAGCAATGGGTGCGCCAGGTTCCTGAGCGTTTTCCTGGGGTTGACCGGTCGCGCATTGTGCTGGGAGGATTTTCGCAAGGCTCTGTGATGGCCATGGCCGCGGGATTTTCTGGCCGGTTAAAAGGGCTGTTGGCAGGGGTAGTGGTTTTGAGCGGTTATGTCCCCGACCATTTGATCTTGCACGAAGGCCCCGCGCAGGTCTTTTGGGGACATGGAGAGCATGACGGCGTCTTACCCTATGCGCTGGGTGAAGTGGGACATAAGCGATTAGAAGCAGCGAAGGCGCACGTGCAATTTCATGCGTATCCGATGGCGCATGAAGTCAGTGCGGAGGAAATGGCGGACTTAAGCGCCTGGCTTGAGTCGTTGTCTGGAGGGGCAAGGGGCTAATGCCAAGGGTTCGGCTCAAACAGCGGCCGCGCAGGTATCGGCCGCGTTTTCGATTTTGGGCATGGAGCGCAGGGATTCTAGGTGTTGGTGCTCTTGCCTTTACGCTGCCCCAACTGGTGAAGGTCCATCCGATATCCATCGCGCCACGGGCTCGGGAGGATGTCAGGCTTCCTAAAGACCCCGAGAAATGGTCGACGCAAGCAGGAAGTTGTGAGATGAAGGCCGCGCAAGGTCCTGTGCTGTTTGCTAAGGGGCAAAACATTGAGCGTCCCATTGCGTCGACGACCAAGATTATGACGGCATATCTTACGTTAACGAATCCGGCCATGCCGCTCAACAAGCGAGTGACCATTAACCGTCAGGAAACGGTTAATGACCGTTTGGGATTATTGAAAGACGATAGCGAGGTGCCCTTGCGTACGGGCATGGTCGTCACGGTGCATGATTTGCTGTGGGCGTTGATGTTACCATCGGCAGATGACGCGGCATGGACATTAGCACGCGCACAAACGGACAACCATCCTACGCAGTTTGTCGCGGCCATGAACCGCGAAGCTAAGCTGTTACAGATGAACCGGACGCATTATACGGATCCAGATGGGGTGAGCCATGAGGGGTATTCCACGGCGCGTGATTTAATCAAGCTCACCACGGTGGCGATGAAAAACGCAACGTTTCGGCAGTTGGTCAAAACAAAGACCCAGCGTACACCGTTTGGTGAGCTGACTAATTTAAATCAAATGCTCTGGCAGTATCCGGGAACTATTGGGGTGAAAACGGGCTGGACACCTTGGGCGGGTAGCTGTTTAGTGTTTGCAGCAACTAAACGGCTGCATGGCCAACCGTTGACGATCTATGGCGTTGTGTTAGGGGAACCCTCGTTCAATCCGATGTTTGCGGACACGGCTCAGTTGATGAATACAGCATTTCATGTGCCGTGGACTCCGCTTTTTCCTGCTAAGGTCCCAGTGGCAACCGCGCTGGTAACTACGAGCTTTGGGAAGAGGATCGAGAGTTTTTCACTGACCCAGGCGTTAGGGGCTTATGATACGGGAGAACAAGCGCATCTTCAATTTCGGTGGAAGAACCTGGGCGACCATTGGTCGAAAGGACAAACGGTGGGATATGGCCGGGTGGTGGCGCAAGGGTGGGCTCCCTCAGCGTGGGTGCCGATTCAGGCCGATCAATCATACCGGATGCCGTGGTGGAGTCATTTGTAGCTGCACTTGGTGAAATCCCCACTGAATAATTTTCATCGCATCGGCGTCCTCGGGCGGGAATCCATCTTGTGCGTGCAAGATGACCCCTAGTAAGGTCACGCGGTGGCCGTCGATCATCTTGGTGGCAGTAAAAATGAGGTTAAAGCCTGCGGCGGTTGTCCAGCCTGTTTTCACCCCGGTCACTTCTGGATCCATAAAAAGAAGACCATTGAGATTGCGCACAATGGGATTGTGGGGGAGCGAGACTTCTTTAGTATCCACGATTTTTCGGAACAAAGGATTGCGCAAGTCCTGTTCAGCGATGATGGAGAGGTCCCAAGCGGTCCCTACCGATTGGGGGGAAAGGCCGTCGGGGTCGGCATAATGCGTGCCGTGCATGCCGAGCTTTACCGCTTCTTGATTCATTTCTTTCACAAAATGCGCGGTGCTTCCACCCATCGCTTCCGCTAGCTCCACCGCGGCGTCATTGGCTGACGCTAGCATGAGACCATATAAGAGTTGCTTGACGCGGTAATGTTCGCCCGGTGCCATATAAATATCAGACCCGCTTGTGGCGGCAGCATTGGGGGTGACTGTTAGCGTCTTATTGAGCGGCAATTCCTTTAATGCCAGGTAAATCGTCATGAGTTTTGTGGTGGAAGCCATGGGCCCGGGTGTATGGGCATTGAGCTGCCACAACAATTGATGGGTATTGAGGTCCCAAAGCACACCTGAGGTTTCGCCAATGGCGAAGGGCAAGGTTGGGGTCGGGGTGTTGACCGGTTCGACACTGTAGACAATAGGGATGTTGCGATGAGAACGCTGTTGGCGAGCTACGGCCACCTGGGCGTGGGGTGAGGATAGCGCACGGTTGAGCCAGGCGGACGCAACCAGGGCAAAAACAATCGCCAGGGCCGCCCAAGGAGCGGGAGCCGGTTTTCTCCGGCGGGGTTGGGAAATCATTCAGTCTGCCTCCTGCAAGGGTCGTTGCGTATTATATTAGCAAAAGTCTCAGGCTTTGGGGGCAGGAGGGGTTTTTTGGAGAAATTTGTTCCACCATTCGGGGTTGTTGTCGATAAACGCGACAAGTGCCGTGAGGCGCTCGAGCGTTTCGGTGCTGAAATAATGTTCGATCCCTTCCACATCGTGTTCCACTACATCGTTTTCTCGGATATCAAGATGGAGGAGAAATCGTTCCAGGATTTGGTGGCGGGCGAGCAATTGGCGTCCCTCTGCCATCCCCTTCTCGGTCAAGGCAAGACCTCGGTAGCGTTCGACGTCAAGCCACCCATCCTCTTTGAGCTTCCGAATCATTTTGCTCACAGAGGCTTGGGAGATATGCAAGCGCTCTGCAATATCTGACACTCGGGCATAGCCCTTTTCTTGTGTCAGGCGCCATATCGCCTCCAAATAGTCCTCTTGGTTGGGTGTGGACACGGTTCCTCACCCTCTTTTCCCTTTTCGTGTATGGTATGCGAGAATGGCGCAAAACGTGCACGCTCTTTGAGTTAGGACGAAGGGTGAATGCAGTCGTCATCCGGATGGGGATGATGGTCGGTTTCCAATTGGATGGTGACGTGGTGAATGGCAAAGTCTGTCGTGAGTCGTGTTTTGAGGGTGGCGAGTAATTGCTGCCCTTCGCGCAGAGACATATTGCCTGTGAGGACGTGGGCGGAAAGCACATTATATCCCGACTCCAATGCCCAGACATGGATATGGTGCACATCATCGACCCCGGGAATTAATCGCAAAGAGGCTTCAATCGCAGCCGGATCAATGCCAAGGGGGGTGGCTTCCATGAGAATGGCAATGCTTTTACGGGTAATGGCGACGCTGGCGCGAAAGAGAACGAGCCCGATGATAATGCCGGAGAGGGGATCAAAACCCGACCAATGGGTCCACAGGATCAACAGACCGGACACCATAACGCTGAAGGACCCGGCAGCGTCACTTACGGCATGCCAAAACATTGACCGCACATTGAGGTCGTGTTCCTCATGGCGTATGAGCAAAAGAGTGATGGCGGCATTGAACACCAATGCCAAAAGCCCCAGCCAGACCATCACCGGAGCCTGTACAGTCTGGGGGCGAATGAGGCGGTAAATGCCGGCGGCGATAAGGAGAGTGGATAAGATGACCAGTGCTAGCCCGTTAATGAGTGCAGCCAAAATGCCACTGCGGCGATAACCATAGCTGAGCCGAGCGGTAGGTGGATGGGCCTGGACCTTCGCGGCATAATAGGCGAGAGCCATTGCCCCGCTATCACTTAGTAAGTGAAGTGCATTGGACAACACCGAAACACTATGGCTTTCGAGTCCTCCAATAAACTCAACAATAAAGATGATTAGAGTCAGAATGAGCGCCCATGTTAATTGCCGGACAGCGTGCGTGGCGTGATGTGATGAATGTTGGTGCACTAGTTCGTCCTCGTCTCCCATTGATATACTATTATACTGCGTCTCATGGCTCGTGTGACACGGACGCGCGTTCAACAAAGGAGTGAATGATGGTGGCCAAGCCTTTAATGATTTTTGATTTCGACGGTACATTATACCGAGGGGACGAGCCCTATTTGTATTATGCCCGTCGGGTGGCCGACTGGTTGGATCCCAAGACGGCGAACGACTACCTGCGCCGGGTGCAAGCGCACATAGCGGGTAGCGATATGGTACCCGCCGCCGATAATTGGGAAGCGGTGGTGCGTTTGATGGAACCATTTGGGCAACGCCTGACGCCTGAACAGTGGCAACAGGCTTTCATGGACACGCGGCGTTATATGTTAAGTGGCGAATGCCCCCTAGAAGTGCCGCAAGGTCTGGCGGAATTTTTACAAGACGCGCGGGGCCGGGCAACTTTAGTTATGGCGAGCAACAGCCCTTATGAAGCGGCGGTGCCTCTATTGGAGCAGATGCATTTGGATCACGCATTTGACGTGATAAGGTCTGAAGCTAACAAACCTGCGGGGCTGGTTGCAACGGTCCGCGAGGTGATGGGACCTAGGTATGATCCTTCCCGGGTTTTGAGTATTGGCGATCATTATATCAATGACATTGCTCCGGGCGTTCAAGAGGGATGGACGACCGGACACATTAGTCCGCGGCGCATTTTTCCTGGCCCTGCGACGTTTCAAGCAGCGACCCTAGAAGAAATTTTACCAAAAGCCAGGCAATGGCTAAGTCAGTACTACGAGGGGGATTGAAGCGGTGGCAACCATTCGGTTTTATGGAGGCGTCGGCGTGATCGGTTCGAGTAAAATTCTTATCGAACAAGAAGGCTGGCGGATTCTCTTAGACTTTGGATTGGATTTCAGCCCGGGCTTGGGGCTATTTCGAGGAGCAGTGAGGCCCAGGCCTGGGCATGAATTGTCGGATCGCCTGAAAACGCAGATGGCCCCGCACATTCCTCATCTCTATCGACCCGAGTTATTAAGGAGCATCAACAACTTACCAGGGGGCTCTGATGGCCATACCGCGGTATTTATTACGCATGCGCATCTGGATCACATTGGACTAGCAGGGGCGATTGACCCAGCTATTCCGATCTGGGCGTCGCCGGAAACCGTGCAATTGATGCACGCCCTAGAAATTAGCGGGGAAGATTCTGGTGGGGAGTGGCCCGTTTTGCGGCCTATGGCAGCCGAACAGCCCATAGCATTTGGACCTTTTCAAGTTACCCGGTATGCCGTCGATCACGATATCATCGGCGCATCGGGGTATGCGGTAGAGACCGAGGACGGCGTGGTAGCCTTTAGTGGAGACCTGCGTCTTCATGGACGCCATCCGGAACAGACGTGGAAATTTGCGCATAAAGTGCGCGGGGCTCGTGCCCTCATTATGGAGGGCACGACACTGTCTTTTGGATTTCAGGACGCGACCCGTACCGAAGAAGACGTGGATCAGGCCTTTGCTAAAATTTTGGCCCAGACGCCAGGACTTGTGTTGGCGACGGTTTACCCGCGCAATATTGAGCGGGTGGCGGCTTTTATCCAAGTGGCACGGGAGATGGGGCGGACTTTTTTATGGCCTGAACGCATGACCCAGTTTTTTCAAGCCATGGGGCTGGCGGCCCAATCATGGGACGCGGACCACTTGGACCCCATACAAAAACATCCTGAACGCTACATAATCCAATTGACGGCTCAAGATTGGCCTATGATGCTTGATTTACCTATGGGACCGTCGGCCACGTTTATTCATGCCAATGGAGAACCTTTAGGAACGTTTGACCCGCATTGGACTCTGCTACAAGATTGGCTAGCGGCCGTTCACACCAGTTTTTGGGCGATTGGGACGGGGGGACATGCCAGTCCAGACGATATACGGGCGCTCCTCGATGTTATTCAACCCGATATTCTTTTTCCTCTACACTCAAAAGACCCCGATCGCATGCTCCCCCCTTCGGGAACTGTCCGGTGGCTCCCGGAAAAAGACCGATTGTATGATTTGTCTAGAGGAAAAGGATAAAATTCAGGAAATCTTCATTTGGCTAATAGAGCTTGTCATATTATAATGTTCACGGCAGAAATTCGTGTGTTTTGTACATCGATGTGGGAGGTTGCTTCGTGAGAATACTTGTATTAGGTGGAGATGGATATCTTGGTTGGCCAACCGCCATGTATCTGTCGAAAAAAGGCCACGATGTCGCAGTGGCCGATAATTTTGTCAGGCGTCAATATGATTTCGAATTGGGCGCAGAGAGTTTAGTACCGATTGCCTCATTACAACAGCGCATTAAAACATGGAAAGATGTCACAGGCCTCCACATGGATTTGTATGTTGGGGATTTGACGGATGCCCGGTTCGTGCACCGCATGGTTGGGGAATTTAAGCCTGACACGATTGTGCATTATGCAGAGCAGCGCTCGGCCCCTTATTCCATGATCGACCAAGAGCATGCCGTCTATACCCAGACCAATAACGTGGTCGGGACCCTTAATGTGATTTACGCCATTGCGGAACTCAACCCGAATATTCACTTAGTGAAATTGGGAAGTATGGGGGAGTATGGCACACCCAATATTGATATTGAAGAAGGATATTTGGAAATAGAACACAATGGGCGTAAGGATATTCTGCCTTATCCTAAGCAACCCGGATCGTTCTATCATTTGTCCAAGGTGCATGACAGCCACAACATTTTGTTTGCGTGCAAGAATTTTGGCCTTCGCGCTACCGACTTAAACCAGGGCATTGTGTACGGGGTCCAAACCGATGAAACCGTGTTACACCCCGACTTGGCAACCCGGTTTGACTATGACGGAATTTTTGGCACCGTCTTGAACCGGTTTTGTATCGAAGCAGTTCTAGGCCATCCCTTGACGGTCTATGGTCTAGGAGAACAGCGCCGAGGGATTTTGGACATTCGCGATACCGTGCGGTGTATTGAAATTGCATCGGAGAACCCTGCTCAAGCCGGTGAGTTCCGCGTGTTCAACCAATTTACCGAGGAGTTTTCCATTAAGGAATTGGCCGAACTCGTAGCCAAGACGTATCCGGGTGAAGCGCATGTCGAGTTGTCTGAAGATCCCCGTACGGAGGAATTGACCCATTATTACCGTGCCATCAACACCAACTTGTTGGACCTGGGTCTTGTGCCGCATTTGCTTTCGGACACCTTGATCGAGTCCATGTTTGGCGTCATCGAAAAATATCAGTCGCGTGTTAACTGGGATGTGATCCGGACTTCTGTCAATTGGCGCCGGACTCGTAATCCCTTATACAGCAACGAAAAATAAGTCTTGTACAACCGCTTTTGCTCTTTTTTAGGGTAAGAGCGGTTGTTTTATGTCCTCAATGCGCTCTCTCCTGGCTGCGAAACGTACTCCTGGCCTTGCATTCAGCGGGTATAATAGGGACACAAAGACCAATTCACTGCGGGAAATATCCCCATCCTTTGGCGGAAAATTGTACAATAGCGGTGGGGAGAAGCGATGGCGGACTGGCCAGGGGAGGCATGCGTGTGAAGCGAAAGTGGGGACTAGGCATATTAGGGGCATTAGGTCTTGGATTTGCTGCCGTGCGCATTAATGGCAAATTGCGACCGGGGCCCATGACGATGAAACTCGAACAGTTTTTCCTCACCAATCCTGTCCGGGTTGCCTATTTTGGACCTCGTGATGCGTTGCGCTTGGCGGGGGATTTGAGTGGTTTGCGGGTTCTAGAAGTGGGCATTGGCGTAGGCGTTGTGCTCTCAGAAATTGCGCACCGCGTAGGAGAAGGTGGGCAGGCTTACGGGGTCGACATTCAAAGTGAAGCCGTGCGCCGCACCGAGCATCGTCTAAGCACAGAAGGCGTCTTATCACGAACGGGTCTTGCGACGGCGAGTGCTACTGAAATGCCATGGGCGGACCAGAGCATGGACCGAGTTATCATGGTCGCCATGTTAGGGGAAGTTGCACCCAGTCAGCGCGTCACAGCATTAGAAGAAGCACGCCGGGTTCTCACGCCTGATGGACTATTGGTCATCACGGAGTTTTGGCCGGATCCTCATTATATACCACTAGCCAAAATGGTGCGGCATTTGCGCCAAGCAGGCTTTTCCGTGGTGGATGTGTTTGAGAAACCCATGTTGTATAGTGTATCCGCTAAACCAGTTCGGGCCCTTGAACCCTGACTTATTAACACGGTCTGTATCCGGACCGTGGAAGGTGGAAATCGATGAAACGCGTTGAAAAACCCTGGGGTTTTGAGTTATGGTGGGCGGTGACGGACCGCTACGTGGGCAAACTTATTCATGTCAATCAAGGCCAGTCTTTAAGCTTACAATATCACCGGGTGAAGCATGAGAGTATGTACGTGGTCGCCGGAGAAGCCGATGTTTTGATTGGCGAAGAAGTGCGCCGTCTTTATCCAGGCGACGCCGTAGAAATTGTGCCGTTGACCAAACACCGCTTGACAGCCGTAACAGATGTGGACGTGATGGAAGTGTCCACCCCAGAACTTGATGACGTGGTGCGTTTGGAGGATAACTATGGGCGTGAGGGCACGTCCACACCTTAAAAGGCGCCGTTGTCAAGTGAAAAAAGAAGCCGCAGGGTTAACCTGCGGCTTCATTACTTAGCGTTTGCTTAATCCGTTCAGCGATGCTTAAAAAGACCGCGCCTGCAGGCGAAGTGGGTTCACTAGCCGCTAAGGGACGCCCTTTGTCTCCACCCTCACGCACCGTCGACTCTAAGGGAATTTGTCCCAGCAATGGGACATGAAACAGGTCAGCTAGCGACTGACCGCCGCCTTCGCCAAAGACATTCATGCGCTCTCCGTGGGGGCAGACAACATATGACATATTTTCAATCACACCGATAATTTCTTGATGCGCCTTTTGTGCGACGTCGCCGGCCCGGTGGGCAACCTGGGTTGCGACTTGTTGAGGCGTTGTAACGAGTACAAGCTTGGCCTTGCGCACTTTTTGCGCCATATCTAACGCGACATCCCCCGTGCCTGGAGGAAGATCAATGAGCAAGTAGTCCAAAGTAGGCCATGCGACGTCCGAGAAAAATTGTTGCATCATTTTACCTAACATGGGTCCACGCCATACGATGGCCTGTCCCTCTTCCACAAACATTCCCATCGAAACAACATGCACGCCGTGCATGGACCACGGAATGATTTTTTCTTGTTCGTTCACCTTGGCTTTTTCTTTTGCTCCAAACATGCGGCCTTGGCTAAAGCCATAAATGTCCATGTCAATCACGCCAACCCGCGATCCCATGCGGGCCAGGGCCACGGCCAAGTTGGCGGTCACGGTCGATTTTCCGACGCCGCCTTTGCCACTTGCCACGCCAATAATGATGGTGCTATCCGCATCGGACATCATGCCCGATGCCGCACCTTGGCCGGGCAACGGTCCAATGAGAGGAGCTTTGCCCGAAGATTTGGGTGGGGGCGGGGTGACGTTGATACGCGTCCCCCCTTCCGAACGTGCCGGTTCTCCTTGACGCGCTTGTTGAGCGGCTTCAAATGCTTTTTGAAAGGCCACGCGGCGTTCTTGTTCGTTCATCACGGATAGGGTCACAGAGATATCTTTCACCTCCGGCAGACGTCCTAGAGAATGCTTGACATCTGCAGTAATTTTTTCATGCAGCGGGCACCCGTCGACGGTCAGTGCAATGTCTAAAGACACGACACCGTTCGGCTTAATATCAATGGTGCGGACCATATTCAACGTGACAATGCTCTGGCGCAACTCTGGATCTTGGACCTCTTCCAGAGCTTCTAAAACACGAGCTTGATCCAGCATATATCCACCTCGCAGACAAATTAGAAGCCAAGCAAACGGCGGCCTTCATCTGTCAGCATATCAGGGGTCCACGGGGGACTCCAGACAATGTTGACACGGGCTTCTTTGACCCCATCGAGTGTTTCAATGGCCATTTCTGCAGTCCGCGTAATGGTGTCATGTAAGGGACATCCGGGTGCAGTCAGAGTCATGTCCACAGTCACCGTTCCGTCGTCTTGGATGTCCACATTGTACACCAGTCCTAGATCGACAATGTTGACACCGATTTCCGGATCGCTGACTTCCTTGAGAACTTCCAACACTTGCTCTTTGCTGGGCGCTTCTGCCATAGGAGTCGCCTCCTTAATTTGAATTGGAGCTATGCCCTATATCCGAGCATATCACTCAGTATTATACCGCGTTTTGTTTTTTTCACGATCAGGCGGAAAAACTTTCTTGGATTGGGCGCATACCCCAGCATCTTTTGGTCACACTACGAATATGTCTAATAGGTAATCCCAAAAATGATTCACCATCCCGTGGCGGGTATCATCATCTTTCCTAGCCTAGACATAACGGAGATGGGGGAAGAACCATGAAAGGCCAAGAATCTCATGCAAGTTTATTACGGCTGATGTGGTGGAGTCTTCGGCTGGGATGGTCGAAGAATAAAGAGGGGCGTAGGAAGGCGAGACGGCGCATCTGGGCGATGCTGGAGGCGCGGTGGATGCGGTTAGTTCCGGAGGCCGTTCCTGGTGATACCAGTGGGGTGACTCGAGCGGTGTGGTTAGGGGCCGCTTTAGCATCACGGTCCTTAATCCGTTACCCCCTGTTGCCTCGCAAGCTGAAGTCTCGATTGATTTGGCTCGTCAGGCTAGTGGGGCGCAACAACGGCAAAGCCTTAGTAACAGCCTATTTGGCTTGGGCCTGGATGAGAGATGTGGCCGAATCTCCTAGTACGATTGAAGCGCATGCCAGCCCCGATACGATTTAAGGAGGACACCGTCCTCCTTTTTTCATTTGTTCGGTCGGGCATAACGCTGTGATTTACGCCAGTAATAGATGGAAACGCCAAAGAAGACAATGGCTACCACGATTTTGCTGAAGAGGTGCGATGGGGCCTTCGTGACGTGATATTGGCGAGTAATGAGTACTTGCCCAGAACGGGTCAGGGCCGTCGCGGTCATCTCACCGGTTGTTCGTAGTAGGTACGAGCCGGCGTATTCGTGTGCAGCCGCCTTCTTTAAAGCGACGTGCACGGTTTTTTGTCCCGTAATTTTGAGGTCGATGACAGTGGGGACGAGCGAGTGCGAGACGACAATAAATGTTGTTTCTGAGGGTGCTTGCACCGGTGTCGGGGTGACGACCAATTCGGTTCGAGAGGAAGCCCATGCGAAAGAAGACACAATTAATACAGAGGCTAAAGCGAGAAACAAGGTTCGGATTATGCGCACGGGCGTTATCCTTTCTGAGAAGTGCTCTTATCGGTTATTCTACAACGCCCGACCTATGACGACAAAGAAAACTTTTTTGGCAGATCGGCCGAGAAGGGATTTGAAAATATTTACAGGAGTATGGTGATATGCGTATAGTGGAAGTAATTGGACAAAGGAGTGAGAAATGGTCATGGGCTTGATGAGACAGGGATGGCGCAATGAATCTGGACAAGTGCTACCGATAACCGTCCTCTTTATGGGACTAATCATTGGCGCGGCCGCCATCTCCATCGATGTTGCCAAGGTCTCGGCTTTGCGTAATCAAGCCCAAACAGCTACGAGCGCGGCGGCTCTAGCGGCGGCGCAAACTTTGGCCCGTGAGTTGCAAAGCGGATATAACGCATCGGCCAACTCAGATAGTATCCAGTATCCGTCAAATCCCACAGCGGTAGCAGACATGATTTATCAATCCAATATTAAGACGGCTATACCAAACAATGGATTGGATAGTAATCCGGTGGTCCACTATTACTTGGGTACTAGTAAAACCCCAATAACCGTATTGCCATCGACCATTACGGCGTCACAACTACCTATTTATGTGACGGTCCAGGCTAGCGGCTCAACAGTGTTAAATTTTGCTTCAGCACTGGGAATCTCAATGGCTAACGTTAAGCCTTTGGCAACAGCAGTGGTGGATCCCCAAGCCGAAGCCAATACGGCAGGCATGGTACCTTTAGCAATGCCTGCGAGTGCCAATTTACCGCTTGCTAATCCCTATGGAAGTGACGGATGGGATTCATATTTAATGGTAAGCAAAATTTATGATGCATTTCGGGGTTCAGCCAATGGGGGAGTTCCTTCGTGGGTTACGACCGGAACTCCCATTAATTTTCATCAGATCTATGGGGCAGGAGGAATGGGATGGATTGAGATGTTTAATTCATATCAACAATTAGCGTTTCAAAATTATATTGTCGCTGGTTCGACGGGTTCTTCTTATTGGAATGACCTCTCTAAGTACGGAATTGTTGATGGAGCCACGGTGTATTTCCCTGTGGCAAATCCAACGCCCACTAGCAATAAGGGAGAGAATGCTGTTATTCCTATTGTGGGTTTTATTACGGCTAAAATTCTCAATGTACCGAACACGCAGGGTACTAATGCGGGGTTTGAATTTAAGGTCATAAGCCAATTAGCCTTAAATGACACGAGTAATTTTAGCATAGGATCTTCATATTTAGACGCCAATTACGTAGCGCAGTTAGTATCAAATAACAACGTACCGTAGGGAAAGATACATGTATGGGGGATGTAGAGCGCATTCTGCATTCACTGCCACCACCACTGATGGGTAAACCGTATCGCCCCATACAAACTGGCCGCGCCCCATAAAATTATAACGATGCGGGTAAGAACTTTGTTATTTGCCAACGATATTCCCGCGTAGAGGGGAAAATATGAGCTTAGTAAACGCAGCGTGCTGTGAAATGGTGTATTTAATGCATAGAAACTTAGAGAGACAAGAGTTCCCGCCCACGCATAAATGAGTGCCGGCAGGGAACTCTTGGACCATTTTGATGCTAAGAGTATAGCTCCCAATAGGTATGGGAGGCTTAGGGCGCTCAAGATAATTTCGTAGACATGATCTGCCGAATGGATAACGATGGCTTGCTGATATTGCACCCAAGGCCAGACCCAGCGCGAGTGCCAACCGCTTTCTCCTAGCCACGGGCCAAAGGGCGTATGCCAAAAGATGAGTGAGTATCCAACAAATAACGCAAGGGCTATGACAATTCCACTGCCCCATATGACCGCTCCCCATAGTTGTTGCCGGTTGTGATACTTGAAGCTTTGTATTAATAACACGAGTGGCATGATGCCTAATAAAGCGCCCGTAGGGTGGCTTAAGGCAGCAAGACCTGCCGTCACCGCGGCTGTGATGTATTTATGTTCTTGTGCTTGGAGGGTACTCAATAGACTCAGCAGGAGCATCAAAGGCTCAGTGTATAGGGTACTGTAAAAAACTGCCGCTGGATTAAATGCAAACAGTGCCAAGGCTAAAGTGATTTGGCTAGAAGACAAGTTGAAAGTGTTTAAAAATCGGTTGAGATAGTATAAATCAGCGGCAAAAACGCCTTGCATGATGAGTAATGCGATCCATCGACTATGCGCTAGCCAAATGAGGATGGGTAACAACGGGTAGAAAGCTGAGGGATGTGATCCATAGCCATAGTGGGCAATGTGCAAATAGAATAGGGAATCGTACTGAAACCACAAGGCAGCGTGATCTGAATAGGCCTCGGTGATTTTTAGGAGGAGAGGATTCAGATGGGGATAGGGAAGAAAGACGCTTAGAAATATCCCTGCTTCGTGCAACAGAAAAAGTCTTGCCCACGCGGGAGTTTGATCGAAATACGAGGAAAATCTGAAATTGTACCTGTCGCGTTTCATGTGTTCCTCCAATCTTAATTCCTATTCGTGATGTTTTGTTCCATCTCCTTCAGAAAAAGTAAAAATATACCGGAGAGTTGATGAAAAAAAAGAAGGAATAGGATTTCTTGTGTCGAATAACCATGTGAGCAGGAAAATAATGTATCTTGCTACTGGGTTCGGCATCTACTTCGGAAAGTAGGAGGATTACTTTGGCGACCATTCAGCAATTTCTCGTGGCGTTTATGGCCCGTTTAAAAGACAAAGAGGGCCAAGCATTAGTGGAGTATGCCTTAATTTTAGCGTTGATTGCCATTGTCGTGATCGTGGCCTTGACGTTCTTAGGCGGAGCAGTACACAACACGTTGAATAATGTTGCAAATGCAGTGAACAACACAGCAGGCTAGACGTGGAGTCAAATTGCAGGCATAGCTTTAGCTGTGCCTGCTGCTGTCTTTCTTACTCGACTAGAAGGGGTTGTAGCACATGGCCATTGCCAAACGCATGGGCACGTTTTTCCGGGTCAACCGGTGGCTATTGGCTGGCGTGGTGGTCATAGGCGTGGCAGCGTATGTGTCAGCCAGGTACGTGCAGCTTGCCATTCAGCAGGCGAATGCGAAAGTGAAAAGTCCCACGGTGCAGGTCTTAGTCGCCGCTCAGCCGATTTCGGCGTATACGCCTGTTGCGCCGGCTTTGGTCACGGTGAAGACGTTTCCTGCGGCTTCTGTCCCTGTCGGCGCCTATTCATCGCTTAACGGATTAAGTGGGGCTTGGACAACGCAAAATGTGTCTGTCGGCATGCCCATCGTTTCCAGCGAGGTATTCTTTCCAAAAACGGCTAATGTCATTGCGGCTCGGATTAGTCCGCAGGATATGGCGGTTGATGTGCCCTTGTCGTCCACTGCGGCCATTGACGGATTGATTGTACCAGGTGACAATGTGGCGCTATTTATTACGGTGACTAAAAATGGCCAAAAGGTCCTGGCAGACTTTATGAACGATGTGAAGGTTCTTGCCGTCAATGGGTCGATGGCTGCACCAGCGGCTCCAACGGTAGGTTCTAGCCCCAATCTTATTGTAGCGATGTCACCGGCCAAAATTGAGTCCTTGTTGTATGCTGAACAATATGATGGAGGGTTTACGGCCGCTCTGGAATCGCCGCATACTAAGGCTAAAGCTCCTGCCCCATATGGCATGACCAATTTAGAAAGCGCAATTCCTTAAGTCAGAGGGGCGGGTGTCATGACAAAGGTTCTTATTGCGGCCATTTCTCCGGTTATGGACGCCATCGAACGTACCGTTGCGACGGTATCCCAAGCCCAAGTGGTCGGGACGACGGATAGCGTGCGGGAAGCGATTGATTATTGTTCCCAGGAGCGTCTTGATGCGATTATTGTGGATGAGACGCTGCTGATTGACAGCTGGGGCCTGACCGACCGCCTGTCCCGGGCGGATTGTCCGGTGATATTGGTTATTGAGAAGGCGAGCGCAGAGTCGGCCCGTCGAGCATTGGCCATGCATGCGGCTGACGTTATGACCACAGACGCTTTGCCGACGTTGCTACCCGCTTTATTGCAACGCCTGCATCCGCAAGACACCAATCAAGAAATCGTGCACCGGATTATTGGCGTGTATTCGGCCAAAGGTGGTGTGGGTAAAACCACTTTGGCGGTAAATTTAGCGTGGAACCTTGCCAAACTCTCGGGCAAATCAACAGCATTGGTGGACTTGGATTTGCAGTTTGGTGATGTGGGACCGATGGTTCACGATCATCCGGATGTGACAATCCAAGAATTGGTCGAAGGGTCACCGAAGACGATTGAGCCTGATAAATTGGCGCGTTCGCTGATTGGGGTGGATCGGCTGCCGCTTGACCTGCTGTTGGCGCCTATTAATCCACAGTACGCTGATGCCGTGGAGTCTCACCACGTCAGAGATATCGTGACGCACTTAAAAGCGTCACATGTCTACACGGTGTGCGACTTGTCTTCGGGATTAACAGAGCAAAATCTTAGTGCGATGGATATGGCCGATGTTATTTTGCTCCTAGCCACGCCGGAAATGATTACGCTACGAACAGTACAGCGCTCACTTAAAGTTTTGGGGACTCTTTATCCTGCTGACGGGAAGATTCGGCTGGCATTAAATCGGGCGGATTCCGGGGTCTCGAAGGAGCAGATTCAAGAATTCCTGGGCCTACCCGTCACATATTGGATGCCGAGTGGCGGGGTTACCCCGGTACGTTCTGCAAATTCCGGAAAACCCTTGGTCGTGGTAGATCCCGGCAATGTGTTAGCCCAAGCCATCGAAAATGTGGCGAAGGCCTTAATTGAGGAGTTTGAAGGACAAAGTCGCAAAACGGCACGCAAAGAACAGGTGTAGAAGAGAGGGGTTCGGATGTCTTTACGCACGCGGATTAACGGCATGTCTCCTGGGGCTTCTCAGGCCTTTAAGTCCATTAAGACGTCGCAGACGTCCAAGTCCAATGACTTTGACTACTTGGGCGCCAATTTCATGGCACTGAAAAGCCGTATTCAAGACGCGTTATTGACGCAAGTGACATCGCCGGAAAATTTGTCGCGTGATGAACTCAGGAATTTGATTTGGAATATCGTTGAAGCTGATAAGGAAATTGCGCCGTTAGAAAAAGATGCATTAGTCCGTATTTTGGTGGATGAAATTTTAGGGTATGGTCCCATTCAAGTGTTGCTCGATGATCCGGAGATTTCCGAAATCATGATTAATGGGGCCAACAATATCTATATTGAGCGTCAGGGGAGTTTGGTCAAGACCAACATCGTGTTTCGCGATGAAGCGCACCTGCGTGCCACCTTAGAAAAAATGCTATCGTTTTCAGGCCGGCGGGTCGACGAGTCGAGTCCGATGGTAGATGCCAGACTGCCAGACGGCTCACGTTTGAATGCGATTTTGCGTCCCTTAGCCGTGGCAGGCGATTCGATCACCATTCGCAAATTCTCCAAAGATCCGTTTATTCTCTCACAGTTGGTGCAGATGGGCACATTATCTGCTGAAATGGCCACCTTTATTGAGGCAGCGGTGCGCGGGAAGCTCAACATTGTGGTCTCAGGGGGTACGGGGTCTGGGAAAACAACGACGCTCAACGCATTTTCTGCTTTTATTCCGGGCACTGAACGCATTGTCACCATTGAAGACGCAGCGGAACTTCAGTTGCAGCAAGACCATAAAGTCACTTTAGAGGCTAGGCCTCCCAACATTGAAGGCAAGGGTGGGGTGGCCATTCGCGATTTGGTTCGCAACGCTTTGCGTATGCGCCCCGACCGCATCATTGTCGGAGAGGTGCGAGGGGGGGAGGCGCTCGATATGCTCCAAGCCATGAACACCGGGCACGAGGGCAGTTTAACGACCGTGCACGCAAATAGTCCTAGGGACTGTTTGTCGCGTATTGAAACGATGGTGTTAATGGCGGGGGCGGACTTGCCGTTGCCAGCTATTCGCTCGCAGATAGCGTCCGCTATTGACATTATCGTCCAGCAAGCGCGCTTGTTAGATGGATCGCGCCGGATTATTCGCATTACGGAAGTGGTGGGCATGGAGAGCGGCATTATTACCACGCAAGACCTCTTTCAATTTGATCAATCCGGGGTGGATGAGGAAGGGAAGGTCATCGGCGTGTTTCACGGCAACGGAATACGTCCCAAAAACTTCGATCGGATTCGAGCCCAAGGAGTCGAGTTGTCTCCAAGCATTTTCGGTTTGGGATTGTGAGGACAAGATGCGAGATTTAAGCATTGTTTTAGCCCTGACATGGGCGTTAGCGCTGTTATTAGTGGTGGTGGGGATTCGGGCGACTCGCACCTATCAATTGACACAAAGGCGTCTTGTTGCAATGGGCGCAGTGGTTCCCAAAGGGCGTAAGGCACCTAGGGTATCAATGGGTGTGCTAGACACTTTGCGCAAAACATGGAGTCAAGGACAGAACGCTGCTGCACTCAAGCTCCGCATGAGCGAATACATCTTGTTCATTGCTTTGGGCTTTGTCATTCCCGGGCTTATCGGCTTTGTCATTCGCGGCATTGTCGGCGGATTGGTTTTAGGCATTGTTGGGGGCGGCGGGGTTCTCATCTATTTTCGTTATATGAAGGCACGGTATCTACGTTTAGCGGAATTGAGCTTGCCTGACTTTCTACGCGGCATTGCCGGGGCATTGCGTGCGGGGACGTCCCTCTTGCAGGCCATGGCATTGGTGGCCAAAGAGACTCCTGATCCCCTTGGTGCCGAAATTACGCGCGTATTGCGCCGGGAATCGTTTGGATTCAGTTTGGAACAGACCTTGGAAGAGTTAACGAACCGGATTCCCTCTAAAGATTTGGCGTTGGCGGTCATGGTTATTAATATCCAAAGAGAAATCGGGGGATCTTTGGCAGATATACTCGATAATATTGTGGCAACGATCGTCGCGCGTCAGCGACTGGCTCAAGAAGTGCGCGCGTTAACGGCCCAAGGGCGCTTTAGTGGCTGGATTTTGACCGCGTTGCCCTTCTTTTTGGGATTTGCCATTTGGTTTATCAATCCCGGTTACATTGACCCGCTGTTTCATTCCACTATTGGATGGATGATGTTGGGCATGGCTGCTGTGTCCGTAACCATCGGGGGATTTCTTATTAATCGGTTGGTGCGCTCGCCGGAAATGTAGGAGGCGTCGTGATGTTGCGCTGGATGGATCTGACAATTGCTGCGCTACTGGCGTTGGCGGTGATCTTCATGGCTTTATGGGTGAAAGATTTAAAAGTGTACAATCGCCAGCGGGCGTTGGGTGAGCGATTGTCACCGTATCACTTGCGTCGGGATGAACTGGCGGATGAATTGGAGCTGCCCTTTATGCAGCGCGTAATCACACCCTTTGTGCAAAAAGTTGTCGTGCGTTTGTCACATGTCTTGACACCTACGAAGGTGCGAGCGGAATTAGCGCGCCGTCTAAAACAGGCGGGCAGCAAGTTAGGGCCAGAAGCCTTTGTGTTATACCGCTTAGCCATCTCCGTGCTCTTGTTGGCATTAGGTGTGATGTTGGCAATGGTGGAGAAAAGCTTACCGGAGTGGCAGCGTGTTGCGATTCCATTGGGCATGGGCGCTATCGGGTATATTTTTATGGGTGTGCGCGTGAATACGCAGGCGCAAAATCGTCTCAAAATGTTAGAGCGCTCTTTGCCAGAAGTGTTTGACCTGCTTAGCGTGAGTGTGGAGGCAGGGCTAGCTTTCGATGGGGCTTTAAGGAAGCTAGTGACCAATTTAGACCCAGGACCGGCTAAGGACGAATTTACGCGCGTGATGTCGGATATGCAGCTGGGCATGACGCGTTCGGAGGCATTGACGGCCTTAGCCGAACGCACCAAGTCCCGTGAATTAAAGCGGTTTGCCGGCTTAGTGGCGCAATCAGACCGCACGGGTTCGGGTATTTCTGGAGCACTGAAAGTACAAGCTCGGGATATTAAAGAAGCGCGGGCGGCGCAAGCGCGGGAAAAAGCGGCGTTAATTCCCGTCAAAATCATTTTCCCGATGGTGCTTTTTATTTTTCCCGCGATTTTCCTCGTCATCTTAGGACCCGCGATGTTGTCCCTCATTCGTGTCTTCCATGGGTAACACATTGAAGCGGGTATGTGTGCGCAATTTGCGCAGTGGCGAAGTCGTAGGGGACAATATTGTGGTCGCGCAGTCCTTTTGGCAAAAGTTTAAAGGACTGATGGGCACTCAACTGCTAAAATGTGGCGACGGGATGCTGTTTCCACAAACTAATTCCGTGCATATGTTTTTTATGCGTTATCCGCTCACCGTTCTTTATTTGTCCAAAAACATGACGGTCTTGCGCCATGTGACGCTTAAGCCGTGGACGATTGGACCCATTGTATGGCGGGCCCACTTTGTTCTCGAGTTGCCCGTGGGGAAGTTTGATATCCAAGAAAATGATAGGCTAGCGATTGAGTAATTCTTAAGGACAGGTATATTGACTAGTCGTAGATTGGTCCCCTTGACTCGGATCTTCCTGAACCATCGTGTAGCTTTGGCCCATGGGAATTTTGTTGCTAAACCCGGGGATGGGGACAATGAGGGGATAGTCGGTCGACACCTTCACGCTTACAGTACTTAGTGAACCGGATGCACTAGGAGCCGGGCTTGGCGACGAGGTGGCTGACGGGCTTGGTGACGAGCTGGAGGACGATGTGGCGGACGCGCTAGTAGACGAAGGCGGTGAGCCACTGGGGGCTGCACTTGGCGTGGAGGTCGTTGGGGACGATGAAATGCTCCAATAGACGACGGCGGAAGAGGGGAATAAGCCGTCCGTAGCGATTTGGTTATGAATCGCACAACCAACGCTTTGGGTGCTTTCCCCGAGCGACGCGTCGCGAACGCCAATGCGCGCAGCTTGTTGAATGGTAATAAAGCCATTAAAGAGCAAACCCATTTGGATGATGGCGAGCAAAAAGAGTAAAAGCAAGGGAATAACGAGTGCAAACTCAACGAGAGCCTGACCTTGACGGTCCTGCCAGCGTGATCCTAGCCACGGCGCAATGCGCATAAATGTTCAGACTCCTTGTCTGCAATTTCTCTACTGTAATGGCACGCGATGTAATATGATTATCTTCAAGTGTACGGATAAACGCCAAGACTGTAAATAATTTCCTTGGAAAAGAACGTAGCGAGGCGTTTTGTGTAGGTTCCAAGAGAAAGTCTAAGATTATTGTCGAGCCAGGGGGATGTCGATGTTCACGGTCTATGTGGCGAGTCGGGACGAATTGCGCAACGCATTGACGGTTGCCGTGAAAAATATACCGGAGGCTATTCTCAATGGCAGTTCGTCTGACCTGCGGCAGGCCTTGGAAGAATGCGCAGCCGAAGTGCCTGGTGTTCTTTTAATTGATGACGCGCTTCTTGCCCAAAATATTGGGTTATTTGAGAAGGTCGCGGAGGTCCCCTATCCGGTTGTGGTGTTAGCGGCTCCAGCTGATGCCCAGGCTGCACGGCGCGCACTGACTATTCGTGCCAAGGATTTCATCAGTCTGGATCGGTGGGCAGAGGATTTGGGACCCATCCTATCTCGCGTTGCTGTTCCCATTCAAGGGGAAACTCGAGAAGATGGACGGGTCTTGGTGGTGTTTTCCTCAAAGGGCGGGGTCGGGAAGACGACCATCGCGGTGAACTTGGCTATTGGACTGGCGAAGGCCAGTCATCAACCCGTGGCGATTATGGATTTGGATATTCAGTTTGGTGACGTGGCGCCGATGGTGGGCGATGCGCCGCTTGTTACCCTTTACGATTTGGTGAAAAGTGGGGCGCCCGTTGACGCGGAGATGCTCAAACGCGCTTTGAAACGCGTGGCGAACAACGTCTACATGCTGGCGGCTCCTGAAAATCCAGAAGAAGCCGACGACGTGCGCGCGGAGCATATCGTACAAATTTTGCAACTCCTGAGAGAAACCCATGCCTATGTGGTGGTCGACACGGCGCCTGGTTATACGGACGTTAATGTGGCGGCGTTTGACTTTGCGGACACGATTTTAACGGCGTGTACGCCCGATGTTGTGACCTTGCGGACAGTGGGCCAGGCGCTACAAGTCTTTTATGACGGCTTTCATTATCCCAAAGACAAGGTGCGGATTGTTCTGAACCGCAGCGGGTCGCGGACGGGGGTGGAGACGGCGGATATCGCGCAAGTGCTGCAGTCTCCCATCGCATATCAATTGCCCAGTGACGGAGCTTTCCCGGTGCGGGCGGCGAACGAAGGGCATCCCTTGCTACTACAGTTTCCCGATTCGGCCCTATCGCGGGCCATTTACAGTATGGCTTCTGAATTAGTGCGAGAAACACAAGGACGCTCCCGTCAAGAGTCCAAGAAAACCTCTGCCAAACGGACCTTGTTCGCGCGTCTAACCGGAAGAAAACCTAAAGAAGTTTAGATGACAGTTCCCTGGGTCGGCGGTTGGTGAGCGCCTTATGCGCGCATATTACACCTGCACACACTGTCTGACGAGGGAGGAACGAGACGAATATGGTATCACGGGCGCGGCTTCTCTGGGGGATTCCAGTCCTGACGATTAGTGCGGCCTTGCTTTTCGCACAGCACTCCCGTGTCGCGCGAGGGAAGAGCGTTTTAGATGGAGGGCCTAGCCGCTTTACCAAGTATGCGATGAATGCGTCGAACAATGCGGTGATTGAAACGGCTGCGCTCAAACATTGGAACGTCGCATGGACATACTCAGCCAGCACCCCCTTACAACAGGCCTCTTTTTCTCAAGGTGTTATCTATGTGTCGGGTGACGGAATGCCGGGCCAAAATGCGCTCTACGCCCTTAACGCCCAAACGGGACAGAAGCTATGGGCCAGGCGCTTAGACAACATGTCGATGACGACGCCAGTGGTCGCAGACGGTTTAGTGTTTGTCGGCACGGGCAATCAAGCATTTAGCGCGTCGCAGCAACGCCGAGTGAATCGGCTGCAAAGCCGCAATATCCGCCGTGGAACGGGCCCTAACGCCATATATGCCCTAGATGCTCGGACGGGACGTGTAAGGTGGAAAGACCCAACACGCGGTGAGGACATGCCTAGCTTCGTCTACGACCATGGCGTCATTTATACGGTGGGCGGTAGTGGGGTGTTATCGGCTCTTGATGCGAAAACGGGGGCGCTTGGGTGGCGTTTGACTTTGGGGTCGTATGTCAGCATGTCGTCGCCTGCAGTATTCGGGCATACCCTTTATGTCTCGGGGGCCCATCCTTATGCGTTGTATGCGATTAATGTGCAAACACACAAGGTGATCTGGAAACGGCCGGTACCAAAGGTGTTTGGGGGATCGGATGATAGCTCGATTGCCGTGTCGCCCTCGTTGATTTATGTCGAGGGAACAACTGGTTCGTGGCAACATCCGGTCTCTACGATGTTTGCCTTTCGACATTCCGGGGCATTGGCATGGCAAACGCCGTTGGGTACGGGGAAATTGCCGAAAGATATTGAGGTCTCAGCTCCGGTATTGTATCATGGCAGGGTTTTTGTCGGATCGCCGATTTCCCACTGTGAATATGCGCTAAACGCCCAATCCGGTCAAAAATTGTGGGCGTTTCAAGCGTATGGCCCGGTCTCTGCTTCCGCGGCGTTGCTACGCCACACGTTATATGTCGGCGATAGGGCGGGGATGTTTTATGCCTTAAATGCTAAAACGGGCCAGGAACAGGCGTCACGGTATATGGGAGGGGCTTTTGCCGCCGACTATCCTATTATCGTCGGGCAGACCCTGTATCAACCCGATGAAAACGGATTAATGCTGGCGTTTCCGGTGAGTCGTATGACCGCTGAGGCCTTGCGTGACCCGCCCCAATTGTCTCTTCCCACCGGCCCTTTAGGACAAGATATTCGCTACGGGGAGACAGCATTTATGGATCCGGTGCAGGGTGTTTCTTGCGTGAGTTGCCATGCCGGCGGGGGGACCCTTATGACTTACCGCCAAGGGCATTTGATCCCGAGTCTGCTTGGCGCGGCAGCCTCGTTTCCGTTGGTGAGAGCGGGACACATTCGTACGTTGGATGCCCAAATTAATCAGTGCCTGCGGATGACTCACACGGCCCCCCTTCCCGCTTCTAGCCCTCGCTTGCAGGCGCTGAACCTTTATCTGCGCTGGTTATCAAGCGGTTGGCCTGAACACTTAGCAGCCAAAAGTGCCATGCATGGCGTTCAAGGAGGATGCTGAGGATGACTAAGCGTTGGATAACGTTTTTGGGAGCGGGTTTGCTTATCGCCGCCTCCGGCGTTGGGCTCTATGACGAGACTCAAGTCACGACGCATGTCGTGATGGCGCAGCAAGAGGCTCAGGAAGGCCAAGAGCTTTTTGCGTCATTGTGCCAAACTTGCCATGGACCTGGGGGAGATGGGGCTGGAGGAGCGCCGGTTCTTAACGATGGGGTGACCGTCACGAAATATGCCAATACGTCAGCGCTTGCACAATTTATTCAGAGTCGGATGCCAGCTACCAACCCCGGCATATTAAGCCCCTCGCAAGCGCGTAATCTGGCATGGTATATTATTAAACTGAACCATCGTTTGCCAGGAAATCCCTAAGTGGTTGAAGTCCATGTCCCAAGACGCTACAATGAGGACATGGTGTGAAAGGGAGGGCCACGTTTGTTAAGGTATGTCCGTGCCTCGGTAAATGACCAGGCGAAGGTTGAGCAGTTTTTGCAAGGGGTTCATGATGATTTGTCGGAACAGGTCAACACCTATTTGACACAGGCACAAGGTGGGTTATATCTCGCTCTAGAAGACGACGTTATTGTCGGGACGGCGGTCATTACATTTCCAAAAAGGCACGAGGGATATCTTGGCAGCGTGCGAATGGCACCCCCCCAGCAAGACCGGGATCTATATAAGGAATTTGCAGCCTTCCAACTGAAGGAAGCGCAAAAAGCTGGAGCGCATATTGTGCGTGCTTTAATTAAAGAAGATGACACGTTATGGAGTACTGTGCTCCAAGAAGATTTTGGCTTTAAAAATAGCGGACAATGGATCGTTGGCGAGTTTCAAGGATTTCAAGCTCCTGACGTGCCGCCGCATGATGCGGGCCCGGCCTGGGCGGTGGATAAAGACCGCGTCAAGGACTTTATGCAACAGTTTCCGGGTGCTCTTTGGGTGGGGAAAGATATGTACGTGCCCGAGTCTCTGACTATAGAGGATCTGGAGAATCAGTTTGAGGAAGGTGGCATTGCGGTGGCGCCTCAAGACGCGCGCTTGGCTGTGGACTCCATTGCGGTGTACCGTGTGCGCAACAACGACGCTATTGATATCAAATATTTCAAGAGTCAAGGGCGTTATACGCGCGAGCTGTTGAATTATTTATGGATTGAAGCGCGGGCTTGGGGTGTCCAAAAAATGCGCTTTGGGTTGGCCGGGCAAACGGCGGAACAAATGGCCAAGGCGTTAGACCTGCCGATTCAAAATCAATGGGTTGGTACGGTGTTGGAGCGTCAGTTTGAGGCTCAAGCCTATTCGTTGTCCTCATGAACTTTAGCCGGGTTCGTGCATGGGTCACCTCATGGGGGCCCGATGCCAAAACGGCGCGCGAACTGATCGAACTGCTCATATTTAGTCGGATTGCGTTAATTTTGGCGGGATGGGTCGGATTGGCCCGATTGCCATGGAAATATTATAGTCCGCAATATAACGTTTCAGCGAATCCCGTGGTCTTAATGGGCATTCGCTGGGACGCTTTGTGGTATACAGGAATAGCCATGCATGGCTATTGGTTTCAAGCCCTGGCATTTTTCCCGATGTACCCGTTTTTGATAGCTCTGGTGCATTGGATCACTTTTCTCTCGGTTTATGATACTGCCCTCATTGTCTCTAACATGGGGTTAGTGGGATTTACCTTTGTTTTTTATGCATTGGTCCGCGATGTGTTTGGGGCTGACGTTGCCAAACGCTCGGTGTGGATTGCGGTGATGTTTCCCACCGCCTTTTTTATGTCCGCAGGGTACACTGAGGGCATCTACATGTTTTTCAGCACCGCGGTCTTTTGGCTGGCATACCGGAAAAAATTTTATGCGGCGGGGATTTTTGGGTTGTTGGCGGGATTGACACGCAACGAAGGGGCATTTACGGTGATTCCTCTGCTGTGGTCATATTATCAAAGCTATGGGTGGACGATTCGTAAAGCCTTATGGAGTGTGCTCTTGGTTCCTGCTGGCATTATCGCTTATATGGTGTATCAATGGCGAGATTTTGGCTCACCGCTCGCGTTTATTGCAGCGCAAGGATATTGGGGTCGAAAAATTTCTTGGCCGTGGGTGGGCATTATTTTAGCTTTTAAGACGATCTGGAATGGTAGTCCATTGCAGCCGGACACAATCCTCAGTATGATAGACCTGTGTGCCGCGCTCGGATTTATTGTATTATGGGCATTGGCGTGGTTGAAAAAGTTTCCGGTGGACTGGCTAGCGTATTGGGGCATTCTATTACTTATTGATATCTCGGCTCCGGATATTAACGGCCAGAGTCCCTTGCTGTCTATGTCGCGACTCGTGTTGATTTTGTTTCCGGGGTTCGTGATGATGGGCATACTAGCGAGGAGCGAGAGTTGGCAACGGTTTTTTTATTGGGTTTTTCCCATGTTGCAAGCGACATTTTTTCTGATCTTTGCAACGTGGCATTGGATCGCATAAAGACGAGGAGGCTAATGCATGCGTGCCTTAGTGATTCTTCCCACTTACAACGAATTAGGCAATCTAGGACCGCTCATGGAATCGATTATGGAACAGGGCGAGATGTTTGATGTGCTCGTCATCGATGATGGGTCACCAGACGGTACCGGATTGTTAGCGGATCATCTGAAAACGGTCTATCCTAATCGGGTGGAAGTGATTCATCGTCAAGGCAAGCTAGGACTAGCGACCGCGTATCTGGCAGGCTTTCGGTATGGCTTGAACAAGGGTTATGATTATCTGTTCGAGATGGATGCGGACTTTTCCCATAACCCACAGTATTTGCCCGCATTCATTCAGACCATGATTCAGGAAAAAGCGGATGTTGTGCTGGGTTCACGGTATGTGCCGGGCGGCGGAGCGACTCGGTGGCCATGGTATCGGCGTTTGATTTCTCGGGGCGGCTCACTGTACGCGGGTCTCGTTCTCGGGGTAAACATTAAGGATTTAACGGGTGGATTCAAGTGCTTTAGTCGGCGGGTTCTTGAGGCCATCAATTTGGAGTCAATTGAATCAACAGGCTATGGATTTCAAATTGAGATGACATACCGGGCGGTGCGGTCAGGATTTAAGGTGGCCGAAATGCCCATTATTTTTGAAGAGCGCCGGGAAGGCAAAAGCAAGATGTCTCCGGCTATTTTTGCAGAGGCTCTATGGATGGTCGGCAAATTGCGCTTGGAAAGCGGTTTAGAAGGCGACCGGCGTCCTGCTGATGAGCGTCTCCGGTAACGTGCCGATGCGCATAGCGAAATATCGGGTGATGATTGAGCGCTTTATCCGCTACGGGATTATTGGGGCGAGCGGGGTCGGGGTTAATTTAGGAGTTCTAGCGGTCTTACATCATCTGTGGCCGCACCAAGCGACGGTAACGTACGTCCTAGCCGTGGAAGCGTCGATTATCACCAATTACGTTTTGAATGCTTGGTTTACTTTTAAGGCGTCAGTTCATCTGCATGGGTTTTTACGCTATAATTTGGTGTCGGCGGGTGGCTTAGTGGTACAGACGGCCATTTACCGCGTGGTCCTAGGGCAAGGCATCAATTACATTATTGCCGACTTGATTGCTATTCCCTTTGGCACCGTGATTGGCTTTGTCTTGTCAAACGTCTGGGTTTTTCGGACGCGGGAGGCGTTGTCGTCACATGACTCAATCGAACGACCTGTCACGGAATCCGCATCCAGTGCCTTTAGACGCTCTCGAGGTGATCGTTGAAGCGGGTTTAGCGATGTTGACAAGTGGAGCGGAAGTGGCGCGTGTCGAGGATACCATGGCACGGCTGGCCAATGCATATCATATTGCTCCGGTGGATGTCGTGGCCATGCCCACGGCTCTTTTTGTTGCGGGACCCGATGGCCAAAGCCTAGTGAAACGCATTCAGCATCGCTCGGTGAATTTAGCCGTTGTAGCAGAGATTAACCAAATTTCGCGGGATGTTGCGAAAAATCCGGTGCCCTTGGCCGAATTTCGGCAGCGGCTTGAGGCCGCCAGACAATTGGCGGTGTATCCCCCCTGGGCTACGATTGTGTTTGCGGCGATTGCGGCGGGGTTGATCAGTCAGTTAATGGGGGGCCATTTAGTGGATGTTCTGCCGGCTGCGGTCAGTGGGGCACTCACGCAGATGACACGGCGGGGCATCAGTCATACGCAGATTCCAGCGAACTTGGGGGACATGATGGCCGCAGTGGTGGCAACCTTGCCGGCATTGTTTTTAGCACGATTTGGCGAATTTCAGCCTGGGGCTATTTTAGTGGGCGGTATTATGGTCTTAACGCCTGGTCTTTTGTTTACAACAGCTGTTCGTGACGGCATTGCCGGGGATTTGGTGTCGGCGGTTAGTCGCCTCTTGGAGGCCTTGCTCATAGGTGGTTCAGTGGCGGCAGGGGCGAGTTTGACGCTTTATATCTACTTGAATATGGGCGGGCGGTGGCCATGATTGCGCAATCGCTATTTGCGGGGTTGACCACGATCGCCTTTGGGTTCCTTTATCAGGTCCGCGCCTCTTTGCTGTGGATTTCCGGTGTGATAGGAGCTATCGCGTGGGCGGCGTCCATGGCCGTGCATCTGATGCCCGGAGCGGGGTTGTTGGGTGACTTTGCCGGGGCCTTTGTCGTAGGCAGCTTGGCAGAATTGGCCGCCCTATGGAAGAAAAAGCCGGTCACCATCTTTGTAGTTCCCGCGATTATTTCTTTCGTACCAGGCTATTTAGTGTACGAGAGTATGGTCGCGTTTCTCAAAAACAACTTCAATGCCGGATTGCATTTTGGATTGACGGCCGTGTTTGCGGCCGCAGCGCTAGGACTCGGCTTAGCCTTAGCAACTGCCTTGTTGCGCCCACTTCTGCGCCCCCATCATTTTCTCAATGTGCGCTAGGCCCCGGGTCTTCGGCCTCTTTGGCTTGACATTTGGGACATAAGCCGTGGATTTCGATATCGTGATAGAGGATTTTATATTGATAGGGCTTCACAATCTCGTCGAGACGATGCTCGAGTTGGCAATTATACAAATCAATGACCTCGTTGCAGCCAATGCATACGAGGTGATGATGGTGGTGGCGGAAAGGCGGAATTAATTCGTAACCGACCGAACCATGGCCAATCAGCACAGGGTGCACGACGCCCATCGCCGTAAAGAGTTCTAAAATACGGTAGACCGTCGTTTGATTCATTCCCGTGTCGTGAATTTCTTCCACCAGCGCCGGAATCGATAGGGGTAAAGGACTGGCTTCCAACAAGCGGAAAACATGGAGACGGTCAGGGGTGACGCGCAGTCCTCGTTCTCGTAATGCTGTTTGTAAAAGTTCCTCATGCGCTGCCATCATGTGCCTCCCGTCTTTCCGATATTATGCCAAAGACGCAATAACAAAGGCAAGGCATTAGCCTTGCCCGCCAAATCTTAGCCGGGTTTTGGCAAAAAACCATGGTCTTGCAGTTCTTGCAAAACGTCGTGGGGCCGGGCGCTAATCACGAAAATTTCTTGCGCGGCGCCGCTTGAGCGTCCGATTAGTTTCAATCCGCTTGGGGTAAAGTACTGAAAAGAGTAGCCCATTTGTCCACCCGATTTGGGGCTAATGGTTCCGGGAATGACTCCGTCGACCGACGGCAGAGAGGACAAAAAGCGCAAACCAGGCTCCAATTCGCGGACAACATGATGTTGCCTTTTGATTTTGGATTGTCGGTATTTGGCCATGTGTCGGATCCTGCCCTTCGTTATATGTCTATCGTACCAAATTGCTAGGGGGAAGCCAAATGAATGAAGAGAAAATAGTCCTATGACGCCCAAGTATTGTGGCAATTGTCAAGGACGGTTGCGCAAGATGTCCTTGGCCGGACATGTACGCTTTGTGTGTCCCCAGTGCGGGTTGGTCGCTTATGGCATGGTGAGATTAGGGGTTGCGGCTCTGTTATGTACGCGTAGCGGTGATATCGTCTTAGTGAAGCGAGCACTCCAGCCCGGTTTTGGACACTGGACAATGCCTGGTGGATATATCGAAGAGGATGAGACCCCAAGGCAGGCAGTGCGCCGGGAAATTCATGAAGAGCTAGGGATTACGGCTCCCCAAGAATTGTCGTTAACGGGCGTATACCGAGAAGCGTCCCCTGGGGCAGTAACCATTGTCTACCAAGGCGTTATAACGGACGAGAGGCCCCACGTGCTTGTGGAGTCCTTAAACGTGCGTCCGTTCGCGATTTCTCAAATTCCTTGGTCTGAGCTCTATTTTTTATCCACGCGTGATGCCTTACACGATTGGATTTGCCGTCATGCTAGCTATTAATGAGTCGTGAAATTTTTTCAGTGCCACGCCGGGTCCGCGGTTCTTGTGTGACGATGTCCGGGAGTTTCACATCCGCCCAATGCTGTACGACGATGGCGCCTTCTTCAACATGAGCAAATTCTGGCTCCTCCCCGCGCCCATCGCCTAGGGCCATAATGTCACCAATTTTAATTTGGGTTGGCTGCATTCTCAGCGCAAAGATCCCTGCGGTGCGGTCTTGAGGCTGTCCGGCATAGACAGTGCCACGTAGCCAACCAAAAACCATCACATCACCGGAGGCAATAATGGTAGCGCCGGGATTGACATCGCCTACGATAATCACGTCTCCTGTATGCATGATTTGTTGTCCCGAGCGGATGGTATGGCGCACAATCCGTGGCACCGGAACCGGCTTCTTTTCCTCTAGCGAAATCACGACGGCGGTATCAGACTGCTGAATGCCTTTTAATGTCAGGGCTGGGAAGCGGGCAAAGGTTTGGGCGACTTGCTCAAACAGTGATGGGGTTAAATCCATCGCTCCTACTTCCAAAAAGATTCCCGTGGTCCCTAGAAATTCCTGGCGTGTTTCCAGTGTGTGGGCTAAATCCTCGATAAGTGCCGCTTCCGTGGTGAATCCTGTCGCTAAAAGTCGCAATCCGCGGCGGTCTCCTTTGATTTGCATTCCCCAAAACGCCTCCTTGCTGCCATTAACGGACAATGCGGCGTAAATGCCGCGTATGCTTCTTCAAATTCTCCAAACGCTTGACAAAATCCTGCCCCTGAAGGGAGATAATTTTTCGACACGCTGAGGTCTTTACAAGAAGGTCAGATAATACAATGGGCCCAAGGCGGTGATTTCTTTGGCGTGAATTTGAGCGCCTTGACGTAACAGGATCTGCGCTTGGGGGGCCGTCAACTCTGTTCCTTCCGGCCACATACGGTAGCGAGGGTGTTCACTCAATGCGGCAAGACGCGGAGGAATGGGCGCCTTGTCGCGTACGCAGAAGGGTTCAGGCAATTGGAGAACCGGGCTGACTTGCCATGAGAGGGGTAAGTTCGCGTCATTGACCCAGGTGGTGAGATGGTTGATGCGTCGTGGTCCTCCCGCGGCAATGACCCATAAGCCGAACGGGGGATTGGCAAAAGCTTCAAGTCTGTACATGGCGAGTTTCGATTGCCATTGTTTGGCGGTTTCTTTACCTGTGTCCACTTCAATTAAAATCGGGAGGTCATCGGGGGACATGCGAATCATAGCATCAGGGAATAAGCCAAACGGGGTGCCCCCGGTTTGCCAATGAGTGATAACCGGATAAAGACGGATAAAGCTTTCCGTAATGAGTTCGCGGTGCTTCGCGTGAGCTCCGCGTTGAAACTGTGCACGCGTCCATAGCGCATCGTTCCAAAGAATGCAATCGGCAGGCCAGTCGTTGCCCACGAGGGCTAGGTCAAAATAGTGCTGTGCTTGGTTTGAAGACAGATAGCCGGTAGTCTCCAGCACCAATGGCCATGTGAGGGGATTATTCATGCGGCAAGACCTCTTCCGACAAAGGGATGTGGGGCAATTGCAATAGCAAAGGACGTGTTAATCGTCCGTGCTTTGTAAGCTGGGCATAGGCTCGGCCTCTAGGCAAATACCGCAGAGTGGGCGGGAGCGGATAGGGCGCGGCCAACTGCGAAAATATCGCGGCATCATGGGCGTGAATGCCTCCTAACACCATACGTTGGCGGGCGTTGGCCAACAACGCTTCTTGTAATGGGGGAGAAAGCTGACCCATATCTTGGTGCGCAAGCACTAAACCGACGGAATAGCCGCGAGCTAAAGCCAAGTAGTCGCTGAGGTCGGGGGTGACATATTGGTGAAATTCGTCGAGGTACAGAAAATATGGCGGAACTGTTCCCGCTTTGAGACGGCGGTACGTGGCCATAGCAAGACCATGCCATAGCAAAGTCCCGATGACTTTGGCGGATTCGCCTAGCCGTGCCAGAGACAAGGGGCAAATGACTGAAATTTCATCACGTAGGACGGTGTCCCAATCAAAGTGGCCAGAACCCGTGAGGACGCGGCGGATATCAGGATTGACTAGCAGCAATTCCAGACGATTTAAGAGGCCTTGGCGCTGTTCTTGGGCCGTGCGAGCTCCTATTTGCTTTAACTGCTCGCGAAAATACGCTAAGACACGCAGGTCGTGGGATTGCCTTAGGATATCTTCGCGAAAGGCTTCCATACGCAAGAAGTCTAACACATGGGTGAGGTCTGCTTGCTCGCCCAATGTCTCTTTAACTGCCATCACACTGTACATCAAAAGCACCCGGGATGTCACCGCGTAAAAAGGATGCCCTGCTTCCGTTATCTGATTTAGAGCCCAAGACAATCCTTCAGCGGCCACGTCGGCGGGTCCGCTTAAAGGGTTATAATGTGCGCAGTCGGCACGATGCGGATCAAAGTAAATCACCGTGGCGTGATGACGCAAAGCGGCTTGATAGGCTGTGTAACTTAAGTCTCCTTTGGGCTCGATTAAGGTGATAGCCCGTCTGGCGCGCAAATCTTGTTCAATCAAGGGCATGAGTATGCTTGAAGACTTACCGGAGCCCGTCGGGCCTATGACGTGTAAATGCATGTAGCGGTCAGACAGATCAAGTTGAATGGGGACATGCCAGGGGACGACGCGCCCTAATGTCGTCAATGGGCCTGAAGGGTGCCGCTGATGATACCGTGCATAGAGGAGTGCCACCACCATCAGAATGGCGAAGGCCCACGGGACCAGGTCAATTGCCAGAGAAGCGGACAAGACTAGCAAGGCAATAGCCTTGCGCCGAGTCAATGAAAAGCTTGCGAACCCCAAACCCAACGCTAAAAGGCCAAGGTCATCTCCCCCTGAGAGCAGGCGCGGCTGTTGAAAAAGGCTATGAGCTAATCCGTCTGCTAACGCGGTAATGGTCCAAAATGGCACAGCGATCCAAAATATTCCCTGAATAAGCGGAGCAATCCAGCGACGCATCGTCATCCCCCTTTTCAATTCGACAAAATTCGACATAAGAAGCGGAAATCCTCTAAAAGGGCACAAAAAAATCCGTTCCCTTAGAGCAAAGGGAACGGACTGGAAGAGACGATGGGATTATTCGCCAGCCCAATTAATCTCATGAAGATACGGGAAAGCGCGAAGTTGTGATTCTAAGTCTTTCGTAATTTCTTCCAGATGCTGGTCTGTATCGGCTTCTGCGCGAGCGACGAGGGCGGGTTGGGTATTGGATGCGCGAATTAAACCCCAACCATGAGGGAAATTGACACGCAATCCATCAATATCAATCACGCTGACGTCTGTTCGGTTTTGATAGAGGGCGCGCAGTGTCGAGACCACTTCCGATTTTTTATCATCGGGACAATCAATCCGCACTTCTGGGGTTGCGGGCTTCAAGGGAACGTCTGCTAAGAGCTCGGATAGCGACTGGGGACTGTGAGATAAAATGCGGAACAGGCGTCCGGCGGCATAGAAGGCATCGTCAAACCCGTAATATTCATCAGCGAAAAACATATGGCCAGACATCTCGCCGGTAAAGACAGCACCGATTTCCCGCATGCGCGCTTTAATGAGGGAGTGGCCGGTCTTGAAAAATTCCGGTTGCCCCCCTAAACGTGTAATTTCATCGACTAACGTCTGCGAACATTTGACTTCGACAATGGCACGGGCACGGGGATGGCGTGCTAAGATTTCACGCCAATACAAGATCATCAGGCGATCGCCCCAAATAATTTGTCCCGTATTGTCCACCACGCCTATCCGGTCGCCGTCGCCATCAAATGCCACGCCTAAATCGGCTTCGGTTTCCTTAACTTTGGCAATCAAGTCCGTCAAATTTTTGGCGACAACGGGATCCGGATGATGATGCGGGAACGTAGGATCGGTTTCGCAATACAGGCACTCAGCATTGACACCAAAGGCTTGCATTACATCTTTTGCAAACAAGCTCGGCGTTCCATTTCCGCAGTCGACGACGACCCGTAAAGGCTTGGGGCCTAATTGGATTTTTTCTTTAAGCATGGATAGATAGGCAGGAACCGGATTGGCTGTTGTGCGCTTTCCGGTGCCTTGGATGAAGTCGCCAGCCTCCAAAATGCGGCGCACTTCTTGTATTTCATCTCCATAGAGGGTGGCGGGACCGTGGGCCAATTTAAAACCATTATATTCGGCGGGGTTGTGCGACGCGGTAATCATGACCCCCCCGTCAATATTAAAGTGGACGCGGGCAAAATAAAAGATCGGAGTGGTTACTTCTCCGATATCGATGACGTCAACACCCGTGGATAAGAGGCCTTCGGTTATAGCGTCCCGAAACGCGGGAGATGAGCTTCGTGAGTCCCATCCTAGTAGGGCCTGGGAGGTGTGGTTGCGTAGAAGGTAGGTGCCGAAGGCTTGCCCTAAGACTTTGACGTCGTCTGGGGTAAAATCAATATCCACCAAACCTCGGATATCGTATTCCCGAAAGACTGTTGGATTAATCGTGGATGACATCAGCATGATCCTTTCTTGTCAAAATACCAGGACTTCATGCGGTCAATCATACCGCTTGTGACGATATGCGTCTATGGCAGATGACGACCGGATTTAACGTGACCATGGGCCATGAATCCCCCATTGGTGGGCCATGGGGGCTGCCAGTATGAATATAGCGAACAGTAAAAGGCCCGCTGTAAGATGATCGATGTAGCGCACACCCGCATGCAGTGGCCAACGAAAACCGTGTTTTGTCAAAGGCCATAGCCACCATTGCCGTTCGTCATTGAATCCATCTAGAGCTAAATGGCTTAATCCTCCGCAAAACAATCCCCACGTCACCCATGGCCATGCAATGCGGGCATGCGGGAGGATGGTGGCAACCATCGCGAGGAGCAATGATGCCAAGATGCTAACGACTGCGACGCCGAGGACCGAGTGGGCTTGGTGTCGGTGCCAGATGGGATGTGGCCAAAAAGCGCGACCGAGGCGGGGTGGGCGACCGCGTCCTCTGGAAGCGGATACGGCAGGCCAGGGAATCAAGCGGCCTACAACAGATTGCGGCAGATCCCAATCGGGTAATAGACTTCCCACAACGGATGCGGCCATCCACGTGACAGGGTGGGGAACTGGCAGACGCATGACAATTAAGGCGGCGCTGACGCCTCCTAAAACATGGGTATAAGCTTTCACGACATCTCCTCTTTGTTCCATGAAAGATGAATGCATGTTGCAGTAGAACAAATTCCAAGGGCTATCGTCAACAGCCGTAGGGACAAATCGCTTCATGAAATGGGAATTGTGCACAAAGCTATGCATTGACTTATTCCGAACGTTTATATAAAATTCGTCTGTTATCGTTCGGAATCATATGACGCAAGATATAGGCGGAGGTGGACAATGGCGGAACGCAGTGCGCAAGGAACTCAGTACGGGACAGAAGTGGTTCGGATTGAACCGAAAGGGATTGAACATGTTGAGGAGACCGAGCGGCACGGGCATGTGTCTTCGGTGTTTACGCTGTGGTTTGGTGCCAATGTCGAGCTGGCGACATTGACTACGGGAACGGCTGCGGTGAGCCTATTTGGACTTAGTTTTGGTCAAGCTGCGTTGGGACTTATTATTGGCAATATTTTGGGCGTGACCTTGTTAGGATTAGTGTCCACCTTTGGACCGCGGTTGGGCGTGCCTCAAATGGTTCATTCCCGGGCGCCATTTGGGTTTTTTGGCAATTTTTTGCCGGGGGCTTTGAACGCCATTGCGGGAGTAATGTGGTTTGCCGTCAATACGGTTCTTGGTGCTTTTGCCTTTGAAGCGCTGTTTCATACGGATTTTTTTGTCGCCTTGTTGGTGATGGTCTTAATTCAGGTCATTGTTGCCGTCTACGGTCACAACATGATTCACGCCGTAGAACGGTTTATGGCGATACTGCTGACCCTTGTCTTCGTAGGGGTTTCGATTTTTGCTTTTGCCCATGCGAACTATGCATTGCCGTTTAATGCCAAGTCAGTTTTAGGGCAATACACCGGACTCGGCGGTGGGATTATCGAAGCCGTCGGATTAGCGTTGTCGTATTTGCTAGGGTGGACGGTATTTGGCTCCGACTATACGCGCTATTTACCATCAACGACTCCCCCTTCCCATGTGTTTTTTAACGCGGCTTCGGCAAACTTTATCGCCGGCGTATGGTTAGAATTGGTTGGCGTGGCTTTGGCGACGATTTTCCCCAAAGCGGCGGCAGGCGCTGATCCAATTTCGCTCTTATCAGGTATTCAACCGCATTGGATGGTACCGGTCGCATTGTTTGCGGTCATTATCGGAACGGTGACCGCGGATGTGCTCAACATCTATTCAGGTTCCTTATCGGCTTTGGTGATTAACATCCCACTCAAACGTTGGGTAGCGGCTATTCTCGTGGGGTTGCTGGGTGGAATTTTGGCGTGGATTGCGCGTAATTCCTACTACTTGGACTTTGAAAACTTCTTATTTCTTTTGGCGTATTGGTTGGCGCCATGGACAGCGGTGGTCCTTGTGGATTTCTTTGTGGTGCGGCGCGGACGTTATCACACCGATATGTTTTATGATCCCAGGCGTGTCATTCGCCCCGGATTTTGGGCATGGCTTATCGCTATCGTGGTTTCCATTCCCTTTTTCAATCAGGCGTTGTATGTTGGGGCCTTTGCCAACCGCTATCCCCATTTAGGCGATATCTCCTATTACGTCAGCTTCATCGTGGCGGGTGTGTTGTACTGGATTATTGGCACACGGACCGCACGGGATTAACATCTACTAAATTCGAACCATGGCCAGCTCCAAAGAAAATGGAGCTGGCTTTTGTTATGAGAAGGAATTTTGTGCACCGAGCGCGAAATATTTCATAAAATGAAGGCGAAAACGAAGCGAGGCGAGGGCATTGCAGATTCGTCCCTACCGTCCCCAGCAGGACTACCGGGCTGTTTTAAACGCACAGTGTGACTTATATAAAATCAATTTTCCCCGATTTGTCTGTACCCCGGCTTTTTTAGCAGAACAGGCGCAAAGGTTGCGGGCGGCTGCTAAACGTCCCTTTGAAAATGGGATTTTTGTGCTTGAAGATGGGTTGGATTTTGCAGGATTTGTTTGGGTGGCCATACGTATGGATTTACAAGGCACATATGGTTCGGTGGATCAAGTCTACCTCCAAGAGGCGTACCGGCGCCGCGGCTTGGGCAAGCTGTTGATGGATACTGCCCAGGCGTTTGTCTTAAAACAAGGCATTAAGGTGGCGCGTTTATATGTTACTGCGGAAAACCACGATGCGGTCAAGCTTTATGAACGAGAAGGATATACGGTAACGCGTTTAGAAATGGAGAAGCCCTTGGCCGAATAAGACCAAGGGCGATGTCCTTAAAAATTAAATCCCGTAGAAGGTGGGGTGATCGCGCGATTGGGTTCTTGGCCGATGGTAACGGTTTTGGTGATGGTCTTTCCTTGGTCATTGACCGTGATCGCGACGTTTTGTCCCACTTTGGTTTTACTTACCAAGTTCTTTAGCTGCGTGGCGGTCGTCACGGTTTGCCCGTTGAACTGCGTAATGACTTCTCCTGCTGAGAGGCCGGCCGACGCGGCGGGAGAGCCGGGTTCTACGTAGGCAATGACAACCCCTTTGCTGGTTGGTAAGCTGTATTGTTTAGCCATGGCTGAAGAGTCGGTCGCAATAAACACGCCTACCCATGGTTGGCTCACATGGCCATATTTCATCAACTGGGGCAATACCTGCTCTACGGTCGAGGTGGGGATAGCAAAGCCAATGCCTTGACCTTGCGTGGAGACCGCGGTATTGATGCCCACGACTTGCCCTGCTAGGTTTAATAAAGGCCCGCCGCTGTTGCCCGGGTTAATCGCGGCTGATGTTTGCAACAAATTACGGTAGTTGCGATTGCCGATCGTCAACGGACGGCCCTTGGCACTGATGACGCCTACCGTCACCGTATGGCTTAAATCATAGGGATTGCCGATGGCAATGGCCCAGGCTCCGACCGGGGTTTTGTTCGAATTGCCAAGGACTAAGTATGGCAAAGGCTTAGGCGCCGAGATTTTCAACACCGCCAAGTCCGCTTGATAGTCGGTGCCGACGCGTGTTGCGGTAAAGGGTTTTGTATACCCTGGCACGTACACTTGTATTTTGTTGGCGTTGTGAATGACATGATCATTCGTAACCAAATCGCCTTGACTGTTGATGAAAAAGCCGGATCCAATGTCCGTTTGCACTTGAGTTGTGGATGGCAAACTATTGCCAAACAAAGATCCAAAAAATGGGTTAAAATAGGGTGAAGACGAAATAGACGTCGACTCAGGCACTGTGGCCACGATTTTGACGACCGCATCTCCATCCCGTTTCACCACATTGGATATGGTGTCAGGGCCGAGCGGCAATGTCGGGGGTGTGTAAGATGCCACGGTAGCAAATGGGGGCTGATTCGCCGCTTTGGCTAGCGGGTGCGATGGGTTGAGTTGGTTATAGGCAAAAAGGCCTCCGCTTACAGCGCCTGCGCCGACGGCGAAGCCGACTACGGCTGCGGTAACGGTCCGCGTAATAGGACGCACAGGAATCATCTCCTTTTGTATGTAATCAAGACCCAAGACACGATTTTCTTCGGGCTTTGTTTGAAAGTAGTGTACCCGGGACTTGTTACAAAACCGTTACCAAAATTGCGTAACCCTACGACGTTTTGTGGTGGGAATAACGGCATCAGTCAACCGCCGATTTTATTTGGAATAAATAGGAATATTACTGTGAAAACCGAATCATTTGGAATATAGTTGTAATTAACTAGGAACCTAAGGGATGGGTTTACTAATGCATATTTGGCTCATTGATGATAATCAGGCATTGCTGGATTTGCTTGTTTCGTGCCTTGATGAGGTGAATGTCTGTCCTCGCGCCTTCGCGACAGCTCAAGATGTGATATACTTGTCAGAAAATTTGGCTATGGCCCCGGATATCATTGTAATGGATTGGACCTTGCCCGATTTACCTGCCACTCATTTGCTAGACTATCTGGTGCGGATGTATCCCACCGCTCGTCTTGTCGTGATGTCAGGAGACTTTAGTATTGAATCGCGGTTGCCCTATGGAGCCCGGTTTTTAGCAAAGCCGTTTCGATTAGCAACATTTCGGGAGATCGTGATGGAAATTGCCGCCGCGGTGACTGAAGCGTTCCCCAGCGATTAACTTGGTTCTTGCTAAATTCCCCTCGTTTGTGATAGCATACAGCCGCATCTTAAAATTTTTATGGCTAATTTCTAAAATAATGGTTACAATAAGACCGATTTTAGGAAGGCCTTTTCCGGATGTAAGCCCTTAGCCCAGCTACCTTTGTATTCCGGACCACAGAACTTGTAAAACAACTCTCTTCGCGAGGCGAAAAAATCGTTTCTTCTTGGCGTTTCCCAATGGCTTGAGAAAATCTTTTGACAATGGAGGCATACAATGGAGCGCGAATTGGCGCTGGAGTTTGTGCGGGTGACCGAAGCAGCAGCAATAGCGTCGGGTCACTTAATCGGACGTGGCGATAAAAATGGAGCAGACCAGTTGGCCGTGGATGCCATGCGATCGATGCTGGACACCGTGCATATTCGCGGAACTGTCGTTATTGGCGAAGGCGAAATGGATGAAGCGCCGATGTTGTATATAGGCGAGAAGGTTGGGGCTGGAGATGGAGATGCCGTGGATATTGCGGTGGATCCGCTAGAAGGAACAAATTTGGTGGCCAAAGGAACGGCAGGAGCCATAGCAGTCATGGCAGTCGCCCCGGAAGGCCACCTTTTGCATGCACCCGACATGTATATGGAAAAAATTGTGGCAGGCGCCGCAGGGGTGGGGGTCATCCATCTCGATGCCCCTATTGAAGACAACTTAAAAGCTTTGGCGGCTAAAACCCATCGCGACGTCAGCGATTTAACCGTTGTCTTGTTGGACCGGGAGCGGCATGAAGAAACGATCCGGCGGATTCGTGCTGCGGGAGCGCGGGTCAAGCTTATTACGGATGGAGATGTGTCTCCGGCCGTTGCCGCGTGCTTACCTGGTTCGGGCGTCGATATGCTGGTGGGAAGTGGTGGAGCCCCTGAGGGTGTCATTGCGGCCGCCGCGGTCAAGTCTTTAGGGGGTGTCATGGAAGCGCGGCTGATTCCCGAAGATGACACCCAGTTGGACAGGTTGCACAGTATGGGCGTGCGCGATGCACATCACATCTTAACTGTGGATGATCTCGTCAAAGGGGATGATGCCATCTACGTGGCCACAGGTATTACCACGGGGGATTTGCTTAAAGGGGTGACGTATGCACCAGGCATTTGCACTACCCATTCGGTGGTGATGCGCTCACGCTCTGGAACTATTCGCTATATTACGGCCGTTCATCGCATTGCCGAGAAATCGTAAGCCAAAAGAGATGGCAGGGAGGATACAGTGATTCATGGTTGGTGAAGGAACTCAAGAGGGCATGGCAGTCGAAGAGACGAAGCCCAAGCGTCGGCGAACTTCGCGGACGAAGAATGTAGAGGCTGCCCAGTCTGCAACGCCTGCAGAACAATCGTCGTCGGTGGCAGCGGAGGATGCGGTAGAGACTGCATCCGTGGCAACACCTAAAAAGAGAGGGCGTAAGAAAAAAACCGAGCTCTCTACCGAATCTCAAGTCACTGCTGAGCAAGGTGTCGAACCGGTCTCGGACGAGAAGCCCCGCAGGTCGCGGCGTAAATCGCAAAAGGCCCAGACGGAAGAGGCTCTTCCTGTTCAGACGGCAACACAAATGGCCGGCGAGTCAGAGGGAGCCGAAACCGGTGAAAGCCCTGAGGTTAAGAAGCCTAAGCGGCGTTCGAAAAAGACTATGGAACGCGTTGCCGAGTCGACCGATGTTTCTCCTGAACAAACGGTAGCGGCTCCTGCTACGCCAGTAGAACCTGCGAAGCCGCCAGAAACGGAGTTGGCAGCTCCAGCCGCCTTGCCACCATCGCCAGAGGTGACGATACCAGCAGCAACCACACCGACCACCACGAGTTCTGACACCCCTCGTCCTGATCCTTCCCTCGCTTCGGCTCCTGCGTTGCCGGCTGTTCCGGCCGTCATCGCGCCACCGGCGCAATCGGTGTCTGTAAAAACGGGTCCGGCCGCGTCTCCCACGCCGCCACCTGTTCAACCAGGTGGGCAGGATCGTCCCGGCGTACGGGATAAAAATCCTGCGTTTAATGCGGGGAACACAAACAACGGGGCTCCGCGTCCTGCACCCTCCGGTGGACGCGATATGTCCAAACGGCCTGGACCTTCGGGAACGCAACAAGGCGCGCCGCGTCGTGATTTACCGCGTCCGACCCGCGAAAATCAATTGTCGATGGCGCAACTAGATGCGATGACGCTGTTGGATTTGTATAAGCTGGCCCGTTCCTTAAATGTGGAAAACTTTCGGTCTTACCGTAAAGGGGAACTCATTTGGGAAATATTGCGGGCGCGTACACACAAAGATGGCTTTATTTTTGCAGAAGGTCTGCTCGATGTTATTGGTGACTACGGATTTTTACGGCCAACGGACTTTCAGCGTTCCCGGGAAGATGTTTATGTATCGGCCTCTCAAATTCGGCGTTTTGACTTGCGTGCGGGTGACAAAGTGTCGGGTCAAGCTCGTCCCCCGAAAGATGGCGAGCGATATTTCGCATTGCTCCGAGTGGAAGCGGTTAACGGGATGTCGCCGGAAAAGGCGTCAGAACGTCCGGATTTCAATGGCCTTACGCCAATCTTTCCCCAGTCGCGGTTTTATTTGGAAACAACCCGCGAAGAGTTGGCCACGCGTCTTGTCGATATCATTTCGCCGATTGGGAAAGGACAGCGCGGCTTGATTGTGGCACCGCCCAAGGCGGGAAAAACGGTTCTGCTTAAGAAGCTTGCCAATGCCATTGCCGTCAATAGTCCGGAGACGCATCTGATGGTCCTGCTGATTGACGAACGCCCAGAGGAAGTCACCGATATGCAACGCTCCGTGCGTGCGGAGGTGGCCAGTTCAACCTTTGATGAGCCCCCGGAAGATCATATACGGGTTGCCGAAATGGTCTTGGAACGCGCCAAACGCATCGTAGAAATGGGACGCGACGTGGTTATTTTCCTCGACTCGATCACCCGCTTGGCAAGAGCTTACAACCTCACGCTTCCAGCATCGGGTCGGACATTGTCCGGTGGAATGGATCCAGCGGCTTTACACAAGCCGAAGCGATTCTTTGGGGCTGCACGGAAAGTGGAAGAAGGCGGGAGTCTCACGATTTTAGCCACCGCGTTGGTGGATACGGGCTCGCGCATGGATGACGTGATTTATGAAGAATTTAAAGGCACAGGCAATATGGAACTGCATCTCGATCGGAAATTGGCCGAACGTCGGACGTTCCCGGCTGTCGATATCAAACGTTCGGGTACACGTCGTGAAGACTTGCTCTTGACTCCGGAAGAGTTAGAAGTGGTGTGGATGGTTCGTAAGGCCACTCATAATCTGAAAGATGTCGAGGCGACGGAATTGCTTCTGCAGAATTTGCGCCGAACGAAGTCTAATGCCGAATTCTTCCGCATGTTTGCCGCGATGCAAGGAGGCTCCAATTAACATGGACGCTGCGGACAAGAAGCCCGTCATTTTGTTAGTGGATGATGAGGACCATATCCGCGAGCTGTGTCGACTATATTTGCAAAGCGCGGACTTCGAGATTATTGAAGCGGCGGACGGGCTTACAGCCTTAAAAAAACTTGAAGAACATCCGGTGGACTTGGTGGTCCTCGATATCATGCTGCCCGGATTGGATGGCTTTGGGGTGCTCAAAGCGATTCGGGAGCGACAAGTGTGGCTGCCGGTCGTCATGTTAACGGCCGTAGGGGATGAAGAAGACCGGATCGCAGGATTAGAACAAGGGGCGGATGACTACCTTATTAAACCCTTTAGTCCTAAAGAGTTAGTGGCACGGGTGCGGGCAGTCTTACGACGTACCCAGACACCACAAGGACCCGGAGAGACGGAAATTCTTCGTTTTCCAGGATTAATGCTAGATGCACAGCAGCGGTTGGCCACGGCGGGAGGAGAAGTGTTGACATTGACGCCGCGTGAATTTGATCTGTTGTGGTTCTTGGCTCAACATCCTCAACAGGTCTTTAGCCGTGACCAACTGCTTGACCGCGTCTGGGGGTTCGACTTTGAAGGCGATGGGCGCACGGTAGACGTGCATATTACCCGGTTGCGCCAGAAATTGCTGAAGGCGGCAGCGGACTATCAATATGTCGAAACGGTGTGGGGCCAGGGATATCGGTTTAAACCCCACGAGCGTGAAGCTTAAGTGCGCTGGCGGTGGAATTCAAAATTTGGGCGGAGTTTGTCGTCTCGGCTGATTTTTAGTCATGTTGCCGTGACGATTATGGTGCTGGCTATCGCCTTAGGGATTTCCAACATTACGTTTCGCAATTATTTGGTCGGAGCCCAAGTCAGAGATTTGGCGACTCGTGGGCAAAGTATATCAGGGGTCATGCAAGGATACTTTACGGGGACTCTGTATGGGCCAGAAGCGGCCTATTTGGTGAGTGTCTTGCAAGGCACGTTGAACGATCGCGTGTTTGTCTTGGATGATACCGGTCAGATTCTCTTGGAAACGGGAAATAAGCGGTTGCCGGCGGCCCCGTGGTCAGAAGCCATTCTGGTTCGGGTGTTGGAAGATGGACAGCAGTTTCAAGGGGTGTTAGAAGGACCGAATCATGTAGCGGAGGCCACCGCCGGTGTGCCGGTGATTGCGCATGGCCACATTTATGGCGCGGTGTTTCTGGAAGCGCCGCTTAGTAACTCGAACCATACGGCGCGATCCCTTACGGGGCTGTTACTATTAGGTGAAATCGCCGCGATTGTGATGGCCGCAATTTTAGCCTATGGGTTTTCTAAACGGTTGGCCCAGCCTTTATTAGCTCTACGGGAGACCGTGTCACAGATGGGGCGGGATAATGCGCATGAGGTGCATGCTCAAGAGCAGGGCGCACAAGAGGTGCGGGAGCTGGCCCAGGAGTTTAACCGCATGGCGGACCGTATAACCTCACAGATGCACCAATTAAGAAAAGAAGCAGAAGTCAGGGATACGTTGTTGGCCCACGTGGCCCACGACTTGCGGACCCCATTGACATCGATTCGCGGGTTTCTTGAAGCCATTCGCGACGGAATGGTTGAGGGCGAAGGTTTGAAACGGGCTGTCGATATCGCGTGGGATGAGACATTGCGTCTTAAGCGCCTGGTTGATCGTCTCTTGGCGGCTACCCGGATCCAAAGTGGCGTTGGCGATAAAAGCCTGGTGCGCGTCTCGGTTTGGATCCAAACGACACTGGACCGGGTGGCGCCATTGGCCCAAGAGACTCAACATCCCTTAGTCTGGCGCCAGCGCGATGACGCAGAAATTCTGGCGATTGAGGATTACTTAGTGGAAGCACTGATTAATATCATTGATAATGCGGCGAAGTGGGCACCAAGGGCCACCCCCATACTGATTGATTCCGTGTTAAGCAGTGATGGTGCGACCATCGCGGTCTCTGTTACCGACCAAGGGCCAGGCATTCCCCCTGAGATGTTGGATCATGTGTTCGAGCGTTTCGTGACCGGAGATAAAGCGCGGCAAGGATCAAGTGGATTAGGGCTGTCCATAGTGCATGATGTGATGCAGCAGCACCGGGGGACGGTCACCGCCTCGAATAACCCAGCAGGGGGCACCGTCATTACCATGACCCTGCCGACGTACCGCGAAGCGCCGTAACTTGCGGCATGTCTTGTATTCATCGACGGAATTTGTTAAAATACCCAATGCGTTTTGGAAGGGCCGGGAAGAAGGTGAGAGCATGAAGGAAGGAATTCATCCGACATATCAGAAGACGACCGTAACGTGTGCTTGCGGTGCCGTCTATCACGTCGGGTCAACCAAGAGTAATTTACGGATCGAAATTTGTGGGCAGTGCCATCCTCTTTATACTGGAAAGCAGCGGATCGTCGACACTGGCGGACGGGTCGAACGCTTCAAGAAGCGTTACGGTATGAAGTAAGTCAAAACAGAGCCGGTGGCTCTGTTTTTTTATGCGACAACGTTTAATAAAATGGTCAAGAGAAGGTGGAGTCATGGACGATACGACCCGGGGGCGGCTAGACGCAGCCCGCGCGCATTATCACGAGGTGCAAGATGTCTTGTCGGATCCGCAGGTCGCTTCGGATCCGGTGTTGCTCCGAAAATATTCGCAAGAACTGTCGGAATGGCAAGAGCTTGTGAATCGATATGATGAGTATTTAGGGTTAACAGAGGAAATTGAGACCCTTAAAGAAATGGCACGAGAAGATTCGGGGGACCAGGACTGGATTCAAGACGAATTAGCTCAGGTTCGGGCTCGGCTTGATCGCCTTGAACATCACATTCAGGCACTGCTGACTCCTAAAGACCCCAATGACGCCAAAAATGTCATCATGGAAATTCGGGCGGGCGCCGGGGGTGAAGAGGCGGCGCTATTTGCGGCAGAGCTGTTTCGAGTGTACTCGCGTTATGCCGAGCGCCATGGGTGGAAGACGGAATTGCTTTCCGTCAACGAAACCGATATTGGTGGGTTTAAAGAAATCATTTTTATGATCCAAGGTCATGGTGCCTACAGTCATTTAAAATTTGAGCGGGGTGTGCACCGCGTGCAACGTGTGCCAGTGACTGAGGCGGGTGGACGGATTCATACCTCCACGGTGACTGTTGCTGTTCTGCCTGAGGTGGAAGAGGTTGAGGTGCATATTGATCCGGAGGAATTGCGGATTGATACCATGCGCGCAAGTGGAGCGGGTGGGCAGCACGTCAATAAAACGGAATCAGCGGTGCGAATTACGCATTTGCCGACGGGCATAGTGGTAACCTGCCAGGATGAAAAGTCCCAATTGAAGAACCGCGACAAAGCGATGACGGTGCTGCGCGCGCGGCTCAAGAATTTGTACGACAGTACGCAGGCCCGCGAGATTGCCGATGAGCGCCGACAGCAAGTGGGGACAGGCGACCGGTCTGAACGCATAAGAACTTATAACTTTCCTCAAGGGCGCGTGACGGATCACCGTGTGGGAGTGACTCTGCACCGTTTGGATGACGTGCTAGATGGTGATATTGAGGAGATTATTGAGGCGCTGCAGGCCCAAGAACAAGAAGAGAGGCTCCAGGAGGGATCATGACGGACACGCCTTCGTGGCGAACGTTGGTGACACGTGGCGCTGCGCGTTTGGCCAGCGCAGGGGTTGAAGTCTCTTACCGGGAAGCCCAAAGTCTTTGGTGTCAGGCCTCCGGGGTACCCTTGGTACGCTGGTTGTCTGGCCAGGAACGGGTGACCCCTTCGATGCGTGCGCATTTTGAGGAAGCGATTGACCAGCGTTGTCAACGCGTCCCATATCATTACATTGTGGGTCGAAGAGAGTTTATGGGTTTAGACCTTATGGTCGATTCCCGCGTCTTAATTCCTCGGCCGGAAACAGAGCATTTAGTCGAGCGGGTACTCCGGGATACGGCCAAAACGACCCAAAGGATTGTTGATGTGGGCACGGGAAGTGGGGCGGTAGCGTTAGCTTTGGCGTATTATGGAGACCCAAAGTGGCATATTATGGGGGTAGACATTAGCTCTAGTGCGTTGGCAGTGGCACAAGACAACGCGCACCGCATTGCGACTCGGACAGAGATTCAATGGATTTACGGCGATTTACTGGATGAGGTTGCAGGGCCTCTAACAGTCGTTGTGGCGAATTTGCCGTATGTTGATATCGATCAAGCGGGCGAATTGGAGCCCGAGCTACAGTACGAACCGGCTTGCGCCCTATATGCCCCTGAGCAAGGACTCGCGGTGATTAAAAGGCTCATTCGCCAGCTTCCCACTAAGTTGGCAATGAAAGGCCGTGTGTACTTAGAAATCGGTGCGGGTCAGGCGGATGCGGTAGAGGAACTCTTGAGGGATCAACAATTCACCGTGCTGGAGCGGGAGAAGGATTTAGCAGGCATTGACCGTATCATATGTGCGGAAAGAAAGGCGTGAAGTACCTATGGCTGACACCATTAGTGCCTCTGACTTAGCGCAACTATTGAAAAATGCTAAGCCCCAACATCCGGTTGTCGTGATTGATGTCCGGTTGGGTCAAGTGGGGGCTATTCCTGGCGCTTATCATGTTCCCGTTACCGATCTGGAAGACAAGGAGTGGCACTGGGATCCGGAAGCGGATGTGGTGGTGTATTGTCAACTGGGTAAAGGCGGCAGCGATTACGCCGCGGAAGTCTTAGAGGAGCAGGGTTATCATAAAGTACATAAGCTCGGTGGGGGGTTCAATGCCTGGGAGGCATGGATGCAAGAGCACCCAGAAGACATACCGCCTAAAGAGAAATAACCCCGGAAGGGGGAGCCTTTCGTGACAGAAGCGCAAATCTCTTTGGTGGCGCTGCTGCTTTTATATATTTTTTTAATTGGCGATTGGTTTCACCGGGCTTGGGCCGCTTTAGGCGTAGCGTTATTGTTAATCGTTACCCGGGTTATTACGGTGGCGGAAGCTGTTTCGTTCATTAATTTCAACACCGTGGGGCTGCTTACGGGCATGATGGTGTTGGTCGGCTTGTTAGGCGAAGCCGGTTTGTTTTACCAAGTCGGTCGCGTAGCCCGACGGCTCGCGCGTGGGCGCCCGGTGCGACTGCTTTGGATCTTTTTCGTGTTGACGGCGTTTATTTCTGCGTTTCTTGATAACGTGACAACGATTTTGCTACTGTCTCCAGCCCTCTTCGGAGCAGCCAACGAGATGGATTTTGATCCCGTGCCTTTTCTGATGATCATGGTGGCCGCATCCAACTTGGGAGGCTTAGCCACACTCATTGGCGATCCACCCAATATTTTGATTGGGACGGCCGCTCACCTGTCTTTTAATCAATTTGCTCGGCTGTTGACCCCTCCGGCCATTTTGCTATTAGTCGGATTGGCGGCGATCGTACCTTATTTCATGACATTTTCATCAAATCCCTTGCCAGCCGAGATGGACGGACCTCGCAGGCTGCAGGAGTTTCCGCTTGAATCACGTCGGGGACTTTTGCTGACGATATTGGCGGGGGTGCTCGTGGCATTTGTGCTACAAAGAGAGTGGCATCTTGCGGCTGGCACTATCGCGATGGCTGGAGCCGCCTTAGGCATGCTAGCTAGTATTGGAAAGAGTGTGCGGATTTGGAATCAAGTCGATTGGGGAACTTTAGGTTTTTTTATTGGCATTTTCATTCTTGTTGGGGCACTTGAACATGGCGGCGTAATTGCCCATTTAGCCAAATTTTTGGCGCAGCATCCGTTGGGACAGTGGATGCCCCTCACAATTTTAGTGGGCAGTGCGCTGTTCTCGGCGTTGTTGGATAACGTCCCACTAGTCGCGGCAATGATACCATTGGTTCAACGCCTAGGGCAGATGCATCCTGAATATGGGGTGGAATTGTGGGCCGCATTGGCTCTGGGGGCTGCGATTGGCGGTAATGCCACGATTATTGGGGCATCGGCCAACGTGGTGGCTCAAGGTATGGCGGAGGAACGGGGTTACCGTTTGGAATTTAGGCGGTATCTCCCGTTTGGTCTTAGCGTATTTGCTGTGACCTTGGTTTTAGGGATAATTTATGTCATGCTATTGGGGTGAAAAGGGGTAATGGCCATTGCAGACTGTGATCTTGCCTGAGGATCGGCTAGCACCAGCGATAGAGGCGCTCAAAGCAGGAGAGGTCGTGGCTTTCCCTACTGAGACCGTATATGGGTTGGGAGCCAATGCACAAGACCCTCAGGCATGCCGTAAAATTTTCGAAGCTAAGGGACGGCCCGTCGACAATCCCTTAATCGTCCACGTGCTTGATGAAAACCAGCTGCGTGAGTTGGTGCCTGGGCCTTTGCCGGAGTGTGCCAAGCGGTTAGTCCATGCTTTTTGGCCGGGGCCCTTGACCCTTGTTCTCGAAGCGGACAAGCGCGTGTCTGAGGTGGTGCGGGGAGGCTTGCCGACCGTGGCGGTCAGGGCTCCTAACCATCCGGTTGCACGCGCCCTGATTGACGGCTTGAAGGCGCCGATTGCTGCGCCCAGCGCCAATCGGTCGGGCCGCCCCAGTCCCACGCGGGCTACGGATGTGCTAAGGGACCTCCAAGGCCGGGTTCCTTATATCATTGATGGCGGCGATAGTATGGTGGGGCTGGAATCAACCATAGTTGATTGTGCTGTGGACCCGCCAGTTCTTCTGCGCCCGGGATTCATAGGGCGTGATCGTTTGGAGAAGGTTTTAGGCCAACCGGTATTGCTCGCGGGACCGGAGACGACTCACCGTGCGCCGGGAATGAAATATCGACATTACGCTCCCCAAGCTCCGGTCATTTGGCTTAATATGAGAGATGATCAGCGCATTGGCCAAGAACTCGATCATTTGCGCCAGGAGTTTTCGACGCTTGCTCTTTTAGCCCCATTACGGTGGCAGGCTTATCCGGCGCAAGCTTTTCGTCCAATTGGGCAGGATGTTAACACGGTAGCGCATGGACTTTTTACCGGCTTCCGGGAATTGGATGACATGCATCCCGGTGCGATTGTGGTGATATGGCCTAAAGATACGGCTGGTGTGGGTTTGGCGGTGGCGAATCGTTTAGGGAAGGCTGCATCGAGGCAGGTGGAGGAGTAATGCCGAAGACACAAAGGAATATTCTTTTTGTCTGCACGGGCAATACGTGTCGCAGTGCCATGGCCGAAGCGCTATGGCGGGCGATGGATATAGAGTGTTGGCCCGCCAGCTCTGCAGGTGTAGCGGCCTGGCCAGGTCAAGCGGCCGAAGAATTTGCTCAGGAGGCGGTCAAGCCCTATGGGGGTGATCTGAGCCGCCACCGTTCTCGCGATGTGTCTAATCTTGACGAGGACTATTACTTAATTTTGACCATGACAACGTCCCAAGCGCAAACCGTGCGCCGACTGCGCCCAAAATGGGCCGACAAGACATTCGTGTTACCACAATTTTTAGGCGAGGGCGGAGAAATAACTGACCCGCTAGGTACCAACCAAGTGTATTATGATTCTTTAGCATGGCGTCTTTATCGTCTCCTTGCCCGTCTTAAAGAGAAACTCGGGCAGGATTATTGCGCCAAGGCAGAAACGGGGGAATAAAGCATGCGGATTGCGGTCGGAGCGGATCATGCAGGATGGCCGTTAAAGGAAATTTTGGTCAATCACCTCATTGATCAAGGCTGGGATGTTGAAGATTTCGGGACATTTGGACCGGATTCGGTGGATTACCCGGATTATGCGAATAAGGTNGTCGCGGCGGGTGACGTCGAGCGCGGATTGTTAATCTGTGGCAGTGGTTTAGGGATGGCGATTGTTGCCAATAAAACCGCCGGCGTACGGGCTGCTGTAGCCAATGATGTGGTCTCCGCGCGGCTGTCACGCCAGCACAATGACGCGAACGTTTTGACGATGGGAGGACGCCTGATTGCTCCTGAGTTGGCGCAAGAAGTGCTTGACGTTTGGCTAACCACGGCCTTTGACGGCGGCCGCCATATTCGTCGTCTGCAGAAAATTGAACAAATCGAGCACCCTGGCATGTAATCGCGAGGACTCGCCTCATAGGGGCGGCCACAGGTCTTAGCCTGGGCCGCCGATTATGGTCAGTACCCGTACGCCGGATATGTTGGGATGATATAGGCTAGCGTGACGTGGTATGTGCTGACATGAAGGAGCCATTTATGCTGATTGTTGTGGACCATCCACTTGTCAAAGTCCATATTTCCATCTTGCGCCGCCAAGAGACAGGAACAGATGCTTTTCGGCAACATTTGACGGCCTTAACGCGGTTGTTGGCATTTCCCGCCTTGCAGGACTTGGAACTGACTCCCATATCGGTGAGGACACCTTTGGCGGAAACGACAGGATATAGGGTACAGAAAATGTTGGTGCTCGTTCCGGTGCTTAGGGCGGGACTCGGAATGGTGGAAGGCTTTCGTGATGTTGTACCAGACACGGTGGTGTCCCATTTGGGCATGTACCGTGACCACCGCACCTTGAAGCCTATTCGGTATTACAGCAACTTTCCCGCATCGTATCACGACCATCCGGTCATTTTATTGGACCCCATGCTAGCGACGGGGGGATCGGCCGTCGATGCTCTTGACTATCTTAAGGCGGAAGGCGCTCGCAACATCCGTGTTGTTAGTATTATCAGCGCCCCAGAGGGTGTCAAAAAGCTTGAAGAGTGTCATCCGGATGTTCGGGTCTATACGGCTCAATTGGATGAGCGTCTAAACGAACTCGGATATATTATTCCGGGATTAGGAGATGCCGGCGACCGTCAATTTGGGACTGTGCCGGATTGATGTCGGTCCATGGGGTTTCAAGGGGAGATAGCCCGCCTGAGTCTATTGACGGGTTTTTTGCCCTGGACTATACTTATCGATTGTGAGGGTTTTCACCTTCATACCCATGTTGGTATCTGTCGAGTGTGCAGACTGCCGTGAACTTCCCGAAATTCAGTCCGTATTGGCGGTAGAGACCCTGCAGTGATTTGCGCGGAACAATCTCTTCAGCCAAGGCACATGTTGGGAGTCTGCCTGGTAGGTTTTCATAATTATGCCGATTATGGGCAAACTTTCAACGGGAATGATCGAGAAGAGGGTGAATAACGACGGGATCAGAGAAGAATGGCAAACGTCCATTGACCGCAACCCGTGGACTGGGTATTGCAATGACTCTGTCGCTTCAACTGGTCGCTGCCGTAATCATCGGACTGCTTCTTGGTCGGTGGCTGGATGGACTGCTGCATACAGGTCCGCTGTTTACCATCCTAGGAGTATTACTCGGAATGGGATCTGGAATGTGGGGAGTTTATCGCTTGGCCCGGGTCTTGCTAAAGTGAAAGAATTTTCAATGCTCTGGCGGAGATCGGCTGCAGCGTCTCTAAGCCTTGCGGGTTGCCTCGTGCTCATCGGAGTGCTTGTCCCAAATCGCATCATTTTCTTCAGTATGGCAGCGGGGATACTTCCCGGCATTGTGGACTTGGTGGGGCTCGGCCTGCGCTTGCCGCTCTGGGCAAAGTTAAACCAGCGTGCAGCGTTGACTAGCATTAATTTGCGGCTCTTTTCACGGTTGATACTGCTTGGGGTGTTTTTTTACGTCATTCAGCATTACACGACTCTCAGTGTAGGCTGGTCGTTGCTCGGGATCTTTGTGCCTTATGCGATATATCTGATCTGGGCGATATTCAGGTCGCGGCACAAGGGGGTGAATTGATGGTTTTTTCATTGACACAATTTGAATGGCCGCCGTTTTACACCGGTCTTTTGGCCATGCTAGTTGTCCTTGCGTTTGGTTTAGCGGCCGTGCGCAATGTGACCTCTGCTGTGCCGAGCGGGGCACAAAATCTCTTGGAAAGTGCATTGGAAACTTTTCAGGAGTTAGTGGAGCAGATGGCGCCCAAAGAGTTGGCGCCCAATTTAACGTTGTTAGCCCTAACCCTGTTCCTTCTTTTAGTGGTTGCCAACATTGTGGGGTTATTGCCCTTGCCCGGAATCGGGGGGACCCGCTGGATTCATTCGCCAACGGCCTTTTTGAGTATGCCTGCTGGGCTGGCGATTGTGATCTTTCTTCTCATTCAATGGTCTGGGATCAAATACAAAGGCCTGGGAGGATTTTTGGTCGGCTGGTTTTGGCGGCCTATCCCGGTATTTGGCTTTATCGTCAATGCGCTTGAGCAGCTTGTCATGCCGGTGAGCTTGGCTTTTCGGTTGTTCGGAAACATTTTGGCAGGAGAATTAGTGCTCCGCATGACGACGAATTTACCCCACGACTGGGCCGGCTGGATAGTCGTTGTGGTGGTGGGAACCGCCTGGCTCATTTTCAGTCTGGTGATTTCTTTGATTCAAGCGTTGATTTTCACGATTTTGATGGTGGCTTATATGAGTATTCAAGCGAGCAACGAGCATTAAGTCCAGGCAAGAACACAAACAGAAGATTACAGCGGAAAAAGCTCAAGGAGGAATAACGCGTGAGTTCACATGATATTTTGTTGTTCATTGGAGCACTAGCAGCGGCAGGTGGCGCCATCGGCGCGGGTATTGGTAACGGTTTGGTTATGGGACGGATGGTCGAAGGTGTCGGGCGGCAGCCGGAAGCACTAGGTCGTCTTTTGACATGGGCATTGGTTGGTGTGGCCTTGGTGGAAGCATGGCCAGTTATTACCTTCGTGCTGTTCGTCTTTACCAAGATTGGTTAGTCCCGGAGCCGTAGGAACGCTGAGATTGCCACAAAAGGGGAGTTAAACTGTGTCCAGCACATCGTTAACATTGGGCAATATGATTGCTGGCGTGCTGCAATGGGTCATTTTGCTCATTCTCATGCGCCTGTATGTATACAAGCCCCTTCTAGCAGCCATGCAAAAGCGCCGGGAAAACATTGGCAAGCAAATTCATGATGCGGATGCTTTGCGAGAGGAAGCCGAGAAATTTGCCAGCGAGCGGGAATCTCTGTTAAAGCAGGCGCGGGAAGATGCCAAGACCTTGATTGCTCAGGCGCGTCGTGAAGGGGAAGAAGAAGCCAAAAAGATTGTAGAAGCGGCTCAGCGCGAGGCAAGTTACCGTCAACGTACCGCCCTTGAAGAAATTCAGCGCGAGCGGGACAATGCGTTGCAAACCATTCGGTCGGAAGTCGCGGGCCTAGTAATGCATGCCACGGGCAAACTCTTGGAGCGGAATCTCGATGCCAAAGACCAAGAGCGATACCTTGATGAGGTGCTTCAGGATGCGGGGCAGCTGCAATGATAGATGCGCGCGCTGCACGACCTTATGCTCGAGCCTTATTCGGCTTGGCTGACGATACCAAGAGCGTTGAGCGGGTGCATACAGAGTTTCGGGAAGTCGTGGACACGTTGAACGATCATCCTGACCTCCAAGGGTTTCTTCATCATCCGCAGGTGTCGCATCATGCCAAGAAGGAGACATTGCACAGAGTCTTTGGTTCCCGTGTGTCCCCTGTTATTCTCCACTTTTTAAACGTGGTTGTAGATAAGGACCGTCAAGAGCTTCTACCTGCGATCTATGACGAGTTTACGGCCTTAGTCGAGGATAGCCGCGGTATCTTGGAAGCGCATGTCGAGACCGCGAGCGCCTTAAGTGCGGAGCAAAAGCAAATGTTTGCAGAAAAGCTGGGAAGGGCCACTGGACGGAATGTGGTCATTGTCGCCCATGAAAATCCTGCTCTGATGGCGGGCGCGATCATTCGAATTGGGGATCGTGTGCTCGATGGAAGCCTTCGGCGGCGAATGGAGCTTCTGGGTGCGCGTCTGCGTGGAAACGGAGGAGGGTTAGTCGTTGAGCATTAAACCTGAAGAAATTAGTGCCATTCTCAGAGAAGAAATAGAAAAATACGATGTGGCGACCGAGCTTTCCGAATCTGGCGTCGTCTTGAGTGTCGGTGATGGTATCTGCAGGATCTATGGCCTCTCCAATTGTATGGCCGGAGAAATGCTGGAATTTGAAAATGGCGTCTTTGGAATGGCTTTGAACTTAGCCGAAGACAATGTTGGCTGCGTGATATTAGGCAGTGACACGGGCATTAAAGAAGGCAACCGGGTCAAACGGACCGGTACAATGGTGGAAGTGCCCGTGGGAGAGGCGCTTATTGGACGCGTCGTCAATGCCCTAGGGATGCCTATCGATGGCAAAGGTCCGCTTCACACGGATCGTAAACGACCGGTGGAATATCCCGCTCCGGGCATCATTATGCGCGAACCGGTCAACCGGCCCTTGCAGACGGGGATTAAGGCAATCGACTCGATGATTCCCATTGGTCGGGGCCAGCGCGAATTAATTATTGGTGACCGCCAGACGGGTAAAACGGCCATTGCGGTGGACACGATTCTGAACCAGAAGGGCCAAGATGTTTTGTGTGTTTATGTAGGCATTGGGCAAAAAGAATCGACGATTGCCGGTCTCGTTCGCAATTTGGAAGAGCGTGGCGCGATGGAGTATACCATTGTGGTGAACGCCTCAGCCGCTGAAGCGGCGCCGTTGCAATACTTGGCTCCTTATGCAGGTTGTGCGATGGCGGAGGAGTTCCGCGACAACGGCAAGGATGTGCTAATCGTTTATGACGATTTGTCGAAACACGCCGTTGCTTACCGGGCGATGTCGTTGTTGCTCAGGCGCCCTCCGGGCCGCGAAGCCTATCCGGGTGATGTGTTTTATCTCCACTCGCGTTTATTGGAACGCGCAGCTAACCTGAATAAGGAAAACGGGGGCGGCAGCTTGACGGCGTTGCCCATTATTGAAACCTTAGCGGGCGATATCTCCGCATATATTCCGACGAACGTCATCTCGATTACTGATGGGCAGATTTTCTTGGAGAGCGACTTGTTCTTCTCCGGGGTGCGGCCAGCTGTTAACGTGGGATCGTCTGTATCGCGTGTAGGATCAGCGGCGCAGATTAAAGCGATGAAACAAGTGGCAGGGACGATGCGTCTGGACTTGGCGCAGTACCGGGAGCTTGCTGCTTTTGCACAGTTTGGCTCTGACCTAGATAAGGCTACGCAAGCACGGATTGCCAGGGGCAATCGGACCGTTGAAATTTTGAAGCAACCTCAATACTCACCCATGTCGGTTGAGGAGCAGGTCGTGTCCATTTTTGCCGTGACTAAGGGATTTCTCGATGATGTACCGGTTGAATCGGTGAGCAGTTTCGAAGCCGGTTTGCACCGGTTCCTTCATGAGAAGCATCCCGAAATTTACGAGGCCTTGCACAAAGATCGTGCTTTTACGGACCAAACGACGCAACGGTTAACGGACGCCATTGAGGAATTCAAGAAAACGGCGGTGTTGTAAATGGCAGCGGGCGGACTGAAAGAAGTCGATCGTAGAATCAAAAGCGTAAAGAATACGCAGCAGATTACCCGGGCGATGAAAATGGTGGCCGCTGCCAAGCTCCGGAAAGCCGAGTTGCGGGCCAAAAAGGCGCGGGACTATTTCGAGCAGATTCAAGCCGTGACGCGGCGGGCCGTCAGCAAAGGGGGAGCTCAAAAGCTCGTGGCTCCACGCACCGTGCAGCGCAAAGGATTTGTGATTATCACCTCAGCACGGGGACTTGCGGGACCATATAACGCGAACGTTTTGCGGCAGGCTGTCGCCAAGATGCAGGAAGTGGGAGGGAAGAACGCCGCGGCCTTTGCCATTGGACGTAAGGGACGCGACTATCTAGCCCACCGAAACATTCCCATTTTGCAAGAGTTTTTGGGAGTAGGCGATGACCCGACATTACATCAGGCCCAAGCGATCGCACGGGAAATCTTGCAGCAGTACCTTGGTGGTGAGGTCGATGAGGTGTGGCTGACGTATACCAAATTCATCAATCCACTGACCCACGAGGTTCGTACCCTTAGGGTATTGCCTGTCGAAGAACCGCCAGCGGAGGAGTCTGGCGCAGAGCGCAGCTACGTATTCGAGCCAGATCCGGAAACGGTGTTTAACGACTTGCTTCCGCGGTACGTGGAAGTCGTCATCTTTAGCGCTCTTTTAGAGTCTAAAGCAAGTGAACACGGGGCGCGGATGACGGCAATGGATTCCGCCAGCAAGAATGCGGATGAGTTGATTCGCCAGATGATATTGATGCGGAACCGCTTGCGTCAGGCGGCAATTACACGGGAGATTGCCGAGTTGGTTAGCGGCGCCGAAGCATTGGAATAGGAGGATCAAGGGTGGCAGCACACGAAGGCAAGGTCGTAGAGATTTTGGGGCCAGTAGTGGAAGTGGAGTTTCCCCAAGGCCACATGCCGGCCATATATAACGCGTTACATGTGGTAGCGGACGCAAAAGAGGGTTCAGAAACGACCGCAGGCTCGGATGCCGTGGATTTGGCCTTGGAAGTGGTTCATCAAATTGGTGATAACCGAGTCAGCTGCATCGCAATGGCGTCCACCGATGGCTTAGTCCGGGGCATGCGGGTCATTGACGAGGGACACCCTATCAGTGTTCCGGTCGGCAATGTGACCTTAGGGCGCATGTTCAACGTGTTGGGCCAGCCCATCGACGGCAAAGGTCCTGTTCAAGTTGAAAGTACGATGCCGATTCACCGGTCAGCGCCGAGCTTTACGGAGCAGGCGGTGTCTACAGAGATTTTTGAAACCGGGATCAAGGTCATTGATTTAATGGCTCCGTATCCAAAGGGAGGTAAAGTGGGGCTCTTTGGCGGTGCTGGTGTAGGCAAAACGGTGTTGATTATGGAGTTGATTCACAACATTGCGACCGAGCACGGCGGATTTTCGGTGTTTGCCGGGGTCGGCGAGCGCACGCGTGAAGGCAATGACTTGTACCTCGAAATGTCTGAATCTGGGGTTATCGACAAAACTGCCTTGGTCTATGGTCAAATGAATGAACCCCCCGGGGTGCGTATGCGCGTGGCTTTGTCCGGCGTGACGATGGCCGAGTACTTCCGTGACCAAGAAGGCCGTGACGTGCTGTTCTTCGTCGACAACATCTTCCGCTTTATTCAAGCGGGGTCTGAGGTTTCGGCATTACTCGGCCGTATGCCTTCAGCGGTGGGATATCAACCGGTGTTAGCGACGGACATCGGTGATTTGGAGGAGCGGATTACCTCAACCAAGAAGGGCTCCATTACCTCTATTCAAGCGGTATATGTGCCCGCCGACGACTATACCGATCCGGCTCCAGCAACGACATTTGCGCACTTGGATGCCACGACCAACTTGGAGCGGCGTATTTCTGAGAAGGGGATTTTCCCGGCTGTGGATCCGTTAGCGTCAACGTCACGGATTTTAGACCCACAGGTGGTCGGTGAGGAGCACTACGCGGTGGCCCGCGGTGTTCAGGCTGTGCTTCAGCGCTATAAGGAACTCCAGGACATTATTGCCATTCTGGGGATGGATGAGCTGAGCGATGATGACAAGCTGATTGTCGCTCGTGCTAGGAAATTAGAGCGGTTCTTGTCTCAACCGATGTTTGTGGCGGAACAATTTACCGGAACCCCCGGAAAGTATGTACCGATTCGCGAAAGCGTTCGGGGCTTCAAGGAAATCTTAGAAGGGCGTCATGACGATCTCCCTGAAATGGCGTTTTACATGGTGGGGTCTATTGATGAGGCCGTCGAGAAAGCCAAGACCCTTTAGGGCAGGGGGGACATTATGGCGACACCGTATCATTTGAAAATCGTGACACCTGAACGCACCGTGGTTGACGGGCCTGTGACGTATATTATCGTCCGGTCGACCGAGGGAGAAATTGGCATTTTAGCCCATCATATGCAAATTATCACTCCGTTGGTGCCTCACATCATCACGGTCTACCCTGAAGCGGGTAATGTTGAACAGTTCACAATCGGCGGGGGCTTTCTCGAAGTGGGAAATGACACAACGGTTGTGTTGGCTGATTCGGCCGAACGCGCTTCGGAAATTGACGTAGCACGAGCCCAGTTGGCTCGTCAACGAGCGCTCGAGACGATTGCCCAAGCCAAACCGGATATTGACTTGATTCGGGCTAAGCGCGCTTTGCAGCGCGCAGAAAATCGTCTAAAACTGGCTGGGCACAGTGCGGGCGGTATGACATCGGCTTAAGCAACGTGGACCAAAAGGACTCTGCAGACATCCTCTGCGGAGTCCTTTTTTATGTACTAGGGATGAAGGCAGGGGATTAAACACGACCGGGCTGAGGAGCATTCCCGTCTCATTTCAGTCTTCGGCTGAACAAGGTGCTATGTCGTGCGGTGACCTATGGGGGTGGGGGACCAAGGGCTTATTTATTTACCGAGATTATCTACGAAAGACGGTACTGGCGACTCTCCCTCCGTGCATCTGTCCTCGTCGTCATCTTCTGTCATGTATGAACTGACCCCTGGGGTGGAACAATCTGGTAGACAACACTTCATAGGGGGACAAGACATGAAAGCCATTGTGAAAAACGGATTATGGGTCCTCGCGGTTGCCATTCTTGTGTGGATGGGGGCGAGTGTAAGGGCTGCCGTAATTTCGCCGCTTATGACCGCATTTCAGGCGACAAAGGCTACTCCACAGGGATTTAGTATCAATGGCTGGGTGGAAATGGCGGGGACAGCACGGGGAATGTCATTAAGACAGTGGGTCAACAAACTGGCGACGCAGAGTCACGTCACGGGTACGGTGCAACAAACCCAGGGCGCAGACTATCAAAAGGCCGATATCCATGCAACCATTGCCGGTTTCAAGACCGAACTGATCGCGGAACGTCTGGCCTCTGGCGCGACCTATCTCGTTATTGACCGGGTAGGCAGTCAAGGGTTTCATGGGTTAAGTGAAAGCACCGCTCTCGTGCGGCGCATCCTGGCCCCTTATGGCGCGGTTCATCTGTCCCTAACCTTGCAGGGGACCTTACCTCACCCTTTGACGGTGAGCCAGGAAGAATCCTTGGTTAATCAGGCCTTTCGTGCAGTCGGAGCATCGCGTGTCAACGGCATTCAAACCCCTCAGTACGTGTCGGTCGCGGGATACACGGCGTTCATTCATTCCCACGACTCTCTTCAGGGGCACGCGGTCAATTTGCAAGTGGCGACGAACTACAACACCTATTGGGACGAAGAGCAGGTTGATGTAGGTACGCCTTTGGTGACCGTGACTTATTGAGTGTGTTTGAACTACCAGTTCCTGGGCACACTGGAATTAAGAGGATATGAATATCCTCGGCGCAGCAGCGCATACGAAAGTGGAGGAACAGACACTATGGCGAATCGTCGTCTCACCATGTTCGGAATCATTGGGGGAGTCGCAGTAGTGGGGGGAGGCATTCTAACATTTGCACTGACACACCGGTCATCGCATACAGTGACCGTGCCGGTCGCGCATCACGTGCCCAGTGCGCGTGGACATCAAGCAGCTCAGGCTCCCGCCCTTAACGACACTACGGCCCCGTTGCTGATGCCGATTAACGGCACCGTGTCCAATCCCTTTGGATGGCAGTATTCGGGCGCCCTCAATGAGTGGTACTACAATCCGGGCATAACGGTTTCCGCAAAAGCGGGGACACCCGTGCATGCGGCTTGGGGTGGAGTGGTCACGCAAGTCGACAATGTCGATCATCAAGGACTGTCCGTGACTGTGAAGGATGGCAATGACTATGAAACGGTCTATGGACATTTGGGCAGCGCCAGTGTCAAGGCGGGTCAGATGATTAAGCAAGGACAAGTCGTAGGGAGTGTAGGGGGCAGCAGTATTTATAGCCGCCAACCGGGGTCTCACTTAGACTTCCAAGTATTTCACGGGTCTATGGCAACCAACCCGGAAGGTTTTATGCACCCTTCCTCGTGAACCCATGAAATGCCAGAGCAGGATTATTTGCTCTGGCATTTATTTTTTTGCGGCCCATATACTCTACCAAGTTCGGGGGGAGAAAGGGGCCGGAAATGTGAAGGACCATATCTGGCAGCGTGTTGTGGACATCGGAAATTATATTCTGAATAACGGCGCAACCGTTCGTGATACTGCAAAGGTTTTTGGCGTATCCAAAAGCACGGTCCACAAGGATGTCACCGAACGATTACCTAAAGTCAATCAAGCATTAGCCACAGAAGTGAAAAAAGTCCTAGAAGTGAATAAGGCCGAGCGTCATCTTCGGGGTGGAGAGGCAACCAGGCAGAAATTTCTAACGAACCGCCCGGTTTAGCCTATTTATAGGCCGGATGCCGGGGATGGGAGCTGGCACCATCCCCGGGGAGACCCGCTTAAACCACGTGTCGTGGATGTTGACAGCGTTTGGGGAAACGCTATATACTCGGGAAGACAATTGACCATGAAGCTCTTATCAAGAGCGGCGGAGGGACAGGCCCGATGAAGCCCGGCAACCGGCTACCCATGCCAAGGTGCCAATCCCGACCTCACTTACGGGGACGGATGAGAGAATACCAGCGTAGCGCCTCTTCTCTCGGAAGGGGTCTTTTTGTTTATTGTGGGAATTTGCAAGGAGGGCATGAGTTGGGGCACAATTTTCTGTTTACGTCTGAATCGGTTACGGAGGGGCATCCGGACAAAATTGCCGATCAAATTTCAGACGCCATATTAGACCGGATTCTCGCGGAGGATCCCGTTGCGCGCGTTGCCGCGGAAACGGTTGTTACGACCGGACTAGCATTAGTGGTCGGGGAAATTTCTACGGTGACGTACGTCGATATTCCTCGGGTGGTGCGAGACACCATCCGCAATATTGGGTATACCCGTGCCAAAATGGGATTTGATGCGGATACAGTATCGATTCTGACGTCGATTGACGAGCAATCGGCGGATATCGCCATGGGCGTCAACGAGGCATTGGAAGTGCGGCAAGGCTCAGCCGATGCTCGCGCCTTAATCGGGGCAGGAGACCAAGGCATGGTCTTTGGGTATGCTTGCAATGAAACCCCGGAGTTTATGCCAGCACCTATTTCGTTGGCTCATCAGCTGAGCTATCGACTGGCGCAGGTCCGCAAGACGGAAACCGTCCCATTTCTATGGCCTGATGGCAAAACCCAAGTGACTGTACGCTATGAGAACGCTAAGCCGATTGGTATTGATACGATTTTGGTGTCGACCCAGCATCATGCGTCTGCCACGCTTGAAATGGTTCAGGAAGCGGTCATCGAGGAAGTGATTCGGCCGGTGATTGCTCCGCACTGGGATCTCTCTAACACGCGGATATTGGTTAACCCAACCGGTCGGTTCGTGGTAGGGGGGCCCCATGGAGATTCAGGCTTAACAGGCCGGAAGATTATTGTCGATACCTATGGCGGTTATGCGAGGCATGGAGGTGGGGCATTTTCTGGCAAGGATCCCACGAAGGTCGACCGATCGGCATCGTATGCGGCAAGGTGGGTGGCTAAAAACTTGGTCGCGGCAGGATTGGCTGAGCGCGCCGAAATTCAAATTTCTTATGCGATTGGTGTCGCCGAACCTATATCGGTTATGGTAGATACCTTTGGAACCGGACGCTTAGAGGACGTGGCCCTAGCCAAAATTGTCCGCGAGGTTTTTGACCTGCGACCGCTCGGTATTATCGAAGATCTTGACCTGAGGAGGCCGATTTACCTTCAGACGGCAGCGTATGGTCATTTTGGCCGGACTGATGTGGCTTTGCCATGGGAACAATTGAACCGTGTTGATGCCCTTCTAGACCGCGCGGCTGTCAAGCCCGCAGATTAGTCTTTTGGTCATCTTTTCCGCAGTCTGTTCGTATAATGGGACAGAATGTGGAAAGGGGAATCGCGGTGACCTGGTGGGGAGCGCTTGGGTTGGCTCTGTCGCTGTACGGAGCTGTTGTGGTGCTTGAATGGGTCTATGCGCGTGTTTTGCAGCCGGCAGGAGTGGAAGCGCTGTCTGTCAGCATCGTACTGCACGTGATGAATCAAGAACATCTGATTGAACAAGCCGTCATCGATTTGACGGGGTTATGGCGTCTTGAGATGTGGGATCAGAACACCGTGGAGCTGATTATTGCCGATGGCGGATCCACGGACCAAACCGTGGCCATTCTTGACCGTTTGCAGCGTCAATATCCATGGTTGCTTATTGCGGATTCCGGACGTGACAAAAGCCATGTTCTTGAGTTATGCCGCCACGATGTCGTGATTTGGGTGGAAATGACAGGCCGCTCCCCTGCCAGTCCGCTAGTCACGGTGAGAAGTCTTTTAGCTCACCAACCGGCGCACTTATCAGGCGTGATAGGCTAAAGAGCCGGACAGGCCCACACTGTACACGTCTGATCTGGCAAGGGTGCCAATGGTATGCCGAATACCGCATGGTCCAGTCTTTCCTTTCGCTAGAATCCAAGGCAGTTGGCGCGGTTTTGTGTTAAGCTCACCGCTTGGCTCTTGTCTTTCTTTATCAGATAAGGGGTCAAGCGGCCGTTTTATTCTGTGCGGACGCGTGCCGCTTTGTTGCTTCTTAGGGTTTTACCGACCGGGCCCTTTTAACAAATCGCGATAACAATGAAGGGGTAACGGGCCAAACGCCTAAGCGGATTAATACAAAAATATAGAGCGCTGTGGCTATGAATAAAGTGGCCGCGATGACAGGGAGCAACAAATACCATTCCCCCAAATGGCTATAGTGGATCCCTATAATGGCGAGTTGGTTGAAAAGACCAAATCCCATAAGTGCTCCTACCCAACTGAATAGAAATCGCGTCTGGCCTTCGAAGGGATTGAGGTGATGGCGCATTAGCCATATGCTGAGCACGACAGCGCGAACGTAGGCGGCGATTGAGGTGGCTAATGCGAGACCATCGGATCCTAATGGACGTACTAAGAGAAAGTCCCCAAACACGTTAAAGATAATGGAGATGATGCTGGCTACGCTCGATGTCCGCGTGGCCTTTTGCGATAATACAATACGCGAAAACAGCATTCCAAAAGCTGTACCAGGAATGCCTAGGGTCCAATACAAAAGAAGGCGAGACGTCAGCGCCGTTGAGGCCTCATTAAACCGACCATGTTGGTACAAAATTTCAACAATGGGAACCCGGAGTAAGACAAATGCTAAGAAGAAGGGAGAGACGACCAACAGTGTAACTTGCACACCCTGCCGCACAAGGTCTCTATACGCAGCCGAATTTCCCGCTCGATTGAAGAGTTCTGCTAACTGGGTGTAAATTGGGGCGATAACTGGGGTAATGGCCAAGCCAATCGGTAATTGGCTAATCACTTCGGCAAAGTTTAGTCCAGCGATACGGCCCACAGCTAAGGTCGAGGCAAAAATGCGGTCGACAATGGTTCCAGCGATTTGCACCGAATGGGCCAGAAATGTTGGGGTCGCCAGTTTTAGATATTGGCGAGTCCAAGGATGACGCCATGTCAGGCTTAGTTTTAATGCGATGTGATGGCGCTTTAAGGCAGGAATTAAATAGGCTAATTGGGTCATTTGTGCGAGGGTAAATCCTATCGCCACTCCGGTTATTCCCATGATCATGCCCAGTCCAATAATTGTTGCGACGCGGACGACGTTAATAATCACAGGAGTCAGGGCCGGTGCTATAAAATACTTTTTCGATTGTAAAATGCCATTCATAAAATTCCCCAACACCAAAAAAGGTCCAGCTGGCAACATCAGCCGCAAAAGAAATACGGTGAGGTGGTACCGGCGGTGTCGAAAACCAGGAGCAATCAGATGGACCAACTGAGGAGAAAAAATCTCTAACAGGACAATCATGAGGGCACTGATCACGAGAATCCACGAGTACGCCTCATTGAGGAAGACGTCGGTAGATTCATTGCCTTCTTCCACCGTGACGCCCCCTGATAGCAAGGGAATCATGACGATATTAAAGCTACCGCCGATAATCTCGAAGAGCAGCACCGGAATGATGCTGGCCATAAGCCAACTATCGGTGGCTGCCGAGGTGCCGAATAGCAACGCCATGAGCCATTGGCGCGCGAGACCAAGGACCTTAGAGACCATCCCCCCCGCGGCTAAAACCAATGTTGAGAAGCGTAAAGACTGTTGTTGGCCGAATCGCTGGCGAAGACGGCGAATAATTTGCCGTGGTCCCACAAAAAGTCACCTCAGTTGACAGAAAGGCTCATCAAGAATGGTCCTACTAATGCCCGTCGTTCATTATAACGTACCGAAGAGCGATTGAAGGAGGGGCAAAATAACGGGGACTAATCAGGATACAGACGGTCCTGAATATTTCAGGACAACTTCAGGGACGACGGTCGTTATCTTATTGACGCCAATGGTGCAAACCCGTAACGTAAAAGAACATGGAGGAATTTTAACGCATGATTGCGGTGAGCGTGGTTATACCAATCTATAATCAAGCCCACTTGGTGGGGCGTACGATTGAAGCGATTACGGCGAATAGTCTTCAGCCGATCGAAGTGATTATTGTAGACGATGGCTCTTCGGATGATGTTCGATCGACCATTTTAGCCTACGAAAGTCTCACGGCGTTTCCCCTGCGGTTGTTGGAAGTCAATCATGGAGGGCCAGGCCGAGCGCGGGATGCTGGCTGGCGTGAGGCTATCGGTGAGATTGTGGCCTTTACCGATGCGGATGCAGTGCCTGACAGGCACTGGTTAGAAAATGGCGTGCAAGCCTTTTCGTCTCCTGATGTGGGGGCTGTTGAAGGGGCTGTAGAAAGCGGCGGAGGCAAGCCGACCATTTTTACGCATCAGGTTCGCAATCGTTTTGGGCGGCAATTTATGACGGCTAATATGTTTTATCGTCGCTCAGTTATTGCCGAGGTGGGGGGATTTAAGTCGCCATACCGTGAAGACTCCGACCTAGCCTTTTCGGTGCTTGACGCGGGATACGAGATTGTCTTTGTCCCAACATCTATCGTGATTCATCCTCCCAGACAAGAAAATTGGCGATTTTACTTTGCGAAAGCTAATCGGAAACGGTTTGAGGGTCTATTGTTTCGCAACCATCCTGAGACTGCTCCCCAATATATCCCACGTTTTCAGCCCACCGAATTGCTGATTATTACTGGAGAATTGCTAGCCCTTCTAAGTGTAGTGTGGGGCAGTTGGTCCTTGGCAGCGGGACTGTTACTATTAGCGTTGGGGATGCCGAAGCGTTTGGCCGATTGGTTGGGGGATCGTGAATATAATTCTCGTGAGTATTTGTGGGCATGGTTGATGACCCTCATATTAGTGCCGGTCGAAGCCTACTATCATTGGACTGGTATTATTAAGCCGCCTGCGGTACACAAAGACTTGAGGCGGTAAAGAGACGCGCGAAGAGGTCAGGAGGAGTTTTAATTTGGCGACGGTGGCAGTGACGATTCCGACGATGGGGGCCACGCATCTGGTTGATACTCTAGCGAGTCTTCCCGCTGGCCTTCCATTGTATCTGCGCGACAACCGTGAAGATAACTGGGGGGTTGCTAGAAGTTGGAACTGGGGCATTCGGCAAGCGTTAGCGGATGGCGCGGAGTATGTGTTAGTTCTCAATGACGATATTCAACTTCAAGGACATGACTTTATCGATCGCTTGGTGGCGGATTTGCAACGGGATAACGTTATCTTGGTCAGTGGGCGGCCTGCCCATGTGGAGCCAGCTCCACCCACCCGTCGACTGGCCATGAGCGCTTTTTTATGTGACCGGCGTTTGTTTGATGAAATTGGGGAATTTGATGAGGCATTTTGGCCGGCCTATTTTGAAGATGACGACATGCTCCATCGCATTCGCGCTAGCGATCATTGGCGAACGTGGTTTGATAGCGACGCGGTATTTCATCATTGGGTGAGTTCTACGGTGAATCAGATTCGTAGTGCTAAGCGGAAGCACCGAACGTACTTTAATAAGAACCGCGCATTATTCATTCAAAAGTGGGGCTATGATCCAACTCAAACCAACAAAGATTCCTAAAGCACCAACGTCCGTTAGCCTTTTAGGCAGTATGATAACAAGGGAGGGAGACGATGCACGTCTGATACCCTTCTTTTTGTTTTCGTAAATGATAGCCTTGTTCCCCATGGACGTTACTCGCCGTACAGCTCATGATTCGTAGGTCTTCGGAATATTTTCTCCACGCATAACCACACTTATTTTAAATAATGTGGGTATAGGAAGGCTGCTTTCGTGCAATGGCCGTTATACGTGTGTCGGTCATGACGTTGGGCCCTGCGACGTATCATATCCTGAAAAAATCAGTGATGCAGGATTTGGAGGATATATCCCCAGCCCAAAGGCTTGATAAATCTTTTATCAACAAACTTATCCCCATAATCCACAGGGAATTTTCCCCAAGGATGGGGAAAATTTTCTCCCGGCTCTTGCGGATATAGTTTGACTTTTTTGGCAGAGGATGCTATATTGGTCTCGGTTACTCTGGACTTTAGGGTAGCTTTTAGAAAGGGGACATATTTTAGTATGACCGGACGTGTCAAATGGTTTAGCGCAGAAAAAGGGTACGGTTTCTTAGAGCGTGAAGACGGCGGTGACGTGTTTGTGCATTACACGGCCATTAATGGCGAAGGTTTCCGTACGCTCAACGAAGGCGAGCGTGTCGAATTTGATGTGGTAGAGGGTGACCGCGGCCCACAGGCTGCGAACGTCGTTCGCCTCTAAGAATCGACTCGACAAGAAAGTAGCTGGGATTGTTCCCAGCTTTTTCTTGTTTAGGGGCTTTTGTCTCATCGTGCTATAATATTCTTACCAGTCGGGACCAAGACTGGCATAAAGCCGTAAAGGGGCGTTGCGCGATGGAAGTTATCGTTCGCGGTAAAAACGTGGAGATTACGGATGCGCTGAAGGATTACGTTGACAAGAAGCTTGGCAAAATGGACAAGCTTCTTCACCCACAAGATGTTACAGCTCATGTCGTGCTTGGTGTAGAAAAAGGTCGGCACATTGTCGAAGTCACAATTCCCATTCACGGGATGATCTTGCGGGCAGAAGAATCCGGTAGCGACATGTATGCGTCGATTGATTTGGTTACGGACAAATTGGAGCGCCAATATCGCAAGTTTAAAACGCGTGAGAAGAAAAAAATCGTTCACGATGCGGCCACCGTGCGGACGCAGGAGCCTCAGGAATCGCCAGATTTGGTCCGGCGTAAAACATTTCCTGTTAAACCCATGACATTGGATGAAGCCTTGTTGCAGATGGATTTATTAGGTCACGACTTTTTTGCTTTTAGCAATGCAGAAACTGATAGCATTAACGTGTTATATCGGCGCCGAGACGGCGATTATGGACTTTTAGAGCCCGTTTAATGACTTTGGGCTAGAAGGGGACCTTGCCCTCGCAAGGTCCCTAAAATTTTTTACAGGAAAATGAAAAAGTTTCTCGCACAAAAGAGGAAAAATGCGGTAATGTGTCGTATTCTATTAAGCGTAGCCCAAGGAGGAGTTATGGCCGAACCATTGTCGACATATGAACAAGTCATACTCCGGATTCCCTATATTACTAGCGCCAGCGTCTACCAAGACGCGAACGGTGCAATCCGGATTCAGCTTTTAAGCGACGGCACAAAATCGCCGCGGCATGTGATCCGGGAAGTGGTGTCCCTGCTCCGGAATTACGGCTTCGAAGACATTGACGAAGACGCCGTAACGGTGGTGCAGATTCAGGCGGAAGACGAGCTAGAGCGTGCGGGGTCGCGATTAACCATTGCGGGATTTTCTGTGGGCCATAGTTCCCTAGGCATTGTCGCTCAGTGTCGGTTGGGGCGTGGTGGCCAAATTTACGAAGGAAATGGGCAAGGGGCCACTATCCCAATGGCTGTCGCAATGGCCACAGTTGATGCCGTCAATAAAGCAATGGCGCAGCTTGAGCAGCTGGCTTTCAACGGGATTGAGCAAGCACGCGTGGGCGGTGTGGATGTGATGGTAGTGACTATCGCTGACCCAGGTGAAGAAATGTTAGCAGGTTGTGGCGTGCTAAGAGACACCGTTGAAGATACCGTTATTCGCGCCACGTTGGATGCTGTTAATAGGAGGATTCTTCTCTACTCAGGGCAAAAAATTTAATAGCTTTCGACCAACATTACAGACCAAGCGAACAGATGTCATGTTTACCTCGAGCGACGGTACATGCAGGCAATTACGATAGGAGTAAATGCCATAATGAAGGGTCTGGTCCGTAACTTAGTATCCAGTTTAGTGGATGTTATTGTAGTCGGTTCGGGTTACAGTTTTCATTAAATGGTGGTCGAATAATTTTGATGGACGTCACTTAAGGTGGGGATGTGAAGAGAAATGTATCCACGGAAATTGCAAGTCTATATAGGGTGCGTGAGCCTCGTTGGATTAATATTATTAGTTGTTACAGGACATCGGTTCTTTACGGCTTTAAGTTTTATAGATTTTGTATTGGCAGTATCGATTCTTGTTGCTTCCATATTTGGGGTAAAAATGTTACGTGATAATGGGAGCATTTCAGTTCAATTGCCAGTCTTAGTCGCTGCCGCCATTATCTTAGGACCTGCTGCGGGTGCTTGGTTAGGATTTTTCTTCACGATGGATGGTTGGGAACTGACCGGTAAGGTTAGATGGCCGTCAATTTTATTTAATAGAGCACAATTTGCTATATCTGGTTGGGCTGCCGGTGCGGTCTTCTATGGATTCGGGGGTTCCCTGCTTCGTCTGAGTTTTTTCGAAATTAGCATTCCCTTGACGGTGGCGGCAATTGTTGCGTTTTTGTTAAACTGGGTTTTAGTTATGGTCGCTGTTTCGCTTCGAGTTCATCGGCCTATCTGGGAAATGTTACGCGCCCATTTTAAATGGTCGACTCCAACCTTTTTGCTCATGATTCCTGTCGCTTATGGGATGGCAGCGGTATATCAAGATTTAGGTCCTTATGGTGAACTAATATTTATTGTTCCGCTAGCGACGTTGCGTTACGTTCTTGCCCTCCTCCGCCATGTGAACAACATGTATAAGCGCAGTATTGACATGATACTGGAAGGGCTTAATATGCGCGATTCCTATACCTATGGTCATTCGGTCCGGGTAGGTCACTACGCGGGGATGCTAGCATCGTATATGGGGCTGGCAGAAGACCGCGTGGATGTGGTCCATGAAGCCGGTTTATTGCACGACATTGGGAAACTGGGAACGCCCGACAGCATTCTGCGTAAGGCGGGACGGTTGAACCGGGAAGAACAACTGACGATGAAAGAGCACCCGGTGATTGGAAGCCAACTTCTTGAAGCCGTGCATCTTGCGGGCTGTTCGCGAGAGTTTGTACGTCAACATCACGAACGGTGGGATGGACGGGGTTATCCTGATAATCTAGAAGGTACGGAAATCGCCGTGGAAGCTCGGATTATCTCCGTGGTCGATGCATATGATGCGATGACGACGGATAGGCCATATCGCCGCGCCATGCCGCATGCGATGGCTATGGCCGAAATTGAGAAAGCGTCGGGCGAGCAATTCGATCCAGCTGTTGTCGAAAAGTTTATCGAGATGTGTCAAGGGCGCAACTTAGCTCAAGAAGAAGCTGTGGCGCAGCGGTGGAAACACACCGGGACGGAACATGCTGGGGGTCAAGGGCATGGGCAGTCGGGTTGAAGGGTAGATCCCTTCATGATAAAATTCATTATTAGGTATCGACGTAGGAACCGTCACCGGTTCCTTTTACGTTGAATGGAGGAAATTACCCGATGTTAAAAATGTTGTCCAACCTCGTTAACCGGTTTAGCGAACGGGAAGTGCGCCGGTACCGAGGAGTGGTCGCAAAGGTCAATGCCCTAGAGCCTGAAATAGCAGCGTTGACTGACGAGCAATTGCGTGCCAAAACCGCGGAATTTAAGGAACGGGCCAGCAGTGGAGAAAGTTTGGACAAACTCCTGCCAGAAGCCTTTGCCGTGGTGCGAGAAGGCTCTAAACGGGTATTGAAAATGCGGCACTTCGATGTCCAGCTTATTGGGGGCATGGTGTTGCATGATGGTCGTATTGCTGAGATGCGCACCGGTGAAGGCAAGACGCTGGTCGCAACATTGGCAGCCTACCTCAATGCCGTTGCGGGAAAAGGCGTGCATGTGGTGACGGTTAATGATTATCTAGCTCGACGTGATGCGCAGTGGATGGGCCAGTTGTATCAGTTCTTGGGATTGACCGTTGGTCTTATCCAACATGACATGGAGCCAGATGAAAGGCGTCAGGCCTATGCGGCGGATATTACTTACGGCACGAATAATGAATTTGGTTTTGACTATTTGCGGGATAACATGGTGAGCACGGTAGATGAAATGGTCCAACGGCCGTTACATTACGCCATCGTCGACGAGGTGGACTCGATCTTGATTGATGAGGCGCGGACCCCGCTTATTATTTCGGGGCAGGCCGATAAATCCCCCGACTTGTACTATCAGTTTGCCCGCATTGCATCCAACTTGCGGGAAGAGAAAGATTACACGATTGATGAAAAGCTTAAAGCGGTGGCGCCCACGGAAGAAGGGGTGGCTAAGGTTGAGCGTATGTTGGGGGTTGCCAACTTGTATGACGACGTCAATATTGACCTGTCACATTACCTCAATCAAGCTTTACGGGCCAAGGCGCTCATGAAGCGCGACCGCGACTATGTGGTCAAAGACGGGGAAGTCATCATCGTGGACGAATTCACCGGCCGATTGATGTTTGGCCGGCGCTATTCTGATGGGCTTCACCAAGCCATTGAGGCCAAAGAAGGGGTACCGATTCAGGATGAGACCCAAACTTTGGCCACCATTACCTTTCAAAATTATTTTCGGATGTATCACAAGCTGTCCGGTATGACCGGAACCGCTATTACTGAAGAAGAAGAATTTCGGAAGATTTACGGGCTGGACGTGATTGTGGTGCCCACGAATAAGCCATTGATTCGAAAGGATTTTCCGGATGTCGTTTATAAAACAGAGGCGGCAAAGTTTCGGGCTGTGGTCCGTGAAATTGAAGCGTTATATAAAGAGCGGCGTCCCATATTAGTGGGCACGGTATCGATTGAAAAGTCTGAGCGTCTGAGCGAAATGCTTAAGGCTAAGGGCGTGCCGCATACAGTCTTGAATGCCAAGTATCATGAGCAAGAAGCAGAAATTATTGCTCAAGCGGGCCAAGCAGGGGCTGTGACGATTGCGACCAATATGGCAGGCCGTGGGACGGATATTGTTTTAGGCGAAGGCGTCGCAGAGATGGGTGGCTTGCATATCATCGGTACCGAGCGGCATGAGAGTCGGCGCATTGATAACCAGTTGCGGGGACGTGCGGGTCGTCAAGGGGACCCAGGCTCGTCGCGCTTTTATCTCTCTTTGGAAGATGATTTCTTGCGTTTATTTGCTGCCCAGACTTTGTCGAATTTGATGGACCGGTTGGGCGTTGAAGAAGATGAACCCATTGAGAGCCCCATGTTATCGCGCGCGATCGAATCCGCTCAGAAAAAGGTGGAAGCCCGCAACTTTGATGCGCGGAAACAAGTCTTGCAGTATGACGACGTCATGAATTTGCAGCGGGAAGTCATTTACAAACAACGCAAAGATATTTTGTCTAAGGAGAACCTGCGAGAGGATATCATGCATATGTTGTCTGAGCTCGTGGATGACGCATTGGCAGTACATTGTCCTGCCAATCTCCACCCCGATGAATGGGAGCTGCAGCCGTTGCTCGACAGCTTGCATGAGATCTTTTTGCCTGAAGGCATGGTGCGTGTCGAGGATTTAGAAGGCAAAGAGCGAGAAGAAATGCAGCAGGTGCTGGTCGAGGCGGGTACTCGGGCGTATGAGCAAAAGGAACAAGAATTTGGTGAGGAAGCGGTCCGTGAACTCGAACGGATGATTCTGTTGCGTGTTGTAGACTCCAAGTGGATGGAACATCTAGACGCCATGGATAATTTGCGTGAGGGAGTAGGCCTTCGGGCTTATGGCCAGCAAGATCCATTGGTGGAGTATAAGAAAGAAGCATATGACATGTATCAGAACATGCTGGGAGCCATTCGTGAAGAGGTCATTCGCATGATGTTTCATTTGCAACTGGCTCCGCAGCAGCCTATCCCGACCTTGGAACCTGTGGCTACCGTTACGGATCAAGAGCCTCATCGCCCATTTCAGGTCATTCAGGGAGGACAGGGTACTAAGCCGCCCAAAGAGGGACAGGGCCGGCAACTAGGGCGCAACGATCCTTGCTGGTGTGGTAGCGGCAAGAAATATAAGAAATGCCATGGAGCCGACCAAGAAACGCAATAGCCGAGGGGGACATACGGTGTTACAGGATGATTTAGAACTCATGCGCAACGAGATCCACCAAATTATTGATCGCATTAGGGGGTCTCTTTGACTTCGAAGAACGGCAAGTCGAAAGTGAGCGACTTGAACAAGTAATGCTGGCGCCAGACTTCTGGAATGACCCGCAAAGGGCCGAACAGGTGACGAAACAATTGCGTCACGTGAAGGGCCCTTTGGAGCAGTACCAGAGTCTGTCGAGGCGGGTGAGCGAGTGGGATGAAATGCTTGATCTCGCCTTGGAAGAAAATGATCAGGAAGTGCTCAAGGGTCAGGCGAAAGAAGGCCAAACCCTCTTGGATGATTTGCGGGCATTTGAGTTGACCTTAATTCTTCGAGGACCTTACGATCAAGAAAATGCGATTGTTTCTTTGCATGCTGGCGCAGGCGGCACAGAGGCGCAAGACTGGGTGTCCATGCTGCTGCGCATGTATGTGCGCTGGGCGGAAAAACATGGGTTTAAAGCAGATATCATCGACTCGCTAGAGGGCGAAGAAGCCGGATATAAAAGTGTCAGTCTAGAGATTCAAGGTGAAAATGCCTTTGGCTTTTTACGGCCAGAGCGGGGAGTGCACCGCCTTATTCGCATTTCTCCTTTTGATGCTTCCGGTCGGCGCCATACGTCTTTTGCATCGGTGGAAGTTTTGCCCGACATTGAAAATGATGCAACCATTGAGATTAGGCCGGAAGACTTAAAGGTGGATACGTTTCGGGCTTCGGGGGCTGGGGGTCAGCATATTAATAAGACGGATTCGGCCGTCCGCATTACCCATTTGCCTACGGGTATCGTGGTCGGATGCCAATCAGAACGATCCCAACACTCGAATCGCGAAACCGCTATGAAAATGCTACGAGGGAAATTGGCGGAGTTGCAAGAACGGCAGTGGGAGGAACACATGGCGGAGTTGCGAGGCAACCACGCCGAAATTGGGTGGGGATCGCAGATTCGCACATACGTCTTTCAGCCATACAGCGTCGTGCGCGATCACCGGACGCGCTATGAAGTGCCCAACGCTCAAACCGTGATGAATGGGGAGTTGGATGGTTTTATTGAGGCCTTTTTGCAACAAGAGGCCAAAGGGGCTCTACAGCCTGAGGACAATGCCTGATGAGTCGATTTATTCAGGTCCTAGCCGCCTTGGTAATTATCTTAGCGGGATTGCAATGGGGTGTGCCGCGTTGGGTGTCTGGGAAAGCGGCGGCAGCCATTGCACGCACGGACGGGGGGGTGGCACCATCCATCGCCCTAACAGCGATGCCCTTTTGGATTATCGCGCAAGGACGTTTTCAAGATGTTTATGTCAATGCGAAAGGGGTTACCTTTGACGGTCTGAAAGTCGATCAGGCTATCGTTAACTGGCAAAATGGCGAAGTTTCAGTGCCCGCCCTAGAGCGCAATGCTTTGGTCGTCAAGAAGCCCGGGCGCATGTCGGTCACGGTGGTGCTAGATGGGCCGGCTCTGGGGGCTTTTTTGGCCACAGAAGGACCCATTCGTGATCCTGTTGTCACGATTGCTTCAGGGGTGATGACCATTCAAGGCAAAGTGTCCCTGGGCGGAGTGGTATTGCCGTTAAATACACAAGGAACGCTCACGGTGTCACCGGATAAAACAGCGATTCTTTTTCATCCCACTTCTATCGATGGCATTGCATTGCCTTTGCTAACTGATTTGCAGATCTTTCAAATCTCGCAACTCCATTTACCTGTGCAATTAGTCATACAGTCGGTGACGTTATCGGATAATCAATTGATCGTTAAAGCAGGGACACCATGAACAATAAGAAGAGTGTTGTCTTCGATTACGGTATGATTGTTGTTGGCACCGCCATCACGGCAATCGGCATTAACAGTTTTTACGTGCCCGCTAAAATATCTGATGGTGGGGTATCGGGTATTGGTATTATTTTACTGTACGTTTTGCATATTCCCTTGTGGGTAACCTTGACGGTTCTGAATGTGCCATTGCTTTGGCTCAGTAAAAAGCTTTGGGGTAACCGGGTAGGGCTACGGACAGTCTTTGGCACCTTTATGTTGTCTTTGATGGTAGGAATTATGCATTTCGGTGCCGTCACCCATAACATCTTGCTAGCTACCGTGTACGGGGGATTGTTGTCAGGGGTTGGCCTGGGGCTGGTTTTTCGCGGCCGCGGTACCACCGGTGGCAGTGATGTGATTGCTCGTCTCCTGATTCGGTTTCTCCCCCTAACGATGGGGCAAGGCATGTTAGCGGTCGACTTTTTTGTGATTGCGGGCTTTGGTGTCATCTTTAACCCGACGCTGGCCATGTATTCGTTAATTGCGTTATTCATTTCATCACGGGCCATCGATGTGGTGCAAGAGGGTGTCAGCTATGCACGAGCTTTCACCATTGTTAGCCGTGACCCAGATACCATCGCAGCTCGCGTGTTGGCGACCATGGACCGAGGCGTCACCCGCATTGGTGCTTACGGAGAATATACTAAAGAACCCCGAGAAATTTTGTATGTCGTTGTTACGCGGGGGGAAGTGAGTACCTTAAAAGAGTTAGTTTACAGTATAGATCCTCAGGCTTTTGTCGTGGTCGCCACGGTGCATGAAGTGGTCGGAGAGGGCTTTCGTAAACCCCCCGTGGAGTCTTAATCGGCAGGGCTGCTCGCGAAGTGGTGATGGCCAAAGCGCCAATATCCTTGTGCCGTTACGAGGGCAATGAGGCTTGTGGTGACGAGCCACCAGACAGCGCCTTGGCTAAGGAGCAGTCCGCCTGCTAATGGGCCGAGTGCGGCGCCGGCGCGGTTTGCGAGACTGAAAAATCCCATATACCGTCCCCTGATTTGTTCGGGAGCTCGTTCAGCTACCCATGCCGAGGCTGCAGGGTTGATGGTGTTTTCGCCTAAGGTAATGATGAAGACGGCTGTGGCGAAGACCCAAAATGTCCGCCCTGAAAGCATGATTCCAAATCCCAACGCATAAAAGAGAACGCCCGCAGCCATAAGCGAGAGGTGGGGAATGTGACGCGTGATCCGGGTAATAGGGATCTGCAAGAGGACCACAAACACCGCGTTTTCGGCGGCGAGATAGCCAAACACACTGGGTGGGTATCCAAGATTCAAGTGCAAATAGGCTGGAACGACCATAAACAATTGAGAATAGACCAGGGCGGTGAAAGCCCACAAGCTGGAGAATCGTAAAAAGGCTGGATCTTGGCGGATATCAGACAGGCCCCTACGTGGAACGTGCATATCCGCACGCTTTGGGCGCGTTTCGGGTATGGCGATAAACACCACAACGGCAAAAACGACCATAGATAATGCGTCCAGAGCGAAAATCCAAAAAAAGGAATGATCAGCCAATAGCCCGCCCAGCATGGGGCCAACAATAATGCCCGCATTTGAGGCCATTCGCATGAGGCTATAGGCATAATTGAGTTGCTCTCGCGGAACAATGTCGCCAACCATTGCCATAGAGGCAGGCTGAAACAAAGGCACAAAGAATCCCATCAGGCTGAGTAGGGTAATAAGGGTCCACGTACTATGGAGAGTCCCGATAAAAAATGTGACAGCGGCGCCCAACGTGAGTGATGTCAGCATAACGCGTCGCCGCCCAAATCGATCGCTCCAAACGCCACCTACAAGCACCGAGAGCACTTGGGCTCCACCATAAAATGTCATCACCAGTCCGACAGTGCTTAGAGGGGCATGAAGCCGCTCGGCTAAATAAATCGTCAGAAAAGGGAAAACCAGCGAATTGCCAACGAGATTGAAAAATCTTCCGGTTAATAGCACGTAATACACACGAGGTATTGCTGGATCTCGAGAAAACACTTACCCTACACCACTTTCTGCATCACAAAATGTCATACCGCCAGGGTCATCTCTCCATGATACAACACAAATATGGCCCCTGACCAAATCCTAAAGCACAAAATATGTCATTGGTGTGGGGGGAAATTGAGTCGCCCAACGGCTCACGACAACTTCTCTCACATTGGTTAGAATAAAGGAGCCAACGCTAGGTTATAGAGGAGGGACGTGCGATGATTGCTCGTGAACTGATGACGACGGACGTCATAAAAATTGATGCCACGGCCACTATCGGAGAGGCTGTCGAGCTGTTACGCGAACACACTATCAGTGGACTGCCGGTGGTCGATAAAGAAGGGCATCTCATTGGCGTGATTACGGGGGGCGACGTTTTGCGGGCCATTCAGCAACGTGCGCAGAAGATCTACCATTCCTTGTTTGGCCCTACGCAAGTGGTGATTGATGAAACGGTATGGCACGAAGATAGTCATCGTCTTTTGGTTCTTCCCGTCGAGAAAATGATGAGCAAAGGGGCGGTGACAGTGCAACTCAACACACCGGTCGGGGAAATTGCCGATTTGATGCTGCGGCAGAATGTTCGGCGGGTGTTTGTGTTGCATGATGACAAACTCACGGGTATTATCACGCGCAATGATATTGTACGTTGGCTTGTGCGCCATGTGGCCAATTAACGCAGTGCGACACTAAGTTTGGCGCCAATGCGTTGAATATTGGCCAATAGAGAGAGATATGGGTGACCTTGGCTTAACAGCGCGGCAACGTAACGTAAGTGTGGGCTATAGACGATGCCGACGTCGTGGCTAGCTTGGGCTAGAGAGCCGGTTTTATGGGCGATGACGATGGGAGAATCGCCAACCCAAGACGATTCGGCTGTAAGCTTGGTAATACTGATGGGCCCTTGACAGCGTTTAAGCAATGAAACCATTTGTTCTGAGGCGGCTAACGAAATAGCCGTTCCTGTAGCAAGCTTTTCCATCAGCAGGCCCATGTCTTGAGCGGTCGTGTGGTTTACTGTGTCTAAGGGTTCCGCCGGCACGCGCTGCAAGCGGCGCACTAACTCGGTATGGGTTACACCAAGCCGCCGTAAGGTGATATTGACAGCTTCGATCGTCAGAAAATCAATGAGAAGATTTGTCGCCGTATTATCCGATACGGTAATCATAAGCGTCGCTAAGTCACGCAATGAATACTCAGTGTTTGGCGATAAATCCTTGAGAACTCCTGAACCCCCAACTTGGTCTTCTCGACGCATCACAAGAAGGTGGTCGAGGCTGAGATGCTCTTCCTCTACACGTCGGTAAAGTTCAATCAAAATGGGTACCTTAATAGTGCTCGCTGAAGGGAAAACCTTGGTATCATTGAAAGTGAACACTTTACCGGTGTCAAGATTTTTTGCAAAAACGCCATATATGCCAGGCAGCGTACCAATCCATTCACGTAGATCCAAAATTCGTCCTCCCTTGATGGAAGTGATCGCCCTTCTCATTAGAATCCATGATACCATGGACCCAAATAGTGGAGTCAGATGTGAAAGTGATTGGGATAATTTTTAGTAAAGGATAGAGACCATTATGAGTGTCTTGGTGTTAGGAAGCATTAATTTGGATTTAGTTGCACGCATCGACAAGATTCCGGTGGCAGGTGAGACCCGAATTGCTAAAAGTTTGTTAACAGCTCCAGGGGGCAAGGGGGCGAACCAGGCACTTGCCGCACGGCGTATGGGGGCCGCAACGCGTCTTGTTGGGATGGTAGGCGATGATGCCTTTGCCGTCCAAGCTTTGCGCATTCTACGACAAGATGGCGTAGACCTCAGCAGTATTGGCGTGAGTAAAACCGCAAGCACGGGTCTCGCTCTCATAACGGTTGAGCCCACCGGGCAAAATGCCATTACGGTTGTCCCTGGGGCAAACTACGAAGTGGGGACCGCAGCATTAGCTAGCCTGGAACGTCTCTTGACGGCGCGAGACATTTTAGTCATGCAAGCAGAGATTCCTTTGGATGTTATTGAGCGTGCGGTGTTGTTGGCCAAACGGGCAGGCGCGCAGGTCTTATGGGATCCTGCACCCGCCTCAGACCATTTTCCAGCGTCGTTATTTAAAGTCGATATCATTGCACCTAATCAATCGGAGGCCTCGGTGTTGACCGGGATCCCTGTTGATGATGTGCGCTCTGCTAAGGCAGCCAGCCGGAAGTTGCGGGAATTTGGTGCCCAAATAGGGATTGTCAAATTAGGCGATCAAGGGCTGGTATGGGCGACGTCGCGGGGTGTCTTTTACGAAGCGGGATTGCCTGTGCAGGCCATTGACGCGGTGGGGGCAGGGGATGTTTTCTTAGGGGCACTTGCCGCACGTTTAGACGTCCATGATGTTTTATCGGATGCCATTCACTATGCTAATGCGGCTGCGGCTCTCTCCACCACAAAGGAAGGCGCTCAGCCCTCTTTTCCGATATTGGAGGCTGTGGAGCAGTTCATGAAGTCGTCACCGAGTTCTCTATAAAAAAGACGTTATAAAGTGTAACCTGATCTATCCGTCGAGCGTTTTTAAATCAAAGACGCTCATAAGGAGGGCCCCACAATGAAAGGCGCAGCAGACCAAAAGCGGGCAGACTATTACCTGTATACGTGGCAAATTCGAGAAGTACAGAAATTGTCCCGCGAACTAAACCGTCCTCCGTCCGAGGTGATGCGGTGGCTTTTAAGTGAGGCTCTTACCAAACGCACCTCGCAGGAATCATAATCGTAAGTCATGATATGGCGGCTCCTACTGGCGCTTTGGGCCAGGGCGGTTAACGATGAAGTAACCCTAAGGGCTAGCAGGAATTATAAATGGATGAAAGTTGTGACAAAAGGACCCTCAAGGGGTCCTTTTGTCATAGGTGATTAGCGGTTGCGAGGTTGGCGTTGTAAAATATCAAAGTATACACAGTTGTTGAAAAAGGAGCCGATATCGATGGAGGAGTACCGCCTATCCCATGATTCCCTCGGGGACGTTCGTGTTCCCAAAGACGCTTATTGGGGACCACAAACCCAAAGAGCGATTGAAAACTTTCCGATTAGCGGCCTTCGCTTGCCAAGGCGTTTTATTAGAGCGCAGGGCATTATTAAATGGGCGGCAGCGCGGGCTAACAGCGAATTAGGAGAATTATCACCGGAACGGGCTGCTGCGATTATGAAAGCCGCAGACGAAGTGGCTAGTGGACTTTGGGATGCGCAATTTGTTGTGGATGTATATCAAGCAGGGGCCGGTACCTCCCAAAACATGAATGCGAACGAAGTTATTGCCCACCGTGCCCAACAGATGATGGGAGGGGAAATAGGCGATGTCAGCTTGGTCCATCCCAATGACCACGTCAACATGGCTCAGTCTACCAATGATACGATTCACGTTGCAATACATATCGCCGGGGCAGAAGCCATCGTCCATGATTTGATTCCAGCCATTCTCCGGGCAGAAGAAACGTTAGAATCGAAAAAGGCGCTCTGGATGAATATCGTGAAATCCGGACGGACACACTTGCAAGACGCGGTACCAATGCGTCTTGGGCAAGAAATTGGCGGATATGCCGGGGCACTAAAATATTGGCGTCAGGCGTTAGAAGACGGAGTATCTGCCTTATATGCCATAGGTCTGGGCGGTAACGCTGTGGGCACTGGCATTAACGCGCATCCCGAATACAAAACCCGGGCAACGGCTTATGTTGCGGAGAAAACCGGATTGCCATTCCATCAACCAGACAATATGTTTACGTTTATTCAAAATATGGATGCGATTTTACAGGTGTCTGGCTTGGTGCGCGGCTTAGCAACAGCCGTAGGTAAACTGGCTAACGACCTTCGGTTGCTGAGCTCGGGGCCGCGTACGGGTATTGGAGAACTTAAATTGCCACCTGTGCAGCCAGGGTCGTCAATTATGCCTGGGAAGGTCAATCCGGTCATGGCAGAAATGATGAATATGATTTGTTATCAGGCCATCGGAAACGATCTGACCATCCAACAGGCCGTGGCTGGAGCGCAATTGGAGTTGAACGTTATGATGCCCGTTGTTGCTTATAATCTCCTGCAAGCTATTCAAATTATGGCCAATGGACTCGATGCCTTCAACGATCGGGCGCTTAAAGGGCTTGAGGCCAATGTCGAAAAAATAACCAGCTATGTAGAGATGAATACAGCATTGGCCACAGCACTGAATCCTTATATTGGGTATGACAAAGCGGCAATTGTTGCCAAAACGGCCTTCCAAGAGGGGAAAACTGTTCGTCAAGTTGTTTCAGAACAGCACTTGTTAGATGCCAAGACGTTAGATGAAGCATTAGACCTTGAACGGATAACCAAACCTCAAGAACCCTGAAGCGGTTACGGTGAGGCTGTATGACGTGACCTCAGACGCAAGGCGATCAAATAGCCTCGCCCAATAAATGACACGCGCTTAATTCTGAGGTCGCGTCTCTTTGTGCATATTTTGTTGATGGGCTTGTATTCTTTCTTTTTCGGTGTTAAGATATATTTCGTCGTTCGACAAGAACGGTCAGTAAAGAACACGTTATTGACAAAGATTTATGAACGTGTTAAAGTATTTAGATGTGACCCGGTCCTTGAAAACTATATCGTCATGAATGCGTCAAGGGAAACAGAAACAGTCAGCAAGACAATGAGTCATGGAGAGTTTGATCCTGGCTC
>NZ_NWUL01000044.1:0-128621 GCF_002903155.1 Sulfobacillus sp. hq2 | reverse complement strand
ACTCATTGTCTTGCTGACTGTTTCTGTTTCCCTTGACGCATTCATGACGATATAGTTTTCAAGGACCGACGCCGCCCGCTGAAGCGGGGGGGCTCACTGTCCTCGCGGACAGCTTTGATATAATAACACCGGACTCGCGCCAATGCAAGCCCTTTTTTAAACCTTTTTAAAAACCGTTGGAACGGAAGGTTTACTGCAAGAAATCCCAAATTTTTGGGTCCTCAATGCCTAGTCGCCACAACGCAATGCCCCGCAACTCATATCCTGATACCAAATTTATCTTCGATAAGAGACTTTGAGTGTCTTCAAACCATACCGAATGGGTTTGCCCATCTTGAACATAAACAAAGTGGTTTTGCCCTGATTGATGGGTATACTGCTCCTCTAGGCCTTGTGCCTGACCATAACTTAACGCAACAGCGCCAGAACCACCCCAATCATAGCCGTAACCCGGGATCCCAAGAATCACTTTGCGAGGCGGCACAACAGAAATAGTGTAATTCAAAACTGATTGAACCCAAGAGGGTGAGGCGATCGGACCGGGAGCGCCACCTGCATAATGCTCGTCGTAAGCCATAATCATCAATAAGTCTGCACTTTTCGCTAACGCCGCGTAATTATACGCACCTGTCCATGAATTCTGCGGTTGATAGCTTGTCTCTGCTGGCAAAGACAAGGTGACATAATATCCGTGTTGATGAAAGACCTGCGCTAACCGTTGAACAAAAGACGTAAAAGCATTTTGTTCTCCAGGGGCAATGCCTTCCCAGTCAAGATTCACCCCATCAAAACCGTTATCTTCTACTAGGGTTAACATATTTTCTATAGCACGATTGCTCGCCTGCGCGCTATTTAATAACGGTCCGAAAACCGATTGGCCTGCCATATTTTCGACGAGAGCAAACGTCCATAGGTTATGTTCGCGGGCAATTTTCAATACCGCTGGATTCGTTTGCCCCGTAATCGTCCCGTTGGCTTCAATCGTGTACCAAAAAGGAATAATCCCGCTTAAAAAAGGCAAATAATGTTGAAGCATGGCTGCCGCATTACCTTGATTGCCCGGGTCATAAAAATATCCCAACACCATTCCTGGGGGCAATCCATCAGTCGGCGACGCCTGACGCGCTTTGGCATTAGCACGATGACGCAAGGACACGGAAACCTCCGCCGGGCGCAAAAGGGCCCGGTCCCAACTGGCCACGACAGGAACATTTTGAAGATAGAGCAAGGCTCCAATCACGGCAATCAAGGCGATAATTCCCATAATGACGGTCCTTGGATGCCTTCGGCCTGATATTGGCGACCACATTCACGCCCCTCCTTCATCTCAATGCATTCTATGCGGGCCACTGCCTATTTAGACGGGCTTTTCAGTATAATAGTCGTGAAAGGATGGGGAGCGCGTGCATACCTTACTCATCGAAGATGATGATCGTGTTGCTCGATTGATAACATTAGAACTCCGACATGCCGGTTGGGATGTGCAATGGTGCGCCAAAGGTCGTGATGGATTGTCAGAAGCCGTTGGCGGTAGCTACGATGTCGTGATATTGGACTTGATGCTGCCTGACATCGACGGGTTGAAAGTGTGCCAATCGCTACGCCAAGTCTCAGATACGCCCATTCTCATTTTGACGGCACGCGATGCCGTTATTGACCGCGTGCGCGGGCTTGATGCTGGGGCCGATGATTATCTAGTCAAGCCTTTTGCAACGGCTGAGCTGCTTGCACGAATGCGAGCCTTAACACGGCGTCCTGCCAACGTATTTCATCAAGATGATATGATTAAAGTAGGGCCACTAGAGCTCTATCCCATGCGCCATGAAGTTCGCTTAATGAACAGCACGATTGATCTGACCCGTCGCGAATTCGATTTGTTGCAATACTTTATGCAAAATGTCGGGATTACCCTAACGCGCGATATGATTCTCGACCGCGTATGGGGATGGGGTTACTCGGGGGCTTCAAATATTGTCGATGTCTATGTCGGATATCTGCGGCAAAAAGTAGGTCTTCCCACCGAAGAACTCAACCTCGTCACAATTCGCGGCGTCGGTTATGTGTTAAAATTCGAAGCGTCTCCAGCGTAGACTCCACAACCAGCGGAGATGAAGGGCAAGCGGGCCATCAAAGCGATGCGGCCCCGTAATCTAGGTGCGCGTCTTATCACTTCTTGAACAATGACAGGTGGCATTATGGACAACAACTTTGTTCCGCCAAAAGGCGGTGGAGCCGGGCGCACCCAGGTTTCTCGAAAGCACCTGGTTACCTATCCTAAAAGTTTGCGCACACGTTTCACCATTCAAACGGGTGGGGCTATTGTTAGTTTAGTCGTTGCCTTTGCTCTGATTACCCTTTTTGCCGTGAGTATTCATTTGTATGATGCTGCTGTCAGTGACGCCTCGAGCGTTTATTCGGGCATTTCTGAAGCGCATGGCACTACACTGCAGGTCCTTTTGCATGAATATACCCGCAAAGTCGATCCGCATGTTTGGATATTGAAAGACCATCGCGTCTTATTTCGCTCACCTAATACGACCCCATATCCCTTTGGCCCCCTAACCAATGCCATCGTCCCCCATCCGCTCTCCTCGCGCTTAGTCCACGAGCGGGAAGGCCTGCAGTACGTTGTAGACTGGCCCCTGCGCCCAGACATTGATCTGTTAGGCGATTTAGTCTTAGTCATGGGCATAACAGGGGTAGCAGCAGCAGCGGGCGGCGTCCTGCTTGGTCGTTGGACGACACACCGAGTCCTTGAGCCGGTTAAGCGTATGACGCATTCCGTCGAACGCATGTTGGCTACGAATCAATTTTTGCCGGTGGAAAACCCGTCGCGCACCGATGATGAATTCAGCCGACTGGCTGGACTCCTCTCTCAATTAGTGCAAACGCTGGAATCCAGGTGGCAAAGGGACCGAACATTGCTGGCTGACGCAGCCCATCAATTGCGTACTCCTCTTGAAGTCATTCGTGGCAATTTAGACATCCTCCGCGATTGGGATACGATCGATCGCGCTACGGAAGAAGAAACGATTGCCGCTATTGACCGGGCCGTCTCGGAAATGATTACGCTAGTGGGAGATCTTCTCACGTTGGAACACGTGCGCAATGACGGACCGGTCGAGCTGGCCCCCTACTCTCTGCGGCCTCTGTTAGAAGATGCGGTGGAAGATGCGCGAGCTCTTAACCCAGACCTGCACATTACCCTTCACGCCGTTCATACCCACCGCATCTTGGGCCACGAACCGTTCGTACGGCGGGCGTTATGGGCCGTACTCGAAAATGCCGTCAAGTATAGTCCGCCTGGGGGGGCCATTGATATCGACATCATTCCCCAAGGACCATTCTTAGGAATCACCATCCAAGACCATGGGCCAGGAATCCCACCAGAAGATATTCCCCATATTTTTACGCGCTTTTTTCGCGGGACTAATGGGCATGGCAAGCCCGGAACTGGACTCGGGTTGAGTATTGCAGAGGCGCTAATGAAATCCCAACGAGGCTCAATTACTGTACACTCTACGGCCCACGGAGCTGCTTTTACCTTGTGGTTTCTTCGGGCTCCGAACTCATCACCGGGTTCCGCCGAGGAGCCTTTTTAAGACGTGGAACATAATACCAAACATAGCCGGTCACGATGGCTGTCAACCCCATAACGAATAAGAGCGCCGTGGGTATGCCCCCGGTCGTGGTGAGCAACGCTCCCACTCCTAACAGCAAAAATACGGCGCCGACAATAAGCGCGGCCCACGGATAACCCAGCGCCCGAAAAGGCCGCGGTCGCTGCGCTTCCCGCCTACGGAGGGAAAATACCAGCCACGCCGATAAGGCGTACACCAATCCTTCGACGCCCGCTCCGGCGTTGATCAAAACGGTATACCATCCCGTCGCCATGACTCCTAAAGCCAGCGCTAAGGATAACCCAGCTAGAAGCAAGAGCGCATAAGACGGCACCCAATATTTATTCAGATGAGACAAACCCCGTGGCAGGGTCTTCTCGCGCGCCAACGCGTAAACAAATCGCGAGGCGGTAAAGAGTCCCCCATTGAAGGTCGTCATGGCGGTCGTCATGGTAATGATCACCATCCACCAAAATCCCCAGCGCCCCAAGGCTTTCTCTCCGACAATCAATTGCGGGATGAGTGTAGCATGCAAAGCGCGGATATCCGGAAAAATCACGCTAATCGCTACGGTAAAAAGGCCAAAAGCCACTGCAATCAACCCCAACGCCATGTACATGCCGCGCGAAATCGCTCTGGCATCATCAAATTCTTCTGCCAATGGCGTCACCCATTCGAAGCCTACGTAAATAAATACCCCTAACGCCACCGCTTGAAAAATTCCAGGACCGACATGAAATAGCGGTTGGCCATGAGGCCAAGGAGTCTTTCCTAAAATAATCAGCGAAATCACAACCAGAGTCATCAAGAGCACGGCACCGTTAATATCTTGGATTTTACCTGATACCCTAATACCACGCAGATTGGCTCCTGCAATCGCCCCTAACAACAAAACAATCCATAGCCAACCTGGTATTATCGGCACGGCGGCATGAAATGCTTGAGCCAATACAAAAGCATCCGCCGCAATCACAAAAACCACCGTGGCGGCATAGACCAAAGAGATAATTAACGATAGCCTGTCGTTTAGGCCCTTGCGTGTCCAGACCCGAATAGCGGCCGCCGATGGATAAAGACCGCTGAGTTCTGCAAAATTGCTGGCAGAAAAAATAATGAGGCCTCCTGCCACGAGCAAGGCAATCCATGCCGAAGCCCCACCAGCGTATTCGGCCACTTCTACACAGGCCAAAAAATTGATAGCGGCAGAAGCTAAACCAGCACTCGTTGAAACGGCCGTGCGAAGCGGCAACACATGCCTCGAGGCCATCTTATTCCCCCCAAATCAACAGCGTAATAATATCCAGCCGCATCAAATCATCTTGGCTCCCTTTCACCAAAAGGTCCCCCGCATTATAAGGCTCCGTCGGACTCATTGCACCTGAAAAAATAGCTTGGATGATGTCATAAGGGGCTTGAATCTGCAAATCAGGTTCTACAGCAGGTCCCTCGCCTGCCGTAATCACGCCCTCTTGACTGGTCAGCCAAAAAGATTGCGCGCGGTCCGTCGCTACAATGGCAATCCGCCGAGTCCAGTCGCGATTCATCTGACGCAGACGGGAATTAGCATTGCATTGCGCAGCAAAATGTTCTAGGGTCTTGAGCATATCTGTTAGCCTCTTTCTTCACGTTATTCTCTAGTGGGACGCATTTCCCTTTGCACCTTCAAATCGGCTCACATGCCACTGCAGTCCCGCATTCATCACAACATCCGCCCAGCCGTTGTCTTCCGGTCGCACGCCCGATATCGCCACCAGCGCCGCTTCCATCACGTTCGTACCAAAACTACGCCCGTCTAAGAACGGCGTCGTGGTCACCAAGGTCTGTAAATGGCGTTCCTCCAACAACAAGCGATCGTCTTTCGTCGTGGTATTCGTCACGATTACCTTACCCTGTAACTGATCGGGCAAGTAGCGGCGAATGAAGTGAAAATCTCCAGCGATAATGTCGGCTTCATTAAAATATTTTCCATAAGCATTGTTGGACACGGTATGGTCTTGTTCAGAACCCGTAGGATACAACATCGAGAAAGGCATTTTGATGAGATCTGGCAAAAGCTTTCGGGCAAACTCTTCGAGCTCTCCTAGGGATTGAATAGGATAATCAATATGACTGGCAAAAATCAAATCGCCCGCGATTGTTGGAAAGCCCATGGTATAGAAGGCCTCAGCCATTCCAAATCGATCCATTGCGGAGACTAAAAGAACTTTTTGATGCGGGTTGATAAGACCCATTTCCACCAATTGCTGAATCACATGGGGTTCCCACACCGCTTTGAGCCCACTACCATCCACAACCGGCGTATGGCGCGCGGCTTGGGCAAGCTTTTGAGCATCTCGAATTTCATATCGCTGACTTTTAACAACAAGATACCGGTCAATGCCACCTAAACCGATCACATCGACCTTCCCGTCCAACGATGCAATCCATTGCCGTGCACGTTCCATATCGCCATCTGTACCCCGCCGCACAATCTCCACAGCCTGGTCTAATATGACTGCGGTCGTCTGATGATCACGGCGCGCACTACCAAGGCTGACACTGACCACGTGTTTCATTAAATTTCTCAAAGCCTCCCATAGAAAAAAGCTGTGCACAATATTGCACACAGCTAGTGTATCGCCTTTTTCTTCTTATTCCTAGAGCTCGTCTACACTTCCTAAGGGTCGCATCGTCGGGAAAAGAATGACATCCTTGATAGACGGACTATCAGTCAACAACATTATCAGGCGGTCAATACCAATTCCCAACCCCCCCGTCGGTGGCATTCCATGCTCTAGGGCGTTAAGAAAGTCTTCATCAAGGGGAGGCACTTCATCGTTACCCTGACGCCGCTGTTCTTGCTGGGCTAAAAACCGTTCGCGCTGGTCTAATGGGTCATTGAGTTCAGAAAAGGCATTGGCCAATTCACGCCCTGCCACAAACAATTCAAAGCGCTCCGTGAGGTGTGGATGGTGCGGATCGCGTTTCGCTAAGGGCGAAATATCCACGGGATGATGCCACAGAAAGGTGGGTTGTACCAAATCCGGCTCCACAACTGACCCAACAATCTTGTCCATAACTTGTGCGCGGTCAAATTGGGGATCGACCGCAATCCCCAATTTGCGCGCCAACGCATGAGCATCGGCGGTCGAATGAATGTCTTCCCAACGCACACCGGTTTTTTCCCATAGCCGTTCTACCATATCTACCCGAGCAAAAGGCGGAGCAAAGTGTAGGACTTGTCCCTGGTAGGTCAGTTCCGAGCTTCCTTGCAAGTGGCGGACCAACGCGGCCAACAAGTCTTCGACTAAGCGCATGATGCCCTCATAATCTGTATACGCCTGGTACAACTCCAACATCGTAAATTCCGGATTATGTTTAGTCGATACCCCTTCGTTGCGAAAAACGCGGCCAATCTCGTAAACCCGGTCAAAGCCCCCTACAATCAAGCGCTTAAGATGCAGCTCAAGCGCAATGCGCAGATAAAGCGTCATGTCGAGCGCATTATGGTGGGTCGCGAAGGGCCGAGCTTCAGTACCTCCTGCCAAGGGCAGGAGGACCGGAGTTTCAACTTCGGTAAAATGGCGTTCAGCGAGAAATTGGCGGATAAACGTAATGGTTCGACTGCGGATATCAAAAACCCTCCGCACTTCCGGATTGACTAACAAGTCGAGATAGCGTTGCCGATAGCGTAAATCGATATTCGTCAGCCCATGCCGCTTATCGGGTAAATCTAGCAAACTTTTGCTCAGATATTCAAACGTTTGCACCTCAATGGAAATTTCTCCACGGCGCGTCTTAAAGACAGTGCCCTCTACTCCTAGGATGTCACCGAGATCTAGATACTCGGTGAGCCCGAACAACTCGGGGCCCACAATGTCTTCCCGAATGTGGCACTGAATTTTGCCTTCTTCATCCGCCAAATCCAAAAACATGGCCCGACCATGGGTACGAATCGCCATCACACGACCTGCGACCCGCACGGTCCGACCTTCCCACTCCTCGTAGTTTGCATGTAAATCAGCGCTATGCGCTGTCACATCGAAGCGGGTCGGCTGATACGGATTGACGCCCCGCGCTCGCAACGCCTGCAATTTTCCAAGCCGCACCGCGCGGGGATCAAAACTTTCCTCTGCCAAAATCAGCCCTCCAAAAGTTATGAAATCTTCACAATCTGCATCCGAATTTTGCCAACCGGCGCAGACACTTCCACAATTTGTCCGACTCTCGCTCCCATCAACGCTTTACCAACGGGAGATTCGTTTGAAATATGATTTTTGTTGGGATCGGCCTCAGCAGCTCCCACTAGTGTGTACTCTTCTTCAAAATCTTCTTCCAAATCTTTGACAGTCACCACCGACCCAATGTGAACGGCATTGGGGTCGACATTGTGATTGTCTACAACCTTAGCTTGACGGAGCATTTTTTCAAGGGTCTGAATTCGGCCTTCTACAAAAGCCTGCTCATTTTTCGCGTCCTCATACTCGGAGTTCTCGGATATATCCCCAAATTCCCTAGCCGTCTTAATACGTTCTGAAACCTCATGGCGTTTGACCGTCTTAAGATTTTCCAGTTCTGTTTCGAGCTTTTTGAGGCCCTCTTCGGACACTAGCAACTCCTTGTCGCTCAAAATGATACCCCGCTTTCTTTAGTTAACGCTGACTGATGAATGTTACGGAAAAATTTGCTCTCGTATGCTATGTGGACCCATTATATACATTTGGCGCCGCCATGCAATAATCCGTATCACTATTTTGGCGAATCGTTCAAAGATAGCCCGCCTTCAGACACAGCCAGAATAGTTTTTCGCAACGAGTCAATATCCACCACCACATCAGCGCTGAGAGGCGTTTCCCCTAACACTACCGGGATTACAGCACGGCTGTCTAGCAATGCCGCCATTAGGCGCACCCGCGCGTTGGAGGCTAATAAGATAATGGCATCAAACTGACGAAATCGGCTGGCAAGGTCCATGATCTCATTAATCAATTCTATGCCATTTTTTGACTGCGCGTACTCCCAACGCTCTTGGTTAGTCATCACCCAACACAGTTCTACGCCAAGATCCTGGCACGTCTTACGAATTTCCTCCGTATTCTGCACAGGAAAGCCAATCACGGCTATCGAGCGTCCTTTACGAAGCTCACCAACCGTCTCTAGACGCGAGACAAAAGATCGATCCACGTGAAACTTTCGGGCCACATCTTGTTGAGACAGACCTTGAGAGCGGGCCAAAAGAATTTGCTCGGCCATATCGGTAATGCGGGACAAACTAACCACTTTGTCTCCGATGCGGATTAAATCCACGTCAAATCCTCATTGCGTGCATGATTCAACCACTCCGCAATGAGTCGCTCGGCATCTTCCAACGTCTCGATCGACGTCGACCGACTGCGAAAAGCCGCGGATCCCGTTGTGCCCCGCAAATACCATGCTAATTGCTTGCGCATCTCGCGAATCCCCACCACCTCACCCTTCACTTCAACCATCCTTTGCGTGTGTAAACGCGCCATTGCTGCGCGTTCTTCAGCTGATGGGGGGGAGAGATGCTGACCTGTACGAACAAACTCCGTAATCCGGCGAAAGATCCACGGATCACCAAATGAGGCGCGTCCCACCATGACCCCATCCGCATGGGTCTGTTCCATCATCCGCACAGCATCTTCGGGCGTTTTGATATCTCCATTGCCAATAACGGGTATAGACACGCGTTCTTTCACTTGACGAATAAAGTCCCAGTTCGCTGGCCGTACGTATTGGTCATCTCGGGTACGCGCATGAATGGTTAGTGCCGCCGCTCCCACGCGCTCAAAAGCCTCAGCCAGTTGCGGGGCGGTAATCGAATGATGATCCCATCCGGCACGCATCTTCACGGTAACAGGAATATCGACCGCATTCACCACCGCTTGCACCACGGCTACGGCTCCCGGAATATCGTTTAGCAACGCAGACCCATCACCGTTCTTGACAACCTTGGGCACGGGACAGCCCATATTGATGTCAATAAGGTCACACCCTTGTGCGGCCGCCTCGCGTGCGGCTTCTGCCATCATCTCAGGGTCTGACCCTGCTATTTGAATCCCCACAGGGGTTTCTTGCGGATCAATTTCCATCAACCAGTAACTCTTAGCACTCTTATGCAATAAGGCGTTCGCATTCACCATCTCTGTAATGCATAACGTTGCACCCTGTTTTCGGGCAATCGCACGAAACGCCCGGTTAGACACGCCGGCCATCGGAGCAAGCATCACAGGTGGATCAATCGTCATGGGTCCAATTTTCATCGCGGAAAACCGTAGCCTCCTTCCCGTTTGGTGATGAACAACAACGATCACCTTCTTAAAATTTGCCACGCTATTATACCATAATCATTTGACCCTTATTCCGGGCCGCAAGCTAGCATCGCTACAGAGCCTCTTGCCTATAGTCTCCCATAACACTTGTGGAGCCATTTCTCTCCTCAATTATTTTAGGCGGGAAACTCCTCTCTCACAACGTCCTCGGGAATTTTTTCCAGAAATTCTGCCAGCGGGTCTTTGTTGCATAGGACCGTGGATTTCTTGTTATAATTAAGTAAGTTACTAAAATGAGTGTGCTCGCCCCATATTCAGGAGGTTTGTGCAATGGACCCACAATCTCGCCAAATGCTCATGGCACTCATCGCTCTGCAAGATGCTTTGGGCGGACAATACGGCACTTTATCTCGCCCTAAGTTGCGGTTGCTATTAAAGTTGACGCACTCCTCTCTCACGATTTCCGAATTAGCCGAGCGTCTCAACATCTCGTCGCCAGGTGTAACGCAAATGATTGACAAACTTCAAGCTGAAGGCATTGTCGCACGTCACAGTCCTGTAGGCGACCAACGAACGGTCTGTGTCACCCTCACCGAAACCGGGCGGCAGGTGCTGCACATCGCAGAGGCGGCTTTCTTGACGAGAGTCCAAAGCTTGCTCAAACCTTTAAGCCCGGAGGAGCAAGAAAACCTTCTCACTCTACTCAAAAAGATTACCGATCCGACTATGTCCTATGGAAAGAAGATGACCCTATCGTGAGCAGCGCTCCCTCTCCTTATACACGCAAAGGCTGGCACTCTCTAGGCACGGTTGCCCAACGCCTCATTGCGGCCCGTTTTCTTCGGAGTATCGCCCAAGGTGCCCTCGCTGTCGACTTTACCCTCTATCTCAAAGCAAGAGGTTGGAGTGCGGTCGACGTGGGATTGCTCTTGATGGCGGGCGGCCTATCTGGCGCGGTTCTGAGCCTCTTGGTGGGCATTGTCAGCGACCGCATCGGCCGCCGTCTTTTCTTACTCATCTATGAAATCGGTCTGACCGTCGGCATGGCCGCCATCATTATCCACCCCGCAGCCTGGATTATTGTCGTGACCGCAGCAATTTTTGGGTTTGGGCGCGGCGCCAACGGATCATCCGGTCCTTTCGCTCCGGCAGAACAGGCATGGCTCGCCCAATCCATTCCCGGACCGCGCCGAGGTTCTGTGTTCAGCTTTAATGCGGGTCTACAGTTTTGGGGCATGGGAATTGGATCCCTGTTGGCTGCAGTATTGCCGCATATGATTCCGGGAGCACGGGGCGCACAGGCCTATTTGCCGCTATTCTTGCTGAACTTGCTGATGGCCCTTATCAACTTAGCCCAAATTTACAGCATTCATGAATCCCCACGGCATAATGCTCATCCTTCCGAGTCCGCATCAAAGACCGACGGGGTTCCCGAGGAACACGCCATCCATCGCCGCGAAAACAGGGCGCTCACACTGCTTGCCATTGTCAATACGATCAACGCCCTCGGCATCGGACTCGTCGCCCCTTTGTTACCATACTGGTTTAATGTCAAATTCGGGGTAGGCCCCGCCGAAATTGGGCCCGTCTATGGACTGACATTTTTTCTTACGGGCATCTCATCCCTCATCATCGGCCGGGTATCCGAATCGATCGGTCTTATTCGTTCTATCGTGATTCCGCGCCTGCTTGGGGTAGTACTCCTGATTGGGATTCCTTTTATGCCAAGTTTTACGATAGCGGCCGTACTCTATGTGGTCCGTTCAATTGTCAATCGCGGCTCGGTCGGCGCTCGGCAAGCCTTTAGCCTTTCGCTTGTCCGCGATAAGCGTCGTGGCTTTGCCAGCAGTTTAAACGCTGTCTCCTGGAGCCTTCCCGCCGCTGTGGGTCCAGCCGTGGGAGGCTGGTTCATCAACATGGGATCCTTAGTCTGGCCCTTCATAATTGCGGCTGGGCTGCAGCTCGGTTACGTCATTTTATTTCCGACCATCATGGCCCAATACGAGGTCAAAAGTCCCGCGTCTCCGTAAGATCCGCGCATCACGTTTTGTGGAACACTTCGGCAGCATCGACGCCTAGGGCATGATAAAGCCGCCCCGCTGTATCGGTTAGCGGAGGCGCACCAGGAAACGAAACCGTCTCACAGGCCGCATTGTCTTGAATCACCCACGCTGGCTGGTGAATAAAATCAACTGTCAGCGTGGCTCCTTGTCCAAAATCATCCGCACACCCTTCCATAAAAGGACTGCTTGGAGGCAATGCATTCAAAATGCGAACGATTTGGTTAATTTTTTTCCGTTGACGCAGAACAAAATCCTGCGCGGAAGCGCCGTAGCGCCACGGATGATAGACGACCCGAATGTCCGCAATCTCTTGCGGGTTAAGAATTTTGGTGGATGCCGGGCGAGTTGGCGGCGTATAGGATAGGGTTTCATAGGCCATGAAACACGCATGAGGCCCTACTGGGCGAAAGTTCAAGGCAATTTCCTGATTGTTTTGGATACCCTGGCCAAACTCTATCCCTTGAATGGTATCCGATACGTTTCCATCGCTACTTTCCGCCTGGCTTAACACCCGGTAGCCGCGTTGCTCCAAAGCGCGGGTAAACCATCTTTCCGCCGTTGCGGCAGACGTCGGCACTCGGTAGGCCGTGGACATAAATTCCTGGACACCGCCGGCAGTAGGAAATCCAAAGGGAGAATTCCCTAAATGTGCTGACGTTTTGACACTGCCGGGGTAATTAGGAACCGTAACAACGCCACGGCTGTTGTCCGCGACCCATTGGGCATGGGCTGGGGGCACACCTATCAGAAGTCCTGCCATCACGACGGGACTCATTACCGCGGCGCCCAACGTCTTGTCCATCATATCGCCTCCTATTTTCCTGTAGCATTCCCAGCTCGCTCCAAAGATATGGCATGGAGAAACCAAAGGTCAACGCCGCACGCCCGAGACCCATAAAACACTTACCCTAGATTTCAACCTTTTTTCTCTGCTTGGTGCAAGCATTTTCTCTCTTTTAACGAACACTAGGGGATTGCTCATGAATAAGCAATCCCCTATTAAGAAAAAAGCACACCGCTTTTAACCCACCAACCCTATCCTTGACTCGCCACTTCCCCCATTGTGCTATGGCGCTCAAGCGCTGTAGTCAGGACGTGGCCCTGACTTAATAAGGCAATGATTCCGATGCATAAAATGCCAGCCGATACAAAAAACGGTACTGTCATCCCGAAATGCTGTCCGATTAATCCGGACAAGATCGGAGCCACTGCCGCTCCAGCCCACCGCAGAAAATTATAGGCTCCCGAAGAAATGGACCTTGAGTAAGGGGATATCTCCATGGCCAGCGTCGTAAACAACGCGTTGGCGATGCCGCAAAAAAACCCTGTAATCACCACAATGTACAACAGTGCATAACCAGGCAGAATTCCTGCTAATACAAAGAGAATCACAATAAACGGTAAATTTAAGGATAATATCGTCACCGGCTTCATGCGGCGTAGTAGCCAGTTCACCACCACCACGGATGAAAATGCCACCAATATTCCCCAGAAAAAGTAGGTATACCCCAAGGTAATCGCTTTTAGCCGGCCTAACGTGAGCGGTGAATAGGCTAAAATGGTAAAGAAGGCATAGCTATAGCTCAACCCAATCAATGCATTCGTTAAAATCGCGCGGTCACCCAACGCCCGAAAAATATCCCGCGCAGTCCTTGGCACCTCTTTTGCTGGCGGCTCTTTAACCAAAGTCCACGTCGCCAAAAAGGCAATAGCCATCAACGACGCCGTCCCGAAAAAGGGATCCCGCCAATTGAGGCTGCCGAGCGCTCCACCCAGTAAGGGACCCGACGCAATTCCCAGTCCTAAGGCGGCTTCATATAAGGTAATTGCCGGCCCCATGCCGCCCGTCGACAAGCCCACAATAATGGACAAGGCTGTGGATGTGAAGAAGGCATTGCCAAGGCCCCACCCCCCGCGAAATATCGCTAAAATCGGGATAGACGGGGACAACCCTGAACAGGTGGCAAAGACAACAACCATTCCCAATCCCAGCATCATCGTCCGTTTACCCCCCAAGCGGGTACCTAACACGCCAGAAATCAGCATGGTCAACGCCATGACCGCAATGTAGCTCGTAAACAGCCATTCCACCTGAGACGGGGTTGCTCCCATAGCCCGTCCAATCAACGGCAAAATCGGATCGACCACCCCAATGCCCATAAACGCCACAAATGTCGCAAACGCCGTCGCCCACACGGCAGACGGATAATGTTTCATTGAAATTCCTCCTTATGCGGTAACTTGTATGATACAATATCGTTGTTGCATCATACAAGTTAACGTTCATGGTAGGATGGATGTCGTTAAGATCCGTAAAGGGGCAATGCCGTATTCATGACGATAGCGTAGAGCAGGTGGAATATGCCGTAGCCGCTTTGGTCCGGCTTGTGACCGCAGCGCATCCCCGTGACCCGCGCATCGCAGCATTGGACCGTTCCGCTTACTTAATTTTGCACGAAGTACTAAGTCACCCTGATCCGCCTGCTGTGCAAGATTTGGCGGGCGAACTCAAAGTCGATTTGTCGACCATGAGTCGCCAAGTCTCCGCCATGGAGGCCAAAGGCCTCTTAGAACGCGTCCCAGAACCTCATAATTCCCGGGTACACCGCGTTCAGGCCACGCAATATGGTCGAGATCAATTTAAATTGATGAAAAGCGCCCGTCTGGAAGTCTATAAGGACATCTTGGACGACTGGCCCGAAGGTGAGCGTGCGCGCCTCGCCTATTACCTCCAAAAGCTCAGCGAATCGGTTCGCGAATATCAAAACTGCTCTAATGAAAGAAACGCGCCAGACAATAATCGGCCATGACAAAATGAGTCCCTCTCCAATCAGCGCCACGAGTGGGCAAAAACCATTCGTAGCAGACTGACGAGGAACTCACTTACAAAACAGGCGTCCGGAAGGGCACGTTTGGCCGCTCCCCACTTCTTTAAAAAGGTATGCGGTTAGCTGACCCCTTCCATGATGTGCGGCACTTTTTTCAGTACGTTAATAATCATCTTCACGCCCACTTGCACATCAGGGTCTTTAAGTGCACGCAACAGTCCCATTGCCGTCATTTTCTGCGGATCCGCCTTGGCTTCCTCTACGGCACTGGCGGCAGCATCCATAATTTTGAGTCCTAAGTCTAACAATCCTGAACGGATAGCTCCGTCAAGCGCTCGCGACGCTTCCACGACGATGCCGGACACACGCTCCACCATTTGCGTTGTGGCCGAGTCACGCACAGCACTGATTAAAGAGGAAAAGTCCACAATAGCGGCCCATGTGCCATCATGTTGCCATGACACCATCTGTTGAAACAAACTCATCATGGCATTTTGATTATCCAGCACAAAATTGAGCGCTGAGACGGTTTCAGGTTCTGATGCCCTGGCGGCCAAAGAGCCCAGCGACGACAATAACGAGGCAACGCGCTCAGCCATTGCAGGACTGGCAGAACTTTTCACAGCCGTCAGCAATGCCGTAAACTCCTTAATTGCATCCCATGTGCCGTCATGCTGCCACACATCTAGCTGCGCAGCCGCTTGCGTAAGCGACGGCGCCCGCTCGATCAGCTCCTGGGCCGCCTTTTTCGCCTCGTCACTCGCAGCCAGTGCCGTGAGTTCTCCCATATTGGACAATAAGGAGCCAACCCGCTCCGCCATAGGCGGCGTCGCCGACGCTTTAAAAGCCGCGGCTAGCGAAGCAAGCTCCACCAACGCGTTCCACGTGCCATCTTGATGCCAGCGCGCCAACTGCACCAATGTCGACTGAATGACGGCTTCATGCTCTAAGATTGTATCCACCGTGCGGCCCGCAGCCGGATCTTGCGCCTTGGCCGCCAATTCTCCAACCGTACTCAACATCGTTCCAATCCGCTCCGCCATCTGCGGCGTCGCACTGTCACGAAACGCCGTGAGCAGCGCTTTCCATTCTCCTAGGGTTTCTTCCGAAACTTCAATGGCAGCCATACGCTTACGTCCTTTCTGTATTCTCTGCCCGGCACCTTATAGAACACCTGCTGGGGTGAGCCAATACATGCGGTTATAGGCGAGCTTGAACATATGAATCATCTCGGTCGGTTCTTGGGGTTTGGGCGGATGCGCATAATCAAACTGAATGTAGGTCGCATTCTTCAAGCCAGTTTCAATAAAACAAAAGACTTTGCCGTCATAGCGAACGGAACCTAAGCCACCCCGTAGCAAATTGACGAGATTGGCCGCCACGACGTCTGCCTCAAAATGCGCCGTGGAACCTGCTTTACTAATGGGAAGATTAGTGGCATCTCCCAACACGAAGATATTGTCCGCACCTTCCATCCGCAATGAGTAGCGGTCGGTTGGAATCCAATTGCCCGCATCGCCCAATTCCGAGCGGCCAATAATGTCCTGACCGCGATGCGGTGGGATCGCAACAAGAAGGTCATAATTCAGCGTTTCTCCTTCTAAGCTGGTGATTGTGCGCTTGGCGGGATCCACATTTTCCGGATTGAAATAGATATGAGATTCGATGCCCCGCTCCGCAAACACGGGTGTGGCCCAGTTTGCAACGGGTTCAAGGGAATGGATGCGGCCAATGGGATACGTATAAACCAATTCCGTTTTGTCACCTAAACCACGCGCTTTCATCCATTCCTGCACCATAAATGTGAATTCAAGCGGGGCTACCGGGCATTTGTGTGGTACACCAACAGTCACCACAATGCGGCCCCCTTGAAAATTGTGCAACGCTTCGCGTAATTTAAGGGCCCCCTCTTCCGTGTAAAAAATATGCCCTCCTTCGGTCAATCCGGGAATCGTTTCCGGGGCCGGCCGGCTGCCTGTTGCAATCACAAGGTAATCGTAGGAGATTTTCTCGCCATCTTGCATAATCACAGCTTGGGCTTCACGGTCTATTCGTTCCGCATTGCCCACTTTCAAATGCACATGCCGATCTAAGATGTCACGTTCGGGTTTTTGAGCTTCGGCGGGCACCACTTGGTCAAAGGCAATGTATAAAAACATCGGTTGGTAAACATGCTGTGCGGATTCTGAAATAACCGTAATGTCTAATGCTCCTGTACGAAGCTCGGTGCCCATTTGCCGTGCGACTTGATTGGCGACAATGGTGCCGCCGACTCCGCCTCCAAGAATCACGATTCGCTGCATCTTCCGACGTCCTCCCTTTTGCAATAGATAATATGAAGCCTTTTATCGGACTTTTTTGACTTGCACCTTATAAATGCCGTCTTCTTCGCGATTTTGCACAACTTCATGACCTGCACGCGCCACCCATTCGGGAATATCTTTCGCGCTGCCTGCATCCGACGACCAGATCTCAAACACGGTACCAACAGCTTCCTGACGAATGCCCTTAATCAATTCCATAAGCGGCCCTGGGCAGAACGATCCGCGCGCATCAATCACTTTAATATCATCCACGATCTGCTCAACCTGCCTTTCTCTAAAGAGATCTATCGGGATCAACCATTAAAACGGCGAGTATCCCCCTACATAGGCCACATCGTTAAAACGTCAATGTCGGCTGCCCTTCGGCTTTAGCCAAAAAGCCCGCCACCCCCATCACCTCATCAAAAACGGGATGCATCTCACCGAGCGTCCAATGATATAAATCCATCACCAGTCCACAGGCATATAGCTTAACCTCGCCAAAGTCTTTTGCTTGTTGAAATAATTCTATAAAGTCTTGTCCACCAGATGCTGCAATTTTTTGGGCAACTGGCCCTTTAACCAGCGCGGACCCAGCGATATTGGGATCTTTATGAAAAGCGGGCAATGCCTCCATCGAGACAAACACGTTGACGGGCTTCCCATAACTGCTTGCCACCACACTAAGCATGGCAGCCGCGTGCAACCGGCTGTACTCACCAGAAAGAACCATAAGATTTATTGTTTCCTCGGCCATCACAGTGCCTCCCAAAGTAGGGTAAGTGCTTGGATTGCGATTTTTATTTTACCACGATATATGAATACGCAGACTATTAGTTCAAAATAGTTTTTTATTTTATCGGAACCATGTCAAATTATTTGCAACCCTATTGGATTTTTATATGCTTCTCCCGGGCTAGATATCTCGGTTGTATTGTCTACTTAATGCGTTGCGCTCTAGACATTTTTGAGTTTCTCAATAACCAGTTAGGATTACCTAGGCTTCGTGACTTTCCGCCAAAGCCGCTGCACCTCATTGGCGCGCGTTTTCGTATCATCCTCCATGCCATAGCGCACCTGTTCATAAATTTCCGCTATTGCTCGTCCCCATTCTCCAAACCCCTGCGCGGTCAACCATTGACGCAGGGTTTCTCCCTGGCGTTTGCCTTGGTGGTGCTGTGCTGCTTGTCGCAATCCTCGGGATACCACATGCCGCACGGGCGTTAACCGCGCCGGTCTAGGTATTGGTGGACGTTTGGGTAATGACTCTATCACCACCATATCTGATGTCTTAGAAACGGAAGATACCGGCTGGATTTTCAATCGCAGTCGCCATGCTAAGAGCACTACCCCCATGATTAAAAGCAGAGCGATCATTACCACAACCCCCGACATATCGGCGCGGGGTGCATGGGTTAGCCAAGGTCGGGTGAAAGGGTGAGTGATATGACGCGTTGCGGTCTCTTTGCGATGAAGATGGGGCACAAGCCACAATAGAAGACCTGCAGCGCCTGCCCCCACCCATCCCAACGTATTGGCCACCAAAACAGTCCAAGGGATAACCCATAACATGCCCGCTCCTAGCATTGCCAAGGCCCACGCCCCACCGACAATACGCAGAGCCGTTTGCCACGTCGATTGAGGCCAAGGCAGCAAGACTAATAGCCCACCCCCAGCGACCAGCAATAGCCCTATTTGGCCTACGAGACGGTATTGCCAGGCTAAAATCGTCCATGCCACCAACGCCACAACATAACGCCCCAGATATCTTACCCGCTGAATCCCTAAAATCCCCCCCACCACCAAAACGCCCACCCAGTGCCCTAGCACCACAGCGCTAAGCGCAAGACCCGCTACCCCTGCCGTGCGCATACGAGCACGCCCGGGAATTCCCACGGCCAAGTAAAACAATCCCGCGATGCCGACCATCCATAGGTTGTGAGAGGCCATTGCCACGCCTAAAAGCATCCATGACAAGTCAACGCCCGCTGCTAGTACGCGTCTCATGCACCACGCCTCCTTCAGTCCACGCCCAGTGCACGTCAACCACGGTGGGTATCTGCACACTAGACCCCGCACTCAGCCAGCCGATCACATGTCCTTGGCTTGACAATCGTTGCAATAAGAGATCGACGGCCTCGTCCCACTTGGGCGATACCACCAACAAAAGACCCGCAGGCCGTTCTTGCCGCAACAAGTTCTCTAATAATCCCTGAACATTGGTAGATACCGCAGGGGTCGCAACTGCCCATGCTAAATTCGTGAAATATTCTGCGCGCGCGGCCATTGCCGTGGTAGGCTCTAAAGAGACGCCATGACCTAATCCTGGGAGCGCACAGGATATGGTCAATCCGCACGCTAGGCCTTGATCGAACGCGATCTGCACGGCACTGGCCGCCAAGCTCAAACACGTTTCAACCGCTTGCATGTCAATCCCATGCCAAGGCACGTCGGCGGTATAGGGATGGCAAATGATATCGACCGATAGAGCACGAACCCGCTCGACGTCCTTCACCATCAGGGTGCCGGCTCGCGCCGAAGCAAACGGATGCACATCACGCAAGGGTTCCCCATACCGGTAAGGCCGAATCCCCCGGTAGTATGATGGATCTGGTTCGTCCCAGAGCCATCCCTTGGTTTCTCCCAACTCTCGCACCGCCTGCCACAATGGCAGATCGATGTCAAAGCGCCGTGGCCACACTGTAACCACGGTCGGGAGAAAGTGCCTTTGAACCGTTTCCCGCCACCCCCACAAATCGCTTTGCACCAGTGTCGTGTCCCCCAATATCCAGCGACCTCGCGCCACGCCTTTTAGGGGCCAGACCACACGCGCTTTTTGATATTCCCCTAACACAAATTCGGCGCCCACGTGATGGCTGCCGTTATCTTGCACCAAACCCTGGGGAATCTCTTGTCGCACGCGAATCCATCCAGCCGCTATGGCTAAAGGATTGCTGATAGACACGCTGTAGAGCCATTCTTGGCCAATTTCCAAGGTGATTTGCTGCGGTACGCTGTCAATGATCAGAGCCGCGTACGTACGGCGTGCCCACTTCTGCGATAAGAGGATGGCAGCGGCCACGAAGAAGCCTATGATTATCCACAGCGCGCGTCCCGCAATGATTCCGGCCAGCACCAGCAAGGCCGCAAGGGCTTCCAACAACCAAACCGGCTGTTCAGTCCCTCGCATCATTCCACCGGCACCGCAATCTGAGCCACAATCTCGTTCAACACGTCACGCACGGCCTGTTGGCGTTCGCCCCAAGTCCCCCCACGTATGCCTCCTGCCACGATTAAGCGATGCCCTAATACCACCGGCAGCGACACCTGCACATCATCGGGGATCACATAATTTCTTCCTTGCACCCATGCGTACGCCCGTAAAATTCGTATCCATTGAACAGCGGCCCGGGGTGAAGCCCCCAAAGAAATGCGGGGATGCGCACGCGTCGCCTGCACAATATCCACTACGTAGCGCACGATGTCATCCGATATATGCACTTGCTGCGACGCGTCTTGCCAGCGTAAGAGGTCGGCAGCAGAAGCCAAAGGGCTAGGCACATCGCTCGTGTCGTTTCTGGAAAATCGGGTGAGAATCTCAAATTCTTCATCCGCCGTCGGATAGCCTAATCCAAACGACAACCAGAACCGATCTTTTTGGGCTTCAGGCAGGGGAAAGGTCCCCGCCATCTCGACGGGGTTCGCCGTGGCCATAACGAAAAAGGGCCGCGGCAAAGAGTAGGTTTCCGATTCCGCGCTAACTTCCCTATCTTCCATCGCTTCGAGCAAGGCCGATTGAGCCCGCGGCGTAGCTCGGTTGATTTCATCTACCAAGACGACTTGGTGAAAAATGGGTCCCTGACGAAACGTCATCGTCTGGTTACTGGGATCATAAATCATAGCGCCCGTAATGTCTGAGGGCAATACATCAGGTGTCGCTTGAATCCGTGCATAGGATAAATCTAACAAGCGTGCCAGCGTACGTGCCAATCGGGTCTTGGCGACGCCAGGCACATCCTCAATCAGAATATGGCCGCCAGCGACCAAAGCAGAGACGGTCCAGAGCGCAGGCTGGCGTTTTCCGACGACATAACCTGTAAGCTTGTCCAATAATTGTTGAGGCGACATTCGCCCCCCTCCTTTATTTCGCCAATCAGGCCTCTATGCTTTTGTTTAAGGCGCGACCCACCTTATCGGCCCGTCGTCCCATCCGTCCCACTCCCATCCCGAAGAGGCCACCTGCCCGCCATGTTCCTCATCCAGCTCAGCAGCGGCGACCTTGCGGCTCACATCGCTAGACAAACTAAGCGCCCAGCGCCACGCGTCGGCCGGTTTAAACCATTGTCCAAGCCACGTAGCCACTTGATCCGGATCGGCTCCTTCCAACCATAACCACGCGTCGGCCACCGCTAAGACGTCGCACAGGACGCGGTAATGTTGGGCTGCTAAAGACACGACAGGCAATGTTGTGTCGGATCCCACGATACCTGCCAACCCGTAGAGACCGGCCTCAAGAGCTGGCGGATCACTTAAGAGCCACGTCAATGGGTCCGCCGTAGCCCTATCTGCCCACCAGCATAGAAGACGGCTGAGAAGCAATGGACCATAACTCTGCGCACCGCCATACACGGTAGGCTTGGGAAAAAGTCTCACCCAGCTTTGGGTTCCTAAATGCGCTACCCGCTCGACATGCCATGGCGCCTCTTTCCCATCGCCTCGGCAACAACTATCTAAATCTCTAATCCATTGGTCTACGGACACCTTGGGTATAGGAGCTAAAGCAGGCATGACAAACTGCTCCCGTCTTTGATGCCACTTCCAGGTATTGACATGGGCCGTTGCGCGCCATGGAATCGGATCGGCTCCGAAGTCTTGTATCGGCACCCGGTCCATATATCGGCCAACCGCCTCACGAATCGGCAACACCGTCAGTTGGCTGTCTTGGCATGTTTCTACAGCCTTGGCGACAACCATCCCCAAGGCGTCAGCCTGACTGACCAGTTGCGCTCTTTCCAGAGGGTCGACTCCCCGTTCAGCAGGCAATCGATCAAGCCATGACGCCAATTCTTTGACAGTCCGTTCCAAGACGCCTTCTTGATTCTTGGGATCTAAAAGCATGACAGCCAGCAGCTGCATCCTGGCATGGCGCAATGGGGCTTGGGGCGACTGCCATCCTCCCGCTTGCAAGCGACTAGCTGCCAATCGCGCATACCGCCCCCAGTGATGCACGTCACGGTCTTGGTGACCTACCGTTGATTCCGAGAGCATCAGCCAATCTTGGCGCTCCCGCTCAAAAGCCTCCCGCGACCATTGGGGCCACGCCACCTGTTCTAAGGGTAGCAAGCCGTGCCAAATGCCAGCCACCGCATTACGAGACGATACCAGCCTTAAAAACCCCTCACGTACCACGGCTCTGTCTTTTAACCCTGCTGTGGGCATGGGCATCTCCCTCCATCCGGAACTATCCTATGCCCACGTTCCCTAATTGTGCCCCGGTTATCCTCTGCCGAAATGATATTCTGCTGCATAGCGCAGTCCATCAAGCGTCAAAGTCGGTTCTAGGTGCACAGGAAACCGCAAATGCGGCTGAATGCGCTGAGCCCACCCTCCCGTTAAAATGATGGGGGCCTCATCCCCTAGCACCTGCCAGGTCCTGGCGATGAGTTCGCTCACCATCCCAATAAAACCATGCCCAACTCCCACAGCAATCGCTTCTTGGGTATTTTGCCCAAGTAGCTTGTCAGGAATGGCCGGGGGAATCAGCGGCAGGCGTGCCGTTCCTTGGGCCAATGCCTGTGAGAGAAAATGGGGACCAGGCGCAATCATGCCGCCTAAAAATACCCCGTCCCGCGAGACCGCGTCGACTGTGGCCGTGGTCCCCACATCGACAACCACTAAATTCGTGCCATATTTTCGCCATGCCCCTAAAGCATTGACAAAGCGGTCCGCCCCCAAAGAATCCGGTGGCTGGTATTGCACTTTCAACCCATAGCCGGGCGGCGTAATTTCCAGTGGCGGAGCATCGGATAAAGCGCTGGCAACGCGGTGAAAAACAGGTGCGAGAAGCGGCACCACCGACGCCATCACAACCTGATCCACTTGCTCTACAAGCACTTCTCGCAAAAAGCCGCGCAAAGGCACGCGGTACTCATCGGCCGTTCGTCTAACATCCGTCGATAGCCGCCATTCTTCTTGCCATACGCCATCATGAAACAGCCCCACTTTAATATGGGTATTCCCAATATCAATTGCCAATAAATAGTCGACAAACCGCAGCGGGGAATCCACCGATGTCTCCCCTTTCTTTATTCGCTCCGATGCTTTTCATCATCCCATGGTCAAGACTCTTGAGCAAGTCTTGCCCCAAGCTTGCCGCTATTTGCTAAAATAAAAACCATCTGAATGCGAACGGTCGTGATGAAAGGCAGGAATTGGCATGCTGATGTCTGTGGAAGAGGCGCAATCTCGCATCTTGGCTCATGTTCCCCCGCGTAAGACTCCCGAACTCATCTCCTTAATGGACGCATTGGGGCGCATCGTGGCCGCCCCCATAGCCTGTCACGAGGATATTCCCGGATTTGCCAACAGCTCAATGGACGGATATGCTGTGCACGCGGCCGACCTGGCCAATGCTTCGCGGGAAAATCCCATCTCTTTGGAGGTACGTGGCGTCATTGCCGCGGGGCACCCCCTTTCCCGGCCGCTCCAATCTGGTGAAGCCTATAAGATCATGACAGGAGCCCCCTTACCCCCAGGGGCTGACGCCGTGATTCAAGTGGAATGGACAACAACGCCTGCCCCAGGCCGCATGTCGGCATGGGCCCCCGTATCTCCCGGGCAAAATGTCCGCCAAGCCGGGCAAGACATGCGCGCCGGCCAAAAGATTTTAGAGCCTGGCACCGTCTTGAGTCCGCCCTTAATCGGTATCCTCGCGTCATTAGGGATGGACCACGTTCCCGTCATGCCCAAGCCCCACGTAGCTATCGTGTCAACAGGCGATGAGTTGGTCCCGCCAGGTCAGCCTCTGGGACCCGGTCAAATTCGCAATTCCAATAGCTACGCGCTCGCCGCGGCTATAACTGCGGCGGGTGGGAAACCTTGGCTTTTGCCTCCCGCGCGTGATACCAAAGAAGCGATTGCTTCCCGCTTGGCTGAAGCCCAAACGTCAGATATCATTTTAAGTTCGGGCGGCGTATCCGTCGGCGATTTTGACTGGGTCAAACAAGTACTGGAAGAAGAAGGTCAGCTCGAATTATGGCGCGTCAATATGAAACCCGGTAAACCCTTAGCCTTTGGCATGCTCCACGGCCGCCCGTTCTTTGGGCTGCCCGGTAATCCCGTCTCAGCCCTTGTGACCTTTGAATTGTTTGTGCGCCCCATGATTCGCACCTGGTTAGCAGACGCCAACTGGCGCCGTCTTACATTGGCATTGCCCCTCTTTGAACCATTCACAGAGATTCAAGACCGCTGGCATTATGTGCGCAGTCGCTTGGTGACAGAACACGGCCAGTTGTGGGTCCACCCCTATGCGCAACAAGATTCCGCGGTGCAGTCCTCATGGATTGGGGCTGACGCCCTCATGATCGTCCCCCCTGATACCGGGCCTTACAAAGCCGGTGAGATCATGACAGTCATGCTCTTACGCTCGGGATTTTAAAATCGGAGACGGGCGTGGGAAGCGAAAGCGGCGCAAAACTGAGCCATGATCCTGTCGGTTTGACAAACAGGCGGAACTCAGCCCATCCCCCGGCTTGGTGCGGGCGCGTAGCCGTTTGACAATATCTCGACCTGGTCTTAGACATTTCAGCTCTAAATTTATTCGTGGTGAATCTCAGACGTAGGTTTGCTGCCCCGAGAAAGTGGTTGGCGCCTTATCAAAAAATCGAATAACCCAATGGCTGCTGCTATCCCAATCGTGATAACGGGGTTGAGTCCCAAAACAGTCAGGGCCAATGACAAAAGCGCTAATATTGCGGTGACGACGGCTTTCGGAACATCTTTCCATAATGTCCAAACCACGTCAATTAACAGGCCCACGACAGCCACTTCGATGCCATGCAACGCACCCGTTAACCAGGGATTATGCAAGATACGCGTCGCGACGGCCAACAACATAATTAACAAAAAAGACGGCCACAAGGCGGCAATGGTGCCCATCACCAAGCCTTTCCACCCTTGCAGGCGGTAGGCGATGGCGGCCAAAACATTAGACGTGGTTGGTCCTGGTGCAAAAGCACTCATTTCGACAACATTATCAAATTGCTCGGCATCGATCCATGCGTGACCATCCACCACTTCGCTACGGATAAACGACAGCACCGCATACCCCCCACCGAAGCCTAAAAGGCCGATTTTTGTGTAGACCCCTATTAAAGCGAGCAAGGTGGGGCGGGGCCTCCGGACAGGCGCATTCACCACGATACGCTCCCTTCATGACTCCAAGTTATGGACGAAACCATATCGCGCCCACCACTCCCGCCCCAAGGATAATCGACCAATACGGCACTTTCCAGCGCAAAGCCACTATCGCCACCACTAAGGCCAATACCGCCCCAGTCCAAGCATGAATCAAGGACTCTCCCAAGGTCATCGCCACCCCTGCGATTAACCCCGTGACAGCCGCCAATGTCGCAAACAAAACATTTTGCACCGCGAGCACTTTTTTCAAACGAGTAAACCAATGACTGAGCACAACAATGACAACTAAAGACGGGGTAAAAACGGCAATCGTCGCCACGAGCGCTCCGAGGGGACCTGCCACCCGCTCCCCGATAAAGGTGGCACTAATGGCTACCGGGCCTGGGGTGATCTGCCCCATCGCAATAGCCTGGTCAAAAGTACCAGGACTCAGCCAGTGGTGGGACAAGGTGGCACTTTTCATCAAAGGAATCATGCCAAAGCCCCCGCCAAATCCCAACAATCCCACCCACAAAAAATTCAACACCAGCGCTACTACATGTCCGATATCCTTGACAACCTCCTTCCTCACGATCCCACTTGGCATTCATCCTACCACGTAGGCTATCAGATCGTCTTGTGCGAGACGCGTTTTGCATAGGCTAGCAGTCCTATGCCCACGAGATAGATCAATGCCAAAAGGCCCCAGGCAGGACGATAGGAGTCAGACCAACGGATAATCAGGCCAAAAATCGGTAAGAAGAGTACAATGCCTATAAAACCGGCCATGCCTGTCAGCCCCAACGCAATGCCGCGTTGCGATGTTGAGCTTTTTTGGGCTACCCACGCCGTCAACAAAGCATTCCAGCCATCAAGGCCGGCGCCGAGCGCAAAAAAGATAAGAATAATCACCACGAGTGGTATGCCGTGCGGAATAATAGCCCATAACACCAATGACAAAACGCCCACACTGCTGGTTAACGCAATCAGCCACGGAACACTGTGCGCCCCCTTGTCCATCATCTTACCCATATAAATCCGGGCCAGAAATCCTCCCAACAACGCCAGCGCTATAATAGGCCCCGCAATACCCATGTGCACATGCCAACGGTCGTGCAAATCTAACAGCGCATACGTCAGCAGGGCATATTGACCCGGCGACAATAGCAAACTGGTCAACAACGGATACTTCAAGGGCCGCAATACCTCTACCAGACTTTTGAGCCCTTGCGTCGCAGGCATGGCCGCTCGCGGCGAGTGATTCGTGGGCGCAAGCGCCCAGGCAAATACCAGCGTCCACCCGCCGGCATTTACAGCAATGACCCAAAGCACCGTGGCCAGCGACCAAGTTTTGACGAGAAATGGAAATAAACTGGCAGCTAAAATCCCCCCTAAGGGAGTTGCGGCCTGGCGGATCCCAATGGCCACGCCCTCCCGCGACGATCCATCAAAGACGTGCGTAATAGCGGTCGTTCCCGTCAAGGACAACGCCGGAAGAAAAAAACCGACCAGACTTAATAGCGCTTCCAAAGCCCAAAAATTACGTGGTAACAACATTGCCAAAAGCCCCATCACGACGAGGATGGCACTTCCTGCCATCCATGCCACGCGGCGTGATCCGAAGCGGTCCAGGGCGATGCCAGCGGGAATCATGCCAATAACGGCTCCTAACGCCACAGTGGAAAACAAAATGCCCATTTGCGTGACGCCCAGGCGAGCATATTCTTTAAACGCGACACTAAGTATGGATAAGCCTTGTTGCGACATCGTAATCGCCAATTGATCCAGCGACGCAATTGTCAACAGCCCTGCTGGACCAATGCTTTTAGACTTCATACGCCTCAGCAGCATCAAGGTTCAACGCTGCCTTTCCTCCCCACTCAATTTACACACCCGCAACTTTGCGCGAACGGGTTTAGTCTGTCCTGATTGCCCCGCCCTCTTGCGCTGTTTCGCTCTGGGCCTCTATAAGCGCCTTCATCGCTAGGTCCGTGACCACCTCATGCAGCGTCGGATGAGGATGAACCGTCTCGACGAAAGATTCGAGCGTTCCTTGGTGGGTCATGACCTGCGTCATCTCGCTAATCAGCTCTGAAGCCCCTAAACCAATAATCTGACATCCCATAATCTTATGCGTTGCCCGGTCCCAAATCAATTGGGCAAAGCCCCTCTCATCTCCGGCCACCAAGGGACGAACGCTGTGCTGGTATTGCCACTGCGTGACCCGCCAGGTGGGGTGCATCACCAATGACCGTGTATCAGCACCGACCGCCGCAATTTCTGGTGAAGACATGATGACATGGGGCACAATGTCATGAGCAGCCGCGGTTGGCTTTTTCAAAATATGCTGGGCCACAATAGAGGATTGCCGCGCTGCCGCATGGGCTAGCATGATTTGTCCATTCACGTCGCCCGGCGCGTAAATATGAGGCGCTGTCGTTTGAAAATAACGATTCACCGGCACTTCCCCCCGCGGCCCAAGCGTAATCCCCACTTTGTCCCATGCCATCTGCCCCGTATTCGGTTCTCGCCCAATGGCAACCAATACGCGGTCCACCGTTTTCCGACGAAAGCCTCTTAATGGATGATTATATCCGACTGTCCATCGACCATCAGGACGCGTCTCAATACGCGTAACCCGGACATCGGTTTCGACCTCGATGGGATTGATGGCACTCGACCAGTTTTTCGTCAAATACGCCCCAATGGCGGGATCTTCCGAGGCCAATATGCGAGATGCTGCCTCCAACACATGCACGTGGGTACCCAGTGCCTGATACAACGTGGCCAATTCTGCCCCGATATATCCTCCCCCGACGATGCATAAGGATGATGGAATGGTGTCTAGCTTTAACGCTTGGGCGTTAGTCCACAACGAAGCATCATCCGCTTCAGGAACCCGTAGAGGCTTAGGCCGCGAGCCGGGGCTCGCGATAATATAGTCTGCCGATAGGATTTTCCGGGCATCGCCAGTTTGCACGACGACGTGATGCGCATCTAAAAAATCAGCACGGCCATAAACGACGGTGACCCCTAACTGAGTCAAACGTTGTTGCATCTCTAAAGACCGTTGCCGCAAAATTTTCTGCTTCCGTTCCGTCAAAACAGACAGGGCCAATTCCTGAAATTGAGCGTTAGCCAGTCCAAAACGTGCCGCCTCCTGTATATCTCTTATTCGTTTGGCGGTTTCTAAATAAATTTTCGAAGGGATACATCCTTCAAATAGACACGTGCCTCCCAACGCGTGGCCTTGCTCTATCACCGCGACCCGCTTGCTGTGACGTGCCAAGTAAAGGGCGGCAGGAGTGGCTCCTGGTCCCGCGCCAATGGTGACAACATCGAATTTTGTGGTATCCATTCCCGCTCCCCCTTATCGACGGACCGCCCCTAGTGAAGAGCACCACTTTGCGCTATTAATCGTACAACTTTGGCGGACGCCTGGATAATTTTAACAGTATAGACGGTTACTATCCGCCTTTCTTTTCTTATTCCAAAGGGCCGTGTGCATAACCTCAAAGGCTCTTGTTCGCAAAGATTTTCATTAAAAAATGCCGCAAGATGTGCTCTTGCGGCTCATTGGCTCTATCCCTCATAGCCCGCCCTTCTGAGAACGTCTGGGCCGGGCTCAATACCAAAACGGCGCTCCGCCTGCACAATGCGTTGCCAGATTATCCGGCGGTCCTCCTCGGACAACACCTGGTACACATCCATTTGCGGAAATCGACTAGCAGCGTTGCGAGCATGCTCAGGGGTGTCGATGGGCAGCGCATACCACTGCGGAATCGCATAGGCGCTGCGCTCAACAGGATATCCTTTGGGAGGCGTGCGGTGCGCTCCTTCCGGCAGCTTGTCATTGGCAGGCGGCACGGTCTCCGACTCTATAGGATCCCACATATCCTTATGGTGCTGCGATGGATGATCCATATTTCGTCCCTCTTTCTTACTCCCATCACGCGTTTTGGCCCGCCGCGGCCCTTGCCTCTTTTGACTGTGGAGGGGGCACAACGACGACGGGCAGAGCACTATGCGTGACTAACCAGCGAGGAAAACTTCCCAATAATCCTTCAATAAGATGCGATCCGCGGTGTTGTCCCACTAAAATCGCCTCCGCCTTCTCGCGTTGGGCAAATTTATACAACGCTTCGGCTGGCCCGCCTTGCCCAGGTTTCAATTTCAAAATGTGCCATTCGGCAGCAAGGTGCAAGTCAGACGCTTTGTGCAACACGTCTTCCTTTATCTTTCGCGCTTCTTTATTCCACTCATTGCGAAAGAACTCGGCGTCTTCTGCCATTTCACCCTCATAAGAATCGACCGCGTACTCCCGGTAAAAGGCCATAATATCCTCAACATCAACACACAACACCGTCCCTGACGGGGCAATCATCTTCGCTGCTACATCCAAAGCTTGCATGCAAGCCGGGGATCCATTAATTGCGACAACAACACGGTTCATCATATACACCCATCCTTTTAACCGATTCCCTCGCCTATCCTTCTTGGGCCTAGCAATGCCCATGACGTTGGCACTCCATCCCTACACGAGTGGGTAGCTAAACCATACCCTGAGACCCTGCAAGGGAAATAGGTCCAACCGGGCCCATTTCGCTTAGTCTTTCGGACAAACCCTCAAGATACATCGGTGATGGCCCTTGCATGCCCTTTATGCGTTCCAAGGCGCCGCATCAGATGCCGACAATTGCCCTGTGACAGGGACCCCCACCGCTGACAACGCCGCCCTAGTTGATCTTTTGTGACAAAAGACCTACAATAGGCCCTATTAAGACCTTCGGGGCGTGGTGAGAGGCGTTTCGTGGCCTCAATTCCCGACCGGCGGTAAACTCACGAATGTTGAGGAGCCCGCGAGCCAATCATATGGCAGGAGTCCGGTGTAATCCCGGCGCCGACAGTACAGTCTGGATGGGAGAAGGTTATAGGCCTAATTGTGGTCTATATAATTTTGCCATCCCCCGAAATTGGGGGGTTTTTTGTTTATGGAGGGAGTTCACTTGAGCAGTCCAATGATGGAGCGTGCCTTGAGACTGGCCCGCCGCGGGCGTTACACCACCTCACCCAACCCTATGGTGGGTGCCGTAGTGACAGACAAAGACGGCATTCTGGTGGGAGAAGGATACCACAAGCGGCCGGGCGGCCCCCATGCCGAAGTGGGTGCCTTAGCCCAAGCGGGATCACGCGCCCAAGGCGGCACGTTATACGTGACGCTCGAGCCCTGTAATCACACGGGGAGAACTCCTCCGTGCACGGACGCCATTATCTCAGCCGGTATCGCGCATGTGGTCATCGCCATGAAAGATCCCAACCCCGAAGTTAAAGGCGGTGGCATCGAACGTCTTCAAGCATCTGGCATTACAGTAACCGTTGGCGATGGTGAAGCCGAGGCAGCGCTTCTCAACAAATTTTTTGTCACGTGGAGCCAACAACGACGTCCCTTTGTCACCTTGAAGGCCGCCATGAGTCTTGATGGCAAAGTGGCGACAAAGACAGGGGATTCGAAATATATTACGCATGCTAAGGCGTTGGCTTTCACGCATACCCTTCGCCGCCAGCATGATGCCATCTTAGTAGGCGTCAATACCATCTTGGCTGACGACCCCGCCCTGACCTACCGAGGACAAAGCCCCGGATCAGATCCGGTGCGTATCGTCTTAGATAGCCATGGTCGGACGCCGCCTGACGCGCGCATTTTTTCCGTGTCTTCTACCGCGCCTACGTTGGTGTTTACCACGAATCAAGCCCCCGAACCATGGCAGCGAGAGATTTTTTCTGCGGGCGGTGAAGTCATTGAAGTCCCCGCCGACCCACATGGCACCTTGGATCTCGCCGAAGTCTTACACGAATGTGCCCAGCGCCATCTCTTATCCGTATTAGTTGAAGGAGGTCCCACAGTCCATGCCGCATTCATCGCTGCGGGCCTTGCGGACGAATGGTATAGCTTCATTGGACCCCTAATCATTGGCGGCGAAGCTCCGACCCCTGTTGGAGGACCGGGCGTCAGCGCCTTAAGCGACGCGTGGCAGCTAAGGCCTCTGTCCGTCCGCCGTTTAGGGCCAGATGTTCTTATTCACGCCCAATTTCTTGGCCGTGACGTTGACCTCGAAGGAGGGCTACTACATGTTTAGTGGATTAGTTGAAGCCGTAGGCCAGTTAACGGCCACGGACAGTAGCAAAGACGCCCATGCGCGTACCTTGACTATTGATGCTCCTTTTGCACATCAGCTCGCGCTTGGAGAATCGGTCTCCGTTAATGGCGTTTGCCTGACGGTGACAGCCACCACCCCCGATCACTTTCAAGTCGAATGTACTCCGACCACGCTCGCGATTACGACCCTTGGCAGCTTGTCCGTCCCCTCTTTAGTGAATCTCGAGCGATCGGTTACACCAACGACCCGACTGGGAGGTCACTGGGTACAAGGGCACATTGACACCCAAGGAACCGTGGTCAGCGTGGTGCCGGAAGGCGAAGCCCATCACGTCACCTTCGCCTATCCCCAGGAATTTCAACGCCTGATTGTGCCATTTGGCTCCATTACGATCGATGGTGTCAGTTTGACGGTCGTGCATGCTGAGCCCGGTCAATTCCAGGTCACATTGATTCCGTTTACACAATCCCATACCACTTTGGGGTCCTTAAGCGTCGGCCAGTTCGTGAATTTAGAATTTGATGTGTTGGGAAAATACGTGCAGCAATTGCTCACGCCCTACGTTGACAACGAAAAGAGGTCAAGCATCCAATGACAGAAGAACAGCACAGGGAATTTAATACCATTCCTGAAGCCATAGAAGATCTTCGGCAAGGCAAGATGATCGTGGTTGTCGACGATGAAGATCGTGAAAACGAAGGCGATTTGGTCATGGCCGCCGACTTTGTGACGCCTGAGGCCATCAATTTCATGGCACAATGGGGGCGCGGACTCATTTGTGTTCCCATGACCAAAGAACGGCTCGAAGAATTACAAATCCCCTCGATGGTAGGGGCACCCGATGAATCCATGGACACCGCGTTTACTATCTCCGTCGATGCCAAGAACACAACCACAACCGGCATCTCGGCCCATGACCGGGCAGCCACCGTTCGGGCCCTTATTGATCCTTCGAGCAAACCCGAGGATTTTGTGCGCCCCGGCCACTTGTTTCCGCTCCGTGCGAAAGATGGCGGTGTATTAAGACGCCCCGGCCATACCGAAGCCAGTGTGGATTTAGCGCGTCTTGCCGGGTTGACTCCGGCCGCTGTTATCTGTGAAATCATGGACGACAATGGTACCATGGCCCGCTTGCCACGCCTCCAAGAATTTCGGCGCGAACACGGGCTCAAGCTGATTACCATCGCCGACCTGATTCGCTACCGACGCCATCAAGAAACCCTCTTTATCCGCGAAGGTCGAGCCCAACTCCCCACCCTTTACGGAACCTTTACCGCCATTGCGTATACGGAAAAGGAAACGAAAGATACGCATTTGGCGCTCGTAATGGGTGACGTCGCCAATGGCGAACCGGTATTAGTCCGGGTCCACTCGGAATGCCTCACAGGTGACGTGTTTGGATCCAAACGGTGTGACTGCGGAGACCAGTTGGATATGGCTTTGCGCATGATCGCCCAAGAAGGGCGCGGCGTCTTATTGTACATGCGCCAAGAAGGCCGAGGCATCGGCCTGGCCAATAAGATCAAAGCCTATGCCTTGCAAGAAGCCGGTTACGACACCGTCTCCGCCAACCAAGCTTTAGGATTTCCCGCCGATTCCCGGGACTATGGCGTGGGCTCGCAGATATTAGCTGATTTGGGCGTACGGAACATGCGCCTTCTGACCAACAACCCGAAAAAGTATCACGCGCTAGGTGGCTATGGCTTACGCATTGTTGAGCGGGTTCCTATTCAATCCCCACCTCGCGAAGAAAATGCCTTTTATCTCGAAACCAAAAAAGTCAAAATGGGACATTGGATGGACTGACGGTTCCAGTCTCCCATCATTATACGAAAAGCGAGGTCTCATACTGCCGTGTCAGAACATCAAGGATTTCTCACCACGTATTCCAGCCAATCATGGGCGATTGTCGTGAGCCGCTTCAATCAGCGGGTCACCGATCGCTTGCTCGAAGGCGCCGTTGATACGCTCATTCGCCACGGAGTTCCTGCAGACAATATCGATGTGTTTTGGGTTCCCGGCGCCTTTGAAATTCCGAATCTGGTCAACCGACTCGTGAATCAAAAGTACGCCGCCATTATTACACTGGGAGCCATTGTCCGGGGCGAAACGCCTCATTTCGATTTCATTGCATCGGCAGCCACCAGCGCCATTGCAGATCTCGCTCGGCACAGCCCTATGCCTATCATTTTTGGGGTCTTGACCACCGATACCATGGCCCAAGCGGAGGACCGAGCCGATGGAAAATCCGGCAATAAAGGCGCGGAAGCGGCGTTGTCCGCCATCGAAATGGCCAACTTATACCACCGTTTGCAAAAAGATTAAGTCCGAGGCGCATAGGCTCCATTGGCCAACCTTAGACTGACTTCCCCGCTCATCACCGGAACGCGGTCCGATCCCTGACGAATCCACAATGTCCCATCGTCCGAGACGTCTTCCGCAATTCCGGTGATAAGCCCCGAAGGGGTTCGCACCTCCACCGCGTAGCCTAGCGTCACGCTGACTGTTTTCCACTGCGCAATAATGGGCGCATTACCATCCTCCAGCCATTGTTCATAGCGTTGCTCTAAAGCCTTAGCCAAATGTCTCCAAAGACCCTCTATATCAACATCCTTACCCAGTTCTTGACTCAGTGTGGTAGCGTGGGGAAAGTCTTCTGGAACGGTTCCCAGGACATTAATTCCCATTCCCACGATCGCCCACGGTTGTGGCTCCGTTCCTCCTTCCACTAAAATGCCGGCGTATTTTTTTCCACCCATCACGGCATCGTTAGGCCACTTTAAGCCCGGTGTCATCCCTGTGGCCTGCTCCACGGCATCCGTCAAAGCAACCCCGGCCAACAGACTGAGAATTCCCCCTTGTCGTCTTTTAGGCGGATATAAGAGCACCGACACATATAAGCCTTGATTAGGCGGAGACCACCATACCCGGCCCAGACGCCCGCGCCCAGCCGTTTGTTCTCGCGCTAACACGACTGCCCCTTCCGGAACGTGTTCGCGGCGCATCCGCTCGCGCAAGACCTGGTTTGTTGACCCCACACGAGCCAGCTGGGTCAAATCCGCTCCAAGCCACCTTGGCTCCTTACTTTTCATCGGATGCTCCCCCCACAAATCCAATTCATGAGCCGGGTGACCGGTTGATTAGCCACCGCAGCAAGCAACCCCTGGATGTGACCCACGCCCGGAATCGTGAGCTGCGGATCGATTTCCGCCAAAGGCTCTAGCACAAACCGCCGTTGAGCGAGACGGGGATGCGGCACTTGTAATTGCGGTTCGTCAATACGCTCTTCCCCCCACAACAAGATGTCAAGGTCTAACGTTCTGGGCCCAAACCGCTCACCGCGCTCGCGCCCGCAAGCCGCTTCAGCCGCCTGCATTTGGCCCAGCAAACGCTGCCAATCCCACAAGGTATCCAGACACAGAACAGCATTCAAATAATCGGGTTGGGACGGTCCACCTTGCGGAGCTGTCCGGTAAATCCCCGAACACCCCGTCACCCGCCCCGCGCCCTGCAGCCATTCCAATCCTAGGGCAAAACATCCTAACGGATTGCCCAAATTGCCCCCGAAGCCGATATACACCTTAGGCATCACGCCAAATCTCCACTTCTACGTGCCCCAACACGCCATCAACAGGCGGCGCCATTTTGCGAACGCGCACCCGCACTGCTATCACACGCGGCAATGCCAGTACCTCGTCAGCAATGCGTTGCGCCAGGGTCTCCAATAAATTGACCGGAGGAGCTGCCATCACGTGATTGATGCGGCTGACCACCATAGCATAGTTAATGGTTTCGGATAGCTTGTCCTGTAACGCCGCACTGCGCGTATCGAGCCCTATGTCGACATCGACTTGGAAGGGTTGCGGAATATTTTTCTCGTGGGGTAACGCGCCGTGTTTCGCTTGATATTGCAAATCCTTCAACCGAATCCAGTCACTCATGATATTGCCACCGATCGGCCACCGCGACCGCATCGCGCGTGAGCGCAACATTATGTACACGCATGACATCGACGTGGTGCATCGCTGCAATGGCACACACGGTGGCTGTGGCCACATCCCGCTCTACGGGAGGCTTCCCCGTGAGTGTGCCCAAGAAGCGCTTGCGACTCGGACCTAGCAACAATCCCGCTCCCATCCCAGACAACGCGGGTAAATGGCGCAAGACTGTCCAACTGGCCGCACCGCTATACGCAAATCCTAGACCAGGGTCAAGCAAAATCCGGTCGTCGGCGATGTGATAAGCCCGAGCGCGTTGCAAGCCTTGAACAAAAAATTCCTCCATCTCGCCAAGATCCACCACGCCATCGGGCCACGGAACGGGTCGGTTAAACATCATAATATAGCCGGCGTTGCTATCCGCCAGCACCCGAATCATCTCCGGATCCCCTTGAAAGCCTTGAATGTCATTGATAATATCCACTCCCAAGGCAATCGCCCGGCGCGCGACTTCAGCCTTTTGGGTATCGACGGAGAGTCGCACGGCAGGCCAACGGGCCCGGATTTGGCGCAAGGGCTCTTCCAATCGGCGCCATTCCGTTTCGACATCGACGGGCTGATATCCTGGGCGAGTCGATTCTGCGCCGACATCAATGATGTCGGCGCCGTCGGCAATGAGTTGAGCTGTCTGATCCACAGCTCGGACCGGATCGTCGTAGCGTCCCCCATCCGAGAAGGAGTCCGGCGTCACATTGACAATCCCCATCACATAAGTCCTTGAACCGAGATGTAAGGGACGGGTTCCACAGCGAAAAATGCGCGGGTTACTCTCCACGGCGCACCTCCTGGGCTCGTTGCCGATCATACACGACGCGCCCCGCCACAATGGTCTTGTCCACGACACTGCGGTACTCAAAAGGATGGCCACTCCAGATCACCACATCCCCATCTTTACCCGGATCCAAAGAGCCTAGGCGGTCACCGACGAGACAAAAATCGGCGGCATTTTGGGTGATGGCCCGCAGCGCCTCGACTTCTTCTAGCCCCTCCCGCACCGCTAGCGCCGCAGAGACCACCAAGTATTGCACCGGCACCACAGGGTGGTCTGTGATTAACGAAATTTTGACCCCAGCGCGGGCTAAGATGCCCGCTTGCGCAAAGCCCCGTTCGCGCACTTCGGGTTTGACGCGCGCGACAAGACCCGGGCCCAACGACACAGGGACGTTATACGCGAGCAATGCATCCATCACTTTGAAGGCTTCTGTACCATGTTCAATGATTTGCTGTACCCCAAATTCTTGGGCGATGCGCAACGCGGTTAAGATGTCGTCTGCTCGGTGCGCATGGGTCCGCAGTGGAATGTGCCTCTCCAACACTTGAACCATGGCTTCTTGATCCAGGTTACGCTCCGTGTGAGGATCATTTTCCAAGCGTTTGCGGTAATTGTCGGCAGCGATAAATGCCTCACGCAGAGCTTTAGCCACGCCCATGCGCGTCATTGGAAACTTCTTGTCGGTGCCGTAGACGCGTTTGGGGTTCTCCCCCATCGCACTTTTCATGCCCGAAGGTGCTTTCAAAATCATATCCATAACATTGTGTCCGACAAGCCTAAGCGTCGCACCTTGTCCCCCAACGACATTGCCACTGCCAGGCGTTACCCACGCTGCCGTGATGCCCCCTTGAATCGCATCGCGCAACGCAACATCCGCTGGGTTAAAGCCATCAATAGCCCGAATCCCCGGAGTCACGGGATGCGTCATTTCATTGCCATCGGCTCCCTCGCGTCCCTCACCGTCATTGAAGACGCCAAGATGGGTATGTGAATCAATAAATCCCGGCAATACGTATTGTCCATGCGCATCAATGACTTGGGCATGCTCTGGCACCCATACGTCTGTGCCGACGGCGACAATCTGTCCATCATCATCTATCAGCACGGTGCCTCCAGCAATGGCCCCGTGGCTGATGGTCTCGACTCGTCCTCCTACTATAGCCAGCATGCTATCCCTCATATTCACGTATAATGTCGAAAGCCTTTGAGCAATCTCTTCCGCCATCATACACCGCCAGGCCGCCTGACAGCAAAAAGCCTATCACAAGTGAGGCATGTGCCACACCCAATGCGTTTGAGGGGTCAGGCCCCAGCGGGCAATGCGGTATTCATCCGCCGTGCTTTGTAGCAAATAAAGTGCCCCGGTAGGGCCCACCGTCCCGTATACTACGCTCTTAATTGGCACGGCATGCACCTTGAGCGTCGTACTTTCTCCTCCGGGCTGAACCACTTCGACTAACGCGCGGCCCGAGACATTGAGATTGAGACCCATATAAATCCATCCCCAGCGGTTGACGCCCAAGAGTTCACTATGCACAATCGGTTCTGGCGAGACAATCGGCACTTTGCGTACCAGATGATTGTGTCGACTATACACCCAAACCATGCGCTGATACCGGTCACTGCTGGCCGCTTCGACGTAAAGGCCTCCACTAGGGCCTGGCTCAAATGACCGGACTACCGCCGTAACCGGATACGTAGGCTGCACTTGCAAAGGACTATCCCAAGCGCTCTTGGCCAGATTTAACATGGCAATCTGCCGCCCCTGGGCAGAATATTTAGCCAACCACATTACGGACTCTCCATGACCAAGCCGCACCCCTTCTAGCAGCAAGTCGCCTCCATCGGCTGCCAAGTGCCAAATTGCTTCAGTCTGCCCCAAAGGAGCCTGCAGTTGAATCACTTTGGTGATATGCTGGTCAGCGAGCCGGTAGACGGCCAGCTGCTGGTTATCCACAAAATATAACGCGCGGCGGACAAAAACCAAATCGTCAATGATAGTCCCGGGCACGCTCACAGTTTTCCAAGGATTAGTGGATTCGATAATCCGATTGCGGTAAGAATCAGCAATCCAAAAATCCTTGTGCGCATAGGCAAAGGCCAGAGGACCATATTGCTGACCGTCAAGGCCTCGTGCTACGCCCACATGGGTTGGGCCGGCTCCAAAGGGCGCCTGCCACACGATCCGCGCCTGATCATTCATTTTCCAAAACTGCACCCGGTGCATCCCTTTTGCTACGACTCCCATAGCCAGGCCCAACACCGCCACCGCAATTGCTGCCTGTCGCCGCCTGTTTGCCACCCGCCTCCCCTCCTCCTTCACGTTATGCGTGCATCCCAAAAGACATGTCCTCGTGGCAAAAAAGACATCACCCAAAATCCTTTGTTTTTTTGCTGCAACATCGTTACACTAGGAGAAAGGCCAAAGCTCACCGCGGTACTTTGAGACGCTTTGGCTGTTTGTTGCTGGAAAGAGGAGAAGAACAAACGCGTTACCGAAGACATCCAGCGCGACCCGGGGACCTACCCGCCCAAGCGCACCAGTGGGACGAGTTCTTCAATCTGCTAACCGACCGGATGCTTGTGGGCGTGGACTTGCATACGGACCGATTTCTTTATGCCAATGCGGCTTTGCAAAAAATGTTGGGCTATTCGGCCCAAGAATTGCAGTCGCTCTATGTTTGGGACGTCTTGCAAGAACCCTATAAATCCCAGATTCAGGCGTCCATTGCCCTAGGACTGCAAGATCCCAACCATGTCACAGCCACCCTCATTAAAGCCGTGCGCAAAGATCAACAGCCTATTTGGCTGCAAGCCTATGCCACTTCGGTGTTTTATCAAGGACGCATGGTACGCCTCGCCAACTATATCGATATTACCGAAACTATGGCCTTAAAAGAGCAAATGGACCAGGAAGCGGCCACCTTTTATCAAGTGCTAGATGCCATCCCTACTCCCGTCGTCATTGCTCGCGAAAAATTTCTTTATGTGAATCCCGCTACGGTGACGTGGTGTGGATATACGCCCGAAGAGTTCACACACATGCACTTATGGGATGTTCTCGCCGTAAGCGATGATCTGCGTCACCGCATGCAGATCAACATTCAAAGACGGCTAGCGGGCGAATCGTTTACCGAAGAATATCCCCCCATTCAAATCAAAGGGCGAACCGAGCGACCCATCTGGGCCCGGATAGCGTCTCGCACTTTGTGGCACAACCACCAGTGGGTCATCTTAGCGGTCGCTTCCGATGTGACAGAAACTGTTCTGCAAGAACATCAACTGTGGCAGGAAAAAGAACGCTATCGTACCTTATCGGAAGTGGATAGCCTCACCGGGATTTACAACCGCCGGATGTTTGACCGGGCCTTGCAAGCCATCTTACACGAGCACGCCTTAGGCCGCAGACGTCCCGTGCTGATCATGTTTGACTTAGACAACTTCAAACAACTCAATGATGCTCTCGGCCATCATACGGGCGACCGCGTGCTTCGCGAAGTTGTCCGGATCATCCGCAGCAATTTACGCAGCAGTGACATCTTTGCGCGCTATGGTGGAGAGGAATTTACCATTATTATTCCCGACACGTCTTTGGACGCAGCCTATCAGTTAGCCGAACGTCTTCGCACCGCAACACGCCAGCACGACTTTCATATTGGTACCGCCGTCACCATTAGCTTGGGCCTCACCGCACTAGAGCGTGAAGATACCCCGGAAACGGCCATTCACCGCGCCGATGCGGCTCTATATCAAGCCAAACGACTGGGCAAGGACCGGGTCGAGAATGGCTAATGCTTGGAAGCGCCCCAGCGGGGATAGAGATTCCACGCATTGGATTTATCAGGCGCATAGGTATCAATCACCACTAAATAATCGCGCGCCCGGGTCAATGCTACATAATACAAGCGTTCGCGTTCCGCGTCTTGGCGCACGCGTTCTTCTTGCTCTAATGCTTCCCAATCGCGGCTGAGAAGATCCTTACTGGCTAAGGCAATCCGCCCTTGGGACAAACGCAAACCCGGATGCGTTGCCCGAGGACGTGAGTGCCAATTGGCCACGATGACAATCGGCCACTCCAAGCCTTTCGCTCGGTGCACCGTGAAAATATGAACCGCATCATTCTCTGTGGGCAACGGCCCTTCCTCTTCTTTATCGCGTAGCTGAACCTTACGTTCCAACCATTGGCACAACTTATCAATACCCCAAAGATCCCCTAAGTCACGGCTCAAATCCGCAAGTTTTTCAAGATTAGCCAAAGCCCCCGCGTCTTGACGCGCGCTGAGGGCCGCAGGTAGTCCACTCCAATCATAAAGGGCCCAAAAAAAATCTTCAGCCCGCCATGCCCACCACTGTTGGTGCCAATTCCGCAATTGCGCTAAGGCCCGAAGAACCGCCGGATGGCCTTGGGCATTGGCCTCCAGATAAGCAAATGTTCCGCCTAAACGGCGATGCTGGGCCAACTCTCTATGCGAAATGCCCACCCATGGAGAACTCAGCCATGCGACAATGGGCAAGACAGCCTGCGGCTTGCGCAATGCCGAGAGAAACTGCTGAAATCCGCGCACTTCATCCCGTTCAAAAAACCGAATGCCGCCTTCGGGTGCCACCGCTAACCCCGCTTGTGTCAAGACGTCTTGATAAATGCTCATGCCCGTCCGGTTGGGAATCAACAGCGCCACATCGCCTAAAGTAGCCATGCGCGTGGCCCCATTTTGCGGATCTAAAATCGCCAGCTTTTCGCTGACCACCCACTGCTTTAGCCATTCAGCAATGAGGCGGGCTTGAAAAAGTCGTTCGTCATAGGCTGAACCGTCGGTAGGTCCCCCTTGAACGATAAACCGCGGGGCTTCATCAGCTGGCATGTACGGGACAAGGGGTGTATATGGAGCGACATAGGGACGGGCGGGGTCTAGTTGCTGTGGCCAATTTTCCGTAAAGAGGGTATTGACCGGTTCAATGATTTCAGGACGCGACCGAAAATTTTGCACAATATCAAGCAGCAAGGCCCCTTGCTGCTGCAACTGAGCACGTACCATTTGATAGGTTTCCACGCTGGCACCACGGAACCGGTAAATGGACTGCTTGGGATCCCCCACCACAAACAAAGAACCTGCAGGCACCGGTGCCTTTGTCCAATCGCCTTGCCATGATGGATTCAAGGTCCGGATGATAATTTCTGCCTGCACCGCATCCGTATCCTGAAACTCATCCACCATAATCATGTCGTAGTCCCGCTCTTCGCCACGCCCCCTCCGCAAAACGTGGCGAGCTTCCCACAACAAATCATCAAACGTGAGTTGCCCTCGCTGCCAGCGAAAATCTTTCCAAAATGGCAAGAACCCTTGCGTCATAAGCGATAAAAATTCGGCGAGGAGGTAGTCAGCGAGGTGCTGCCGAAACGCTGCCAGGGACTCTTTCAGGTCTGCCACCCACTCCTTTTGTTCCGCCAGCGCTGAGGCCTCGGCCCACTTCTTGCGGTTTCCCTTCGGTGCCCCCACTTGCCAACTGGCCAAGGCCTTATACCATGCGGCACGGTCCAGGGTTTTCAGCGAACGCATAAACCGCACAATGTCATAGATTTGCAGACGTCCTTGATCATCCTCCGCCGCCAGATCCTGAGCCCGCTGCATCCATTTTTCGCCCGTTGCCAATAGCTCATCGACCCAATCCAATCCGGGCTTGGTGGCTGAATAGCTAGGAATGTCCGGCTCTTGGCTAAGCATTTTCGCCATGGTATGAAACCGTTCAAAGGGCAAGCCCAAGCCTAAGATCGTACGCGTGCATTCCGCTGCTGTCCCATCCGACGCTAACCAGGCGCGAAAAGCCTGATCAAACAACTCATCTTGCTCATACGGATCCATGACCCGAAAATTGAGCGGCACCGCGGCACGAGGCCCCATGCGCTGCAAAGTCCGCATCGCAAATCCATGAATCGTGGTAATCGCGGCCCCAGGCAATTGCTCCAAGGCCCTTTGGGCTAATGCCGCCTCGAGAGGATCCCCCTCGCGGATGACGTCCTCAAGGCGCATCGCCAACCGGGAGCGAATTTCATCAGCAGCTTTTTCCATAAAAGTGATCAAGGCGATTCGGTCCAAAGACATCCGTTGGTGAACCACGGCGTAAACGGTGCGCGCCACCATGAGCGTTGTCTTGCCCGTTCCCGCTCCCGCTTCAACCACAATATTATGGCGGAAATCCGTGATAATGCGGTCGCGGGTTTCTTGATCCACGACGCGCGGACGCTGTGCTTGGCTCACCCTTGTTGATCCTCCCATAATGTCCAATATGCGCCCTCTGTCTCATGTTTGCGGCGCGCCTCTGCCTTAATGTCGCCTGGGCACAATCCCGTGTACGGACATAACCGGCACGGATCCGCCGTTAATTGCGGCAGGGGCAAAAAGTCGCCCGCCACCATGCGCTGCGCCATGGCTGCCAAAATATTTTCGACCCGCCCGCGCGGCATTTTCGCCACGTCTAAGACTTTTTCTTGGAATTGATTGTGCAAAGACACGCCGAATAGACGCGCGCTCACCGTAGCCCCCGGCACACTCTGCGCCAAGGCTTGGCGGTACAAGGGCATCTGCAAGTTGTCTGGACGCACATGATTGGGATCAGATAAGGTTCCCGTTTTATAATCTGTAATGAGAAGTTCTTGCGTTTTCCACCCATCAATGCGGTCAATACGCCCAGACAATTGCCATAACACATCTCTGGCCTGCACCGTAAACTCAACTGGATACTCTGTCAGAAACGGTTTAGATGGCCGTACCAAGGGCCATACTTGCCACAATTCGCGGACAATGTCGTCTCGCGCATTCTCTAGCACGGGCCCTACCGGAGATCCCGACCCCATATCCATGGCAGACACCTCATTGACCCACGCGTACAACACATCCAGCGTCAGCTCTTGTCCGTAGGTCACCATTTTCTCTAAAACCGCATGGACCCATTGGCCGCGTAAGGCCGCAGGCACCGCCAAACCATCTTCGGGGGAATCTGCAGGAATTTGTAAAACACGTCCATAAAAAAATGCCAAGGGACAGGTACCAAATGCCTCGAGAGCCGAGGGAGAGGCTTTCAAAGACACCAATTCTTGCGCAACGTCTGTGCCGATCCGCCCTGTATAGTCGTCAAATGCCTTGCTGTCATAGTGGCTGCGGTACCATAAAGCCGACCGCCCATCGTCTTCTGGCCTAACTGACTTTAGGTCTTTGGGGTTGATCGAGACGGGTTCTGGATTAATGCCTATAGGCCATAGGGCATTGCCGTCCTCATAGCCAAACCACCACAGTTCACGAGCCCCTGATTCTTGGAGCAAATGCATGAGATGCAGGTCTTGATCACGACCATGGGTAGATGCCGGCAACCCAAAGTCTTGGGCCAAATGCGCCGGCCATAAGGGATCGGGGCTAGGTGCGCGGGGAAATGTCCCCTCCTCGGCGGCCACCACCGTTATCACAGACGCCGTCAAGAGCCGGGCATTTAAGCCGTATGCCCACCTGAGCCCCTCCTGCGCGCGTTGAAAGGCTGGCTGAAAGGGCAACAAAGCCCACATCTCATCCAGTAAATCCGCATTGGGCCGCCATGGCCAGTGATCGAACAAAGCCCAATCATCTGCTCCTTTAAGCGACCGTGTCAGAGCCTCGAGTCCATGAAATGCGGCGGCTTGTTGCACCAACGCGACCACCTCTGTCCACGAAGAGGCTCGGTGAATGTCCTCCGACCACCGTTGTGCAAACTGCCCGGCTTCTTGGGCCCCGGTTCCGTGCACTGCCATCACTTCCAGCCAATTCCTGTGGTCCGCATCATCGTGGGTATGGCGGACAATGCGCCAAAACGCCTGCCAGACATTACGAGCAAGCCGATACGGCCCAGCGTCCTCCGCTACAACCACCCCGCGGCGCTTGGCAAATTGCAACAAAGGTTCAGGCTCTTGGCCTGTCACAATGAGCAGATGATCCTCTGCGCCTTGGGCTTGCAAATGGCCGGCCACCTTCTCCAACAACGGCGTCCCCTTTCTCACCCGTACCCCCAATTCCCGTGCAGAAGACCTGTGCGCGGGGATTTCCTCAATCACCGCGCCTTCCTCTCGCCACGCATTGACCCATGGCTCGGCAAGTTGATTGCTATAATGCTGCAGCCATGGTGTATAGACCGTAAGCGGATAGCGTGCAGCTAGGGCCTTGATAAATTGCCATTGCGCAGCATGAGCTTCCACATAGCCGTACAGGACTAAAGATTGCCAAGGGCGAACACTTTTCACGGTCTGCGCATATTGATATACCCTCAGTTCATCGTAAACCCGGGTGGGTATAACCCCTTCTAACCACTGTGTAATTCGGGGCCAGTCAATCCCACCTGAGGCGGGCAGAGAAATATGGCGACGGCGTAGTTCTAAAGCATGACGGACAATGCTAAGATAGATACCCGGGACATCAAGGGGCAAACTCTGGGCAAAATCACGCGCTAACAAAAAGGCGAGCGCTTTTTCCATCCCGATCGGTGCAACATGGACACCCTGAGGCAATAACGATCGCGCCAAGTCCCACAAACTGATGATTTCAGGGAGGTGACTCTCTTCAGGTTGGCGCAGTTGGTCAGACAAGAACACCGCGAGTGTCTGATTGGGCACGACAAGACCCCACGGCTGCGTCTGTTGGCGGGCTTGGTTGGTCAACCGTTCCAGTAAATCGGACGCAGAGCCTAGGACAAGTCTTACCACGGGCTTCCCCCTCCTAAGGTGTCAAGCTTTCTTTATATATACGCGGTATGAGACAGAATCCCTGCGCAATGTCGGGATAGAAAAGAGGCGCATGTTCATGATTCGGATGATTGCATGTGACTTGGATGGCACCTTGCTCGATGAGGCAGCACACGTGCGCCCGCAAGCCGCGCACGAACTGCATCAACTCTGGCTCCAAGGGCTGCACGTCGTCGTCGCGACAGGCCGAAGCTGGCGCACCGCGGTACGTGTTCAGCGCGAGCTTGGTATCTCAGGTCCCATTGTCGCGCATAATGGAGCGTATGTCTTCAACCCCGCGCTGCCCCAGCCTGATCTCTACCGGCACGGCGTCCCGATCACGAGAACGCAAGAAATGATGCGTTGGGGATTTCGACACCACGCGCACCTGCGCTGCTATTTGGGATATGCCAACCCTGTCCTATTCACGCAATTTCCTCCCGACTATGACGTATGGCAAAAACCCGAAGACCAAGTAATCACGGAGGACACCGCCATAGAAACTGAGCCTTTGGAAATTTTAATGCTAGGTAACCGCAAGGTCACACAATTTATTGATGATTTTGGCTATCAAGGCCCCGATTATGAATTGACAGTCTTTAGCCATATCGGTTACCAAGAGGTCAATATCTGTGCGCCGCGTGTGACCAAGGCCGAAGGCCTCCAACATTTAGCGCACCTATACCACATCAAGCCACATGAAGTGCTCGCCATTGGCGACGGCATGAACGACCTTCCTATGCTGCAATGGGCCGGCGTAAGTGTCGCGGTCGGCGAAGGGCTCGAAGCCTGCCATCAGGTGGCAGACTACATTACCCCTGTCCCTTGCTCTGATCCCGTCTCCGCCGCTCTCTCGTGGGCATGGCGAAAGCACTTGCTGCGCCCGCTTCCCACCTAGGGGCGGGAAGCGGGCCAGCATCATGAGACAATGATGCCACGCCCCAAGCCTAGTTCATTCAACACTTGCTGTCCTGATTCACTCAGCATCGCAGCGGCAACAACTTCGATATCGGGCGCTGGAGAACGGTCATCCTCAAGCGTCGGCACCATCGTGCGCACCCATTCATAGACCTTGCGGGTCGCAGGCGCCAGCAAGGTCGGTCCAATTAAATCCGCTGCCTGCGCACCCGCCAACAGCTCAATCGCCAGCACATAGCGCAAGTTCCCCACAATCGTTAACGATTTGCGCGCTGAGGTCGTCCCCATGGAGACATGATCCTCTTGGTTTGCTGACGTTGGGATGGAATCCACACTCGACGGATGAGCCCACACCTTATTCTCTGAGACCAGACTCGCCGCTGTGTATTGAGCTAACATCAGTCCGGAATGCAATCCCCCATGGGTGGTAAGAAATGCTGGGAGTCCGGACAACGTGGGATTGACCATGCGCTCAATGCGGCGTTCACTAATGCTGGCCCATTCTGCGGCCACGATCCCTAAATAGTCCAAGACCAATGCCAGCGGTTCCCCATGGAAATTGCCCGCCGAAATGACCATATCCTCGTCGGCAAAAAGAAGGGGATTGTCTGTCGCGCTATTCAACTCCGCGGTCACTACGTCAGCAATATGGGCTAAACCCTCGCGTGCGGCCCCATGCACTTGTGGTGTGGTTCGCAGGGAATAGGCATCTTGCACCCGCAATTGTCCAGGGCTCGTCGTCAATTGGCTACCGTGCAGCAAATCCCGCAGATGCTGCTGCACCAAAGCCTGGCCAGGATGAGGACGTACACGGGCAACGGCGGGATGAAATGCCAAGGGAATCCCTCTAAGCACATCGATACTCAAAGCCGCTGCCGCATCCGCCCAATCGGCCAATCCTGTGGCTTCGTGGACAGCTAACACCCCCATCGCTCCCATCGCCTGGGTGCCATTAATCAAGGCCAACCCTTCTTTGGCTTCTAACACTAAAGGTGTCAGACCAGCACGTTCCAAAGCTTTTGCACCCGGGAGCACCTGTCCTTGGTAGGTGGCCATGCCTTCGCCAATGAGCACTAAAGCAAGGTGGGCCAATGGCGCTAAATCCCCACTGGCCCCAACCGACCCTTGGGATGGAATCACGGGAACGACGTTCTTATTCAACAGGTTCACCAGTTGCTCTACGACCACGGGGCGCACGCCCGAATATCCCTTGGCTAAAGCATTAGCGCGCAGCGCCATCATGCCCCGAACGACCGTTTCAGAAAACGGCGTGCCCACCCCCGCACTATGACTGCGTAACAAGTTCACTTGAAGGGTCTGCCTTTTATCTGCAGGAATAACCACCTCGCTAAATCGGCCAAAACCGGTCGTGACGCCATAGACCGTACGCTCTTCATCCAGGTAACGTACTACCATATGACGGGAGGCCGCCATGTTCATGGCGGCCTCCGGGTCTAACTCCACAGGATCGTAATGTTTTGCAATAGCATAGGTTTGGGCTATCGTTAAGCCCTCCCCCGATAACGTGACATGGGGCATGGCTTTAGTCCTCTCTTCTCGATTTATGGATTTTGCGGACGAATCACCGAGACGGCACGCTGCGGTTCTTGTAGATGCGTGCTCCGCGCTTGTTGAATATCTTCCAGGGTAACGTGTTGGACGGTATCCATATAATCATAGATATCAATCCCACGGAAAAAGAGACTATTATACGCATAGGCAAGTTCTTCGGGGTTTTGAAACAATCCGATAAACTCTCCCATTTCCCGCCGTTTGGCGCGATCTAAATCCTCTTGGGTTAAGGGAGCCTTCACTAGCCCCTCAACCAACCTGGCTTCGAGTTTTTCGGGATCCGGCGTTTCTCCACCCAAGGCGCTAAACCCAAAGGTCGTAGATCCACCATAACGCGCATAAAAGCGGTCATTAATCAGACCCTCACGATACAATTCTTGAAACAACCCGGAACTTTTGCCACAGAGCATTTGCCACATCAAGCCATAGGTGATTTCCCGGTGCAAGAGAGCCTTACCAGTTAGCCCGACCTCAGCATCCTTATATCCCATCACAAACAAAGGCATCGAGACCACCATCGTTTTTTCCACATGCTTCTGATGGACGGTGGATGGTTCTTCCGGATACACCGCCACCACGGGACCTTGAAAGGCATATCCTTTTGGCTCTTGGTTGCTCCGCACCCAGTCGATAATCTCAGATGCATCGACATCGCCAATCACAAGAAGAATCATATTACTGGGGTGATAAAAAGTCTGGTAACACGTATATAAATCCTCTGGCGTAATCGTGCGAATCGATTCCACACTGCCCGCGATGTCAATACGCACGGGATGATTCACATAAAGCGCCTTCATCAAATTCGAATGCAGTCGATCCCCTGGCATATCCAGGTACATGCGAATCTCCTGCTCGATGATGCCCTTCTCTTTATTGACGTTGGCTTCTGTAAAATAAGGACTTTGAACAAAATCTAACAAAACCGTAAGGTTCTCTTTCACGTGGCTCGTCGTTTGAAAAAGAAAGGTCGTAGATGTGTAGTCCGTATAGGCATTAGAGGAGGCGCCAAGCCGCGCAAAATCATCAAACGCATCACCCCCGCCCTCTTTCTCAAACATTTTATGCTCCAAAAAGTGGGCGATGCCGTCCGGGACTGTAATAATATCGTGCGTCTTGGGATCATGAAATGCGTTGTCTATCGACCCATACCGGGTCGCAAAAGTCGCAAAGGTTTTGTGAAAGCCCGGGCGGGGAATCACAACGACGGTGAGCCCCGACGATAAGACGGTCTGGATGCGCTTCTCGCCAATCGCCGCATTTTCGAGCGTCTGATTCATAACACTCATTGGGCCTCCTCCTGTCTCTGTACGTCTTCGGCTTGGGTTAAAAAGAAAATCGTGTCGAGGCTCACGGCCTTTGCCACCTCTTGGACTTGTTCCCGTGTTACATTATGTAAGGCTTGAATGAGCGCCGTGCCCGATTGACCACCGCCCATGAGAATTTGTTCTAGTTGGCGTGCAATGATCTGACTGGGATTGTCTTCTTCAGACAAAATATCGTTTTCAAAAGCACGCAACGTAAACTCCCATTCTTGTTCGCTAATCTCGCCTTGCGCCATAGCATCGAGCTGTTCACCAATAATTTGAATCGCAGGGTCAAAATCCTCAAACTCGATCCCCGCTCCAATCAGCATCGCCCCTAAAGCAGCATCAACGCGGGCATATGCATAGTATGCCAACGACGCCTTTTCCCGTACATTCAAGAACAGCTTGGAATGAGGAAATCCCCCCAAAATGCCCGCGTACATCATCAAAGCCGGATACCGCAGATCCGTTAACGTAATTCCGGTATGGTATCCCATATTGACCTTGCCCTGTTGAACGTTTTGACGCTCAATCAACGTCCGGTCATGAAATCGTTGCGTGTAAGGAGCGATAGGTTCCAACATATCTGCTTGACGCGTTTGATAGCGGGCCATAAACCGCTCAATGGTTTTAGGGTCCACATCCCCTACGGCAAACAAGACAAAGGGTTTGTGCCCCTTGACGGCTTCATAATGGCGGAAGAGACTTTGCGGCGTGATGCGGTCGAGCTCGTCGATCGTCCCTAACTTCCGCAGACCAAAAGCCCGTCCGTCCGCCATTTGTTCAATCAGACGGGTTAAGGCATATTGTCCTTTATCATTAATCAACGATTGAATCTGCCGGCGCAATAAGTCTTTTTCTTGATCCACGATAGCCGGAACAAAGCTCTCCCCCTCCGTTAGCGGCTGTTCGAGCACCTCGTACAAAAATTCCAATCCTTGTGTTAGCGTATCGGGATGACCGGGCAAATACTTGCCGTTGACAATTTCCAAATGAAAGGACAACAACTGTTTGTCGCCCATCTTGCCCACGTCCGCTCGAAACGATGCCCCATATAACGATTCCAAAGTTTGCTCCATGCGTTGGAAGGTCGGCCAGCTTGTCGTGCCCCGCTGCATCACATGGGGCAACAACGCTCCTAAAGCGGCCTCCTGACGGCTTAATTGATTAATCCAAAAGGCATGCAAGGTAATTGTTTTGAACCGCTTGGTTGGAAAACAAAACCAGCCCGTGCCCTGCTCCATCGTGCCGATAAACGCTGTTGCTTCCGCTGTGGACAATCCATCCACTCCTTTCCGTCTTACCATAAGAATAGCCTGAAACCCCGTGAAATATCACGAGTTTTTCAGGCTACCCACTTAAATGGCCACTTCGCGACCTTTCACAATGGACTCGAGTTCATCGGCCAATAAGGTTTCCTTTTCCATCAAGGTTAAGGCCAGACGATTTAAGGTCACCCGGTGCGTCATTAAGATGTGCTTCGCGCGTTGATACTGTTCCGTGACAATTTGCTGCACTTCGCGGTCAATCGCCGACGCTACATCTTCTCCATAGTCGCGATCGCGTCCAATATCTCGTCCCAAAAACACTTGATCTTGCTTCTCCCCATAGGTCATGGGGCCCAACTCATCCGACATTCCATATTCGGTAATCATCTGCCGAACCATGGATGTGGACTTCTCGAGGTCGTTTTGCGCTCCTGTGGAAATCTCCCCAAAGACAAGCTCTTCCGCCGCTCGTCCTCCCAATGCCATCGCGACCTGATCGAGAATCTGCGACTTCGTGACCAAATACCGGTCCTCATCGGGTAAGGGTAGCGTGTAGCCCATCGCCATGCCTCGCGGAATAATCGTCACTTTGTGCACCGGATCCCCGTGGGGCACCAACATTCCTACCAAGGTGTGACCCGATTCGTGAAAAGCCACGGCCTTTTTTTCCTTTTCGGTGACGATCCGGCTCTTTTTTTGAGGCCCTGCCATAATGCGCTCCGCTGCTTCCTCAAAGTCACTCATGTGAATTGTGCGCTCCCGGCCCCGTGCCGCCAATAACGCGGCTTCATTACACAAGTTCGCAAGATCCGCTCCCGTATAGCCTGGGGTGCGCTTAGCGATGACATCGAGGGTGACATCATCTGCCAACGGTTTGCCACGCGTATGCACCTTTAAAATGGCCTCGCGGCCGCGCACATCCGGGCGGTGAATAATCACTTGACGATCAAAGCGGCCCGGGCGCAATAGGGCAGGATCCAGCACATCTGGACGGTTCGTCGCAGCCACCACAATAATGCCTTCATTGACGCCAAAGCCGTCCATCTCCACCAACAGCTGGTTTAGTGTTTGCTCCCGCTCGTCATGGCCGCCACCGTAGCCCGCGCCACGCATTCGGCCCACGGCGTCAATTTCATCAATGAAGAGAATGCACGGGGCATTCTTTTTGGCTTGGTCAAACATATCGCGCACCCTAGACGCGCCAACTCCCACAAACATTTCCACAAAGGCTGAGCCGCTTTCCGAAAAGAATGGCACTCCGGCTTCTCCTGCCACCGCTTTGGCTAATAACGTCTTGCCGGTACCTGGAGGTCCCGATAACAAGATGCCTTTCGGAATACGGGCTCCCAATTCCAAGTACTTTTTAGGATACCGCAGAAAATCCACGACTTCCTGCAGCTCTTGCTTTTCTTCCTCTACCCCCGCCACATCAGCAAAGGTCACCCGGTTATGGTCATCGGTGTGCAATTTCGCTCGGGATTTCCCAAACTGCATGACCCGATTGCCCCCACCTTGAGTTTGACTGAAGAAAAAGTACAACATAAAGACAATCAAGAGCAGTGGCAAAATGTTGCCTACAAGGCTCAACCAAAAGGACGTCGTCGCAGGCTTCATAATGTTCACGGTGACATGGTCATTTGTCAGCGTGTTGGACAACGACGCGGTCCCACCCGTCGCGTATGTCGTTTGAAACTGTTTGCCGGTCGTGGTGGTCGCATAAACCACATGGGTTTGAGGATCCACACGCACGCTGCTGACCTGTCCGCTATGTGCCATGGACAGAAGACGGCTGTATGATTCCTGGGGCGTTGTAGACGATTGTCCACTCATTAATTCCCACAACGTAACAATGAAGAGCACCGCCAATACAATGGTCAGTCCTCCTCTAAGCCATCGATTTGTCAAGAAACGGCCTCCTCTCGCACGATTGCGCCGCAAGCGGCGTGCATGGGCCAAGTTGCGTTATTATACCACAATATTATATTCCTTCTTTAACCGGGAAATCCCCTTGAAAATACTCAATCTGATGACACCGGCCACCAATTTTGCATCGCGCTGCTTCCGCCGTTACCAATCCCGCTACCGCTAACACCTGACGGTCATCCTCTGCCGCCACAATGACGGGCCACAACCGTCGTTGGGACCAGGGAAGTTTGGCATCCACAAAAATGTCTTGCAGTTTCTTATGATGACCGGCCATCCCCAAGGGCTCGATACGGTCACCTGGTCGCCACGCCCTCACCTTTAATGCGCTCCATCGGTCCGCATTAATGAAAGTGGCCGATGCCTGGGGTTCCTTATAGAAGGTTTGTGAGACGACTAAGCGTCCTCCAGGCAACATGAGACTTCCCTGCAGCGGCAGCTCATGAGATGGCCATAACGTGTGGATAGCCGCACTATCCCCGGCAATTAGCCAATCACCCTGGGCATTTTGCCAGACGCGAAAGCGCTTAGGCCACTGGGCCATGCCATCACGCGCCTGTCTTATATGTTTTCGACTCAGTCTTAGCCCCCGAACTTGACCAATCCGCCGCATGACATCGGCCTGGACAGCAGGCAGCAACAGGCCAAAGGCTTTGGGTAAGAGCAGCGGTTCGGCACGCACATCGATATTCCAAGATAGCAGAAACTGCTCGGAGCTTTGGGCAATCACCTGATATTCTTCCTGCGCCCGCTCAGCCAGCTGCGCTAAGGTCGTCTCAATTTGCGGATTGAACCGAGTCTGTAAAAGCGGCAGTAATTGCCAGCGAATGCGGTTTCGAAGCCAATATGGGTCTTGGTTGGTCGGATCCTCCCGCCATGACACATCGTGCGCTTGCAAATAATCGCGCAAACTCCCTGGGCTAAATGTGAGGAGAGGACGCACAATATCTTGGGTTTTTTCTCGCATCCCCTGTAATCCTTGAATTCCTGTCCCTGTAATCAGACGCATCAGCACGGTTTCGGCTTGGTCGCGCTGGTGATGTGCCACAGCAATCCAAGCATCCGGTCCTGCCTGTTGGCGGTACGAACGCAAAATCCGGTAGCGTTCCCGCCTTGCAGCCATCTCCCATGATTCACCACGTTCGCGCACAATGTGAATCGCCTCTACTACCACGTCCATGCCCAAACGGTCGCGCACCACCTGTTGCACCCACGCGGCATCGTCTGCGGAATTCGGCCGCAGATTGTGATCGACATGGACGGGTTGCAACGTCACCGGCCACTGCGGATTAATTCGCGCCAGGAGAAAAAGCAGCGCTAAAGAATCTGCGCCGCCGCTGACGCCGACGATAATCGTAGCCCCTGGCGCCCATAACCGACGCGCGGTGTCCAAAAATCTTTGTTCGATTGACAACACACCCATCATTCGCAGTCCTCTCACGCAAGCGGCCTTCATCGACTTGTAGTATAAAAGTCGACCGCATTTGGTGCAAATGCACCCCTAGCGGCGTGAAGCTTTTAAAGGAACAGGAGGGATATGTTGCCATTCCCTAGGTTCTGAGATGCTTGGGATCCGGCTCGCTTGGCGATGGCCCTTTATCTGGACGACCATCACAGCGGCATCGTCGCGCCCGTCTTGATCGTGGCCCAGCATATAGCTCAAAATAGTTTCCGCCATGACTTGCGGATTGGCTGTAGGCATTTCTTGCAACAATTTGGACAACGTTTCCTCCGCATGCGCATCGGCACCTTCCAGCACCCCATCGGTCACCATGACGATAAGGTCGCCGGGATCCAGCGTATGATAAACAGGCTCCACGTGGACTTCTTGCAAAATACCAACAGGTACCGCGTGAGAACGAATGATTTCCACGCGGCGATTTCGGCATAGAAATGTGGGGGCTGCCGCCACCTTAACCATCTCGGCCCCCTTTCCCACGCGGTCAACCATCAAAAGATCTAACGTAGCAAAATGATCCTCCACCGATCGTAAAAGCAATGTGGTATTGACCGCACGCACCGCCAGGACTTGATTAAATCCCGCTTTCAACAGCTGTTCTAAAAGAGCAACCGCCGTACCACTTTCCCACGCAGCTCGCGGTCCCACGCCCATACCGTCCGATAACGCAAAGACCACGCGGTCTTTACCCAATTCACAGACCATCTCGCTATCTCCCGTGACGATACCCCCACGTCTGGGACGCTTGGCCACCCCCACTTCACAATCGAGAGCGGGCTCCACGACACGCACTCCAGCCCTCGGCATGTGACCAGAGTTCAAATCCTGAGCCATCTCTTGAATAAGAGAAGCCAAACCCCCGAGTTGACGTTCAGCCAGAGCCCGCGACTCTTTAACCCGTAGACGATAGCGCGCGCGCTCCCGCTCCTTGCCTAATGCCACATTCGCGGCCTGAACCACCGCGTCTGGACGAATACAGCGTTTTTGCAAATCGCGGCTCAAATCCGCGACAGACAAGAGTTCTCCTGTAGGCTGATTTGTCAAATCCAGAAGGCCGCGGTAGGAGCGATAAAATTCATCCTCCCAACAGGACCGATATAAAGAACATTTTCGGCAGACTTGGCCGACAACGACCTCGACTAGGCTCGTTTCCTGCCCGGTCTCTTCTTCTTCAATTTGAAACGCATGCGCCATTTCCTTCATGACACCCGCAATCTGCTCCATCCTCGCCGGCAACTGGTCGGGACGCTCACCGGTCACCAGAACTTGGACCCAAAGGCGCGCCGCCGTCACAAAAGATCCCGGCAGGGCTTGAAAGAGCACGCCTGCCACGCCCAATGATACCCAGAGCATGGTCATTTGATGAGGCAGTCGCACCATCACCGCGTAGAGCACAATGCCCGCAATCAAGCCCACAGGCGCCAATCGCCATTGTCGAGATGCTAAGATTCCCGCAAGAAATCCTCCCACTACAAGGATCCCGAGCCCGCCGCCAGGACCTGAACCCCTGACGGCCAATGTAAAACCCAAGGTGGCACCTGCCACTGCGCCGCCGGCCGGGCCATTTAGGACCGCGGCGCCCAAAATTAGCAAGCCCCCCACGATGAGACTCGGCGAAAAAGGGCCAAACATCCAGCCTTCAAGCCCAGCAATTAAGGATCCTGTCGCTGCCAGGCCCATGACCAAGGTTGCTTGATTGCCTTGTCCGGTGTCCCACACATGAATCTGACGCAGCGCGGCCCAATATAACAAAATGGCTCCCATACCAATGAGCCCGGCCATAATGGCTTCAAAAGAATTGACGCCCCGGCCCGCTAAGTAGAGTCCGCCAGCCCCTAGTCCCACGAGAGGCCACTGCATCCAGCCGCGTCCTGTTCGGTGCCACGGCATGGGAATTGCCAGTGCGAGTCCTAACAAGGCCACACTCGATATCCAATTAATCCCTAGCACAGTGCCAATTAATCCGCCAATCAGCACGGCCCCAAAGACAGAACGCCACCTAGGCCATACCAAGACCAAAACAATCCATAAGAACGGCGCGGCACGGTGGAAAATCATGGCTTGTCCTAATACCAACCCGACGAGCGCCATCATCAATTGAATCTTGCGAATGTCCTTTTTATGACTTTGAGCTTTAGGGCTTGGTTCTCTCGCGCCCACACCTTGCATATTCATGGATAATGTCCCAGCCACTATGTCTGCCCCCTTATTCATGGTTCATTTGGAACCATAGCAGATGGCAAACGGCATAATCTGGAAATTAATGCCATGACCATGCGATTGTTTGTCGACACAATGAACTCAAAATCCCAAAATTGGGACACAAACAAGCGGGACAAAAAAACCTCCTCATCCAACTGAGGAGGTGTATGAGCAAAATAGCCCCGTCTTATTTGGAAACGGTGCTCAACTGTTCCACAAGGGAGCGCAAATAGAGGACCACATCATCGCGCAAGTCGTCGCGATCCAGTGCGGCCTCTACCGTCGCTTTGATGAATCCTAGCTTTTCGCCGACATCAAAGCGCTTCCCCTCATACGCGACCGCAATCAGTTTCCCTTGCCGGGCCATCACATCCAAAGCATCGGTCAATTGAATCTCTCCGCCTGCGCCCGGCTCAATTTGCTCCAAGACCGGAAATATTCCGGGATCGAGAATATAACGACCCATAATGGCTAAAGGATGTTCTGGCGCAGCCTCGTAAGACGGTTTTTCGACGAGGTGAGAAACGCGGAAGGACCGCCCATCTGCCGCCCAATTCCCGTAAACGATACCGTAACGGCTCGCCTCTTCCCGCGTGACAGGCTGGACCGCTAGGACCGACAAACCGGGCTCCCAGTGGTCGATTAATTGCTTGAGCACAGGAGGCTGACCTTGCATCACATCATCCCCCAACAGAACCGCAAACGGCTCTAATCCCACGTGGCGTTTCGCCGATAAGACGGCGTGTCCTAGACCCAACGGCTCTTTCTGTCGAATAAAATGCAAATCCGCGAGCTTGGAGACATTCATGACAACGTCCAACAAGTCCTGTTTCCCACGGCTCTTTAAATACTGCTCTAACTCGGGGGTTCTGTCGAAATGGTCCTCAATACTCCCTTTATCGCGCCCAATGACGACCAACAAGTCGTCAATCCCCGACGCTACCGCCTCTTCGACAATGTATTGGATGGTGGGTTTGTCAATTAGCGATAGCATTTCTTTCGGTTGAGCCTTTGTGGCGGGCAAAAACCGTGTACCAAGCCCTGCCGCAGGAATGACCGCCTTTTTAACCGTTTCGTTCATGGTGTAAGCCTGCCTTTCGTCTCAGAATGCACCCGCGGGTGCGGGCTCGTCCTCTTAGAGCAAATGGTCGTGCTGTCCCTCTTTTAGGGCCTGAACGACCTGCCGCACATCCTGGCTACGGTCGGGCGATAAAATGAGGACCGCATCTTTGGTCGCCACCACAAAAAGATCCTTCACCCCGATGAAGGACACCACTGGACCTTCGCTTATCGCGGTGACATTCTGGCTATCGACAAAAATGGCATGGCCGCGTGCGGCATTTTGCTCGTCATTGCGGGGCAAATGGCGGGCGAGAGCCGCAAAGGTACCCACATCGTCCCAGCCGATATCGGCGGGCAATACAAATACATTTTGCGCTTGCTCCATAATCCCGTGGTCCACGGAAATCTGAGGCAGGGCCGGAAATACCGTATCTAAGCGCTCCGGGTGCGCCCATAATTCTTCAATTCCCTGACTCAATTCGGGAATATGCTCTTCCACGGCAACCAAAAAGTCATTGGCCCGAAAGACGAACATTCCCGAATTCCACATAAAGTGTCCCGATTGCACCATCTCTTGGGCCGCCTCCACGGGTGGCTTTTCGATAAACCGCTTGACACGGAATATGCCGTGAGAGACTTCTGCCCCTTGTTCTATATAACCATATCCGGTTTCAGCGTGGGTGGGCACGATGCCAAACGTGTAAAAGCCGCCGTGAACTTCGGCGGCATTAAGCGCCATCTCGGCTAGTTTTTGAAACCGTTTCTGATATTTAATCATGTGATCGGACGGCAACACTAAAACAACCGCGTCCGCATCTTTTCCATAAATTTCGCGAACCGCCCATGCAATGGATGGCGCCGTATTGCGCCCAACCGGTTCTCCTAAAATGAAAGAGGATGGAACATCGGGCAAATTCGTCTGGACTTTTTCCACGTAATCCCGGCCCGTGACCACCAAGGTGTTTTCTGGTCCGATGAGTGAACGCACGCGGTCCCGAGTGCTACGAATCATGCTGTGATTGCCCATCAATGTCAAAAATTGTTTAGGATGCATCATCCGAGACAGCGGCCAAAATCGCTCGCCCCGTCCCCCTGCCAAAATAATTAACCAACGTGCCATAGTGTGTGCGACTCCTTAGTGCGCCACCGCCATTAATGCTGTTTGGCCTGCCGTCTTACCGCAATCGGTTATAGACGGTCTGCGCAATCCTTATGCTCCTTAACTAAATGTAACATATTCTCCCTCATGGCTCAGCCCTTGTCTCCGCCATTTTCGGTCATCGCAATAATCCGCGTCAAGAGCATGGACGATGGCGGCTAACAGTATATAATAAGAGATACTGTCTAGCGGAAGGGGGGCACGGGGTGTTTTTAAACAGCTATGACCGGTCATTGCAGTCGATTAAAGACCGGGTAAATCTTTTGGGACAAGAGGTTTCCCGCATGCTGGAACAAGCACTCGCGTCCCTCTATCATCAGGACCAAGAGCTGGCGACATGGGTTTTAAACCATGACGACAGCATTGACGATGAAACCAATCAAATCGAGGAAGATTCTTTGCAGCTTATTTCCTTGCAGCAGCCCCGCCAAAAAGACCTCCGAATTCTTGCCGCAGGACTACGCAATGTCCGCGACTTGGAGCGCATTGCCGATTATAGTTGTGATATTGCGGAAGTGACTCACCGATTAGCGCGACAACCCTATTTCAAAAAACTGGATGACCTGGCCCGCATGGGGCATAAAGCGCTTGTCATGGTCAACCGTGCGCAAGAAGCCGTGCGCCTGCGTGACCAAGACATGGCCCGGGACGTTTTTTGGCGGGACGATCAAGTGGATGACTTGTACCGCGCGTTGCACGACGAAATGTTGCAGGTTATGCGCCAAAATCCCGATGCTATCGAACAAGCCAGTAATTTATCATTAGTGGCTCGCTACCTTGAACGTATTGCTGACCATGCTGTGAACATCGCGGAAATGGCCGTGTTTGTGGAAACGGGCGATCGTCGTCCTTTTCGCCTGCTGCCACACCATAATCCCGAATACCCGAAGGACTAACCGATGACAGCCAGTTGGATTTCTCTTGTCGGCGGTATGGCGCTTTTTACTTTTGGTCTCTCTCAAACTAGTGACAGCCTGAAACGGCTAACCTCGAGTTGGCTGCGTTCTCTGCTCTTAGTCATGACTAAAAACCCTCTGGGGTCGATGGTTCTTGGGCTCGGCGCCACGATGCTAGCAGGCTCTTCGAGCGCTATTACTGTCATGGTGGTCAGTTTTGTCAGCGCCGGACTCTTGGAACTACGCCAAGCCCTGGAAGTTATTCTCGGCGCTGCGATCGGCACGACGTTAACCGTTCAGCTTATATCGTTCAACTTTATTCGCTATGCGCCCATTCTCGTTTTTGCGGGCGTGGTCATTGGCATCATTCAACGCGGACGGGACAACGCCTCGTTAGGTTCGCTAACATTAGGGTTCGGGCTCATTTTCTACGGCATGATGGTGATGATTTCCGCTGTGCATACGCTTTCCACCGTTCCCACTGTGCGCTTCGCCCTGGCCCGGCTTGATCATAATGGACTATTGGCATACCTGCTCGCGATGATCTTCACCGCCTTGATCCAAAACTCCGCCACCGTCATTGCGCTCGCCATTACGTTTCGCATTCATGGCCTTATCAGCTTGCCCACGGGGCTCATCATCGTGTTAGCCGCCAATGTCGGCTCCACAGCCGCCGCACTCTATAGCGCCTGGCTTGGCGGTTCCCGCAGCGCTAAACGCACGGCGGGTGCATATTTTCTGATGAAGTTGACAGCCTCTTTAGCGGCTGTCTTGGCACTGCCATGGTTGGAAACCGCTGTGCGGTTTATCGACCACAGCCCTGGACGTCAATTGGCTGATGCACATTCTCTCTTCAATGTGGCACTCGCCTTCATCTTTCTACCCTTTTTGGGGCCATTGTCACATCTTATGGAACGTTTGTGGCCCGACCTCAAACCCGAGCCTATCAGTGTCCTGCTCGAAGACGATGCGCTAGATGATCCCGCGGAAGCGTTAGCCCGGGCGTCTCAAGAAATTCTTCGCATGGCCCAGATCATTCATGAACACATCATCGCATTGCTAGCTGATTACTTAGAGAATCCTCAAGAGACCATCGCGCGCACGATGCGTCAAGCCGAGTCTGATGTGGACCTGCTGCACCACGCCATTACCCACTATCTTTTCCAGCTGGCCCAAGGGACCTATTTGACCGAAAGTGACCTCTCAGCTCAAGTTCGCTTCCTCTATTTGGCCAACCATCTTGAGCACTTATCCGACACCGCCATCAAAGTCATTAATACCCGCGATAAACTGGTGCGTCGCAATTTTGTCTGGCCTCCCTCTTTATGGGAAGATACCGCCAGGCTGCTTGACCGTTTGCACACCCAGTTCGACCGCTTAACGCAAGCTATTGCCCATGATGACGATGCCCAGGCACTTCAATTAGTGCAAGAAAATCCCGAGATCTTGCGACAAGAGGGAAAGATTCGCCTGCGCATCCTCACCCAAGTCGACGAATCGCAATTACCCTTTACCTCAGCACTGTTAGAACTCTCCGATGACTTATCCCTACTAACCGGACGGATTGCCGCGGTGTCACGGGCGTTACTGGGTATTATCTAATCCGCTCTGAGGCTGCGCATGAAACCATAGCGTTTTAGCCAACATATCCCCGAGGTGATATCACGTTGGCTTATGATGATCAAGCGGTTCTGCGCGATATTCAAGCCCTTGCCAAGCATTTATTGCAAACCCTAGACGCGTGGCTTGCTCTGCAAAGTGAAGGCCCCCTAGCATTAACGCATTACACCCCAAACGTCCACGCCGCTTACAACCGAATCAAATCAGGGTTTGGCACCAGCCCGGATGTCCTCTTGCGGTGGCTGCAAGTGCCCGCATGTGCCCCTGAAAAAGTCTTAATAGCCAGCATCGACGGGTTATCCGATACGCAAATGGTCGATCAGGATATTGTGGCTCCTCTGTTAACAACCCATGAGGATCCGGCGTCGTGGGGCGAAAACACCTTAACTCCTGGCCATATTCACGCTGAGGATTCTTGGGATACCATCATCCGAGCCTTAGCCGCGGGCAACACGCTGATCTTTGCCCCAGGTTTTCCAAAAGTTTGGATCGTGGACACCGTCACCTATAAACAACGGGCGATCTCGCGTCCGCAGACGGAAATTGGTGTTAGAGGGCCGGAAGATGCGTTCAACGAAGTCCTTTTAACCCAAATGAACCAACTACGTCAACGCATCCTAGATCCATCGTTGCGTTTTCATCAAATGGTTTTGGGCGAACGCCAGCATACCCCGGTGGCTATAGCCTATCTCGACGGCCTAACCAATCCGGCTCTCGTCGAAACGGGGATCGCACGGTTGGAACAAGTCAAAATTTCAGGAAGGGCTAATGCTACCATGATTTCGGGTCTCATTCGCGATCATCCCCGGTCCATATTCCCCACCATGCGTTCAACAGAACGTGTCGATGTGGCATGTTGGCGCCTTTTGGAGGGAAAAATTCTGATCTTGGTCGATGGCGATCCTTTTGTGCTGATTGCTCCCGCTCCCCTAGCCGATTTTTACCGTACGTCCATGGACTACGCAGAAGTATGGTACGATAGCTCGTTCGTGCGCATTATTCGTCTGCTAGGGTGGATTTTGGGGGTCTACTTCCCCGCGCTGTACATTGCCCTGACTCAAGTGAACACCAATTTGGTACCCGCACCCTTGCTGGCCATAACACTTGGAAGCCATGCGGCGCTGCCTTTTTCGCCCTTTGCAGAAGCCGTGCTAATGGTCATAATTATAGAAATCCTACGGGAAGCCTCTTTGCGTCTCCCGAAACCCATGGGCACCACCATCGGCATCATTGGAGCGATTGTCGTCGGCACTGCTGTGGTGAAGGCCGGTTTTGTCAGTCCCCAAATCATCGTCATCATCACGTTGACCGCTCTGAGCTTTTACACGGGGCCTGTCTACGATTTGACCGGATCCTGGCGGTTAATCAATATGGCGCTTTTAGTCACTGCCGACATCTTTGGCATCTTTGGGATCGTGCTGCTAACGATGACGCTCATTGGCTCCTTGATCCAGATGACGTCATTTGGCACGCCCTATTTTGTGCCCTATGCCCCATTTCGCATAAAAGACTTTAAAGACTATCTCGTGCGCGCTCCCTATGACATGTTGCGGCAACGCCCCAGCTCAGCTCGCCCGCTCAACACGGTGTTAAGCCGTCACGGCAGCGTCCAAGAAATTCCCCACTTACGTCAAACCCAAAAGGAACGGCCGTGATCCGGTTGATAAGAAAATGGCGCATCGCCATTTTAGTGACGCCACTGCTCTTTCTATTGACGGGTTGCTGGGATTCTAAGCCCATTGACCACCAAGGGATTGTGTTGATGCTGAGTATTCGCGCGTCCAAAACACCTGGGCAATACCATTGGCGATTCGTGTTCCCCAACGTCACCTTAACTCCTGGTGCTTTGAGTACGATAAAACCCGATGAGGAATATTACGATATTGCTGTGATGGCTCCTAATTTCGCGGATGCCGTCATGCACGCCCAAGAAAAATCAGCCCGCGCCCTTTATTTGGGACAGCTTCAGGGAATCATCTGGAATAATCGGCTCACTTTTCGCCAGCTGTGGCCGCAAATTAACGCCATCAATGCCGCGGGCACCATTCCTAAAACTTTTTGGGTGATGGGCGCGGACGGTCGCCCCTTAGCCGAATATATGAACTATGTGTCTCCTCAAATCGTTGCGCCCCGCATTGCGCTCGCCGCGTATTTTAACTGCATTCGGTGCTCCCCCATACAACTTGGCATGCGCGGGTGGAAATTCTGGTCCAGTGCGGTTTCGCAAGGCATTAGTCCTTATGTACCCATTGTGGAGTTGAAACAGCAGAGCTTAACCGTGCGCCAAATCGACGTCTATCCTCCCAGTGGCGGACCACCGGTAATGTATTCACCCCTACAGACCCAAGGATTCGGCTACCTAACTGGCAAGGTGCAACGTCTAACGTTGTCCGTTCCGTGGCATGGACAAACCGTGAGCATCAGCCGGATCAGCGATACAAGGTCCCTTCATACGTTTCAGACGGCAAGCGCTATCAACGTGCGTGAGACCTTGCACGTCAAAGGCTTCATTGATGATATTTCCGGTCAAAATCGGGTGACGTTGCAAGACGAACGCTCCATCTCGCACCGTGCCGAACAAACCCTTTTGCACTTATGTCTGTCCACTATTGCCTATGCAAATAAAACCCATACGGATCCCTTTGGATACGACCGCAGCGAAGCGTGGTTTCATCCCCACGCAGGGTTTCTCCCCATTCATGCCACGTTAACGGTCGTTGTCACCCTCTATGGGGAGGGATTAATGCGATGAGCCGTTTTGTCGAGTCTACGGTTGAACCGATAGGAGCGCTCGAATATTTCTTCTTGGTGGCGTCGTCCATTGTCACCGGCGCGGTGTACATTTGGCCGCAAGCCCTCATGACCGCCTCCCAATCACAATCGGATTGGGCGGTCGTAGGCAGCATCTGTTTGGCATTGGGCATGACAGGACTGGGGTTAATCTGGATTCAGCTCACACCTCCCGGCATTTTGGTCGACCGCCTAGGATACGCATGGGGACCCTTGCGGTGGATTTTACTGCTGATCCATGCCGTGTTATGCCTCGTATTGGATACGGCCGTCTTGACCTTATTCACCCAAATGCTGGCCGCGTCATTTTATCCCGCCACACCTTTATGGATGATGAAGGGATTGATTATTGCCGAAGCCGCTTGGTTCGCTTCGCGTTCCCTTTCAAATTTTTCTCGCAATGTGCAGTTTTGGTTTCCCGTCTTTGCCTTCACGTTTTTTATTTTAGCCGGGATGGGTCTAGGCCACGTAGAGGCGTGGTGGGCTTTTTTGCCCCATGCTCTCAAAGATACCGGTCCTGTAGGCCAAGGGATTGTAGCCACGTGGTTTTTATGGAAACAAAATGAAGTCACTGCCACGTTATCGCATTTTATCCGCCCCCAGAATATCGTCATGATTCGCCGTGTTACCTTAGGGGCCATTGCCTTTCAAACATTGGTGGTGATCTTAGTCTATCTCATTACCGTCGGCACCTTAGGCCCTCAAGCGGTCATCTTGTTACGGTGGCCACTCGTCTACGTACTCAGCAACTTGAATGTCTCGACCTTTTACTTAAGCCGGCCAGGACTCATCATTTTGCTGCTATGGACCGGCAGTATGGTCTTTTACCTCGCCAGCAACCTCTTTTGCATGGGCATCAATTTCTCCCGTCTCATAACGGGATCTTACAAGAGCACGATGCCCACCACTCTTATTATCGCCATCATCATGATGGTGGGGTCCTGCTTTATCCATACCCCGACACAATCCACCCATTTAGTGGTCGATTTCTTTGACCCTATCGATCTCGGCTACAGCTTCGTCGTTATTAGCTTGTCCATCCTTTTGACACTCATCGTCACTAGCTGGCGACGACATCACCCGAAATCGCCGCCCGCCTAAGCATCTGGCATGCGAATGTGGAGGAGCAGCAGATTTTACCGCCGCTCTCCTAAATCACTCAAAAGCGCCTCAAAATCGCGGACAATCCGCTCCTCCCATCCTGAGAGCAACTGGTGGAACCCTTCTTCAAGATAGCGGCGCATGTCTTGTGGCGGTACCACATTGCGCCCCGGTTCACGTTCTGATGACCGACCAGAGCCCTGGCGCCCTACCAGAGCCATTCCAGTCATCAGCGCCAACAGCACAACATGGGGCCAATCTTCTTCGCGGTAGGTTTGCAACTTCTCAACTACGCTGCGGTTAATAGGGACTTCCGTCAGCACGTACCTGTCATGCCCCGTGGATACGATCTTGATCGCCATCGCCCTCGTCCTCTCTTGCCACCACTGCTTCTAGGCTGTCATTCTCATAGGGTTCGGTGTTTTCGTCTGGTAAATCGATGTTCTCAACGACACGAGCTTCTTGCCCCTTGTCTTGATTCCACAAGGGTTCCAAATACTCCACCACACGGACGAGACGACTTTGCCGAAAGAGGAGAAACGACACAATCGCATCCTTGCGGTGAGATGACAGGCCCCAATCATGCGGCACCGAATCGACCAAGTCGATGAGATCCTGACGCGTAACCGCCATGATGGCATCAAGTGCTGGGGTAAAATCAAAGCGCTCAGGCGCTGCCATGGCCAGCACCGTTAAAGGCTTGACGGCGGGAAACTGACGACGAAAGCGATGCAAATCGGAGGGAAGCCATTTGGGGCCATAAGGAAAGATAAAGCCGTGATCGGTGACAACGAGGCGTTGATGGTGCGCCAAAATATGCGAGTATTTCAAGTCTAAATTGAACAACCATGACTCCAGCAAGGCCACTAAGGGCAATTTGTCGAGATTATGCAAAGTCCCCACGGTACTAGGCCTGACTGGTTCCGCATCCTTTAAAAACTGGGTCCCAAATTGCAAGCCCGGATGCCATCGAGAGCGCACCAAAAAGGGTAAATGCCCCAGTTGATCGTGCTCAATCCGCACCAACCGAACCGCCAAAAAAGGCGCGTCTAAGGCTTGCCCGAGTAAGGTACCAATCCAGTCGCCGGCTAAACTCCGGTTGGATTGCGGATTTAATTGCAGCTTGACGTGCACAATCTCCCCACTGTGGGTCCGCAATAGAACCGGGCGGGATCCGCCATGTCCTCCACTCCCCACGTATCCTACCGCCTCAACCACCGGAACATTGCGCCATACTGCGATCATATTGTAGGTCTCCTTTTCCAAGCCGGGGTGTCATAGAGTGTCAGGAGTCCGCATACCTATAAGGACGAGAAAGGAATGGTGCTGATGCCAAACAATGGACCGGATGAAGCCACAAAGCCCCACACCATGGCGTTTCCCAAAGAGGGGAATCTTTCCACCGACCATGCCCCGCTCCGGGGACGTTGGAGCGAGCGCACGGTGCCAGAACCCTCTGTCCCCGTGGAAGAAAGCCGTCAAGGCAGCCCGTCAGAACCAGTAGCGCCACCGGAACCGGAGTCTGCTGACCCTGAGCCGGAAATGCCTACGGACGAGATACAGACGCCGCCCACCATTCCCAATCCTGCGGTGCCGTTGGTGGAGGACCTCCGCCATTTGATTCGGACCCTGGATGCGCTCGCCTCCGCGTTCGAAACGATTGACACCTTGCTGCATCAAGACATTGGCGCACAAGCGCCCGCCTCCTCTAGTGAGGCCTCTGAGCCCCGTCCTACGACAGCTTTTGCGGACATCTTGACCCGTCCCAATGCACGACCCGATTTACACAGTGTTCTGCGTCAATATCTTCTGCGTTAAACCCATCAGATAACGTACCAGGAGGCCGAGGTTGCGGATGATGCCCCATCCGCATGACGGATTGAGGCACCGTCTCCGCAACCTCGGGTCTGACCACAGGCTTTACGACCGAAAGCGCAGCAATAGGGGCAAAATACCCTCAAGAAACGGAACCCGATCAATCCCGACCACATTCGAAATGGGGATAATCACCCGGTCTTTGAGCCCCAATGGAACCCCCGCAGCTGTCGCATCGCGCAACACGATGAAGTCGGTCCCCACTTCAGCGAGGTTACCGACTAGCGTCAAGGCATTGTCCACAGCGTTAGACACACTGACACGCACAACATCCCCCACTAATGAAGCCAAGTACGCATTAAAACTCGAGGGCACAGGATAATCGTCCGATGAACAGCTTTCGGACCGGGAAGATTCCCCGCGTTCCCCTAGTAGTAGCAATAGGGGCAACAGGTCGCGTTGGTTGTTCAACAGGAGCAGCGGCAAGATATCTTCGAATGGCATGCTGGAATTATAACTCACGGAAGTGCCTCCTTATTTCAGAACTAAACTGGATAGTGCGCCCAAGGGGAAGCGCTGATTTGTGGTGATGCTGTAAAATATGTGAGCCTTTGGCAAAAGGTGCACCGGCTGACCCTCTTGGTCATCCCTTCTGTTTTATCCAGGTGACTCAGCAAGCGTTGGACCGCTTCTGGCAACGCCTATTGGACGGTCGACCATGGGTCGTGGTGATGATCGATGGGTGACGTGTGGCCGACTATCTGGTCGTGGGGCCTTAGGGATGGATGCGGATGGTCACAAACGCGTCTGGGGATTCGTGGAAGGGCGAAAATCACACCGTGGTCACGGCGTTATTGCAGGATTTCACCACACGCGGCCTGACGGTCGCGGACGGGTTGCTCGTGGTGATCGATGGTGCGAAAGCGGTGCGTGCGGTCTGGGATGATTAGGTCCTGGTCCCACGTTGCCCAATGCACAAGCCACAGCATGGGCTCAACCCACCCACAGAGGTTCTGCAGTCGGTTCGTTGTCCTCATCCTTCCCATGCGCAGTTCGGGGGTCGCATCTTGGCGTAACCGGATTTCATCACCGAGTCAGTAGTCGACTCGTCACCGCCCCTTGGTGTTGTCTCAATTCGAGGTGTCCACAATTTAGACTAACATCCATTGAAGTCAATCGGTTAAGGCCAAGAGAGCCGTCGTGAGAGTCCCAAACGCCCGGGTCGTAGGTTACCATCGGGGTCAATACGGTGACGACAACAATCTTCTTATGCACGTCCAATCCCGCTCCTTGTGGGACGACACCCTCGAGATCCATCACGCTCACCCCTCCTTGGTTAGATCCGGAGCCATCAAGAACTCTCCTGTGCGTGCTACCCGACATCAGCGTAAGCCAACGGAGCGCAACAATCGGCGGTGCTCGTCCTTTTCCGAACACTAAACTTAGGAGAGGAATAGGGGCTTCTGCATCCTCCTGTCGCAATAAAACGGTCCTATTCAATCGTCACACTGTTGCCGCCCGTGAATATCATGCGAGTGTACCAGATTTTTCCCGGAAAGGAGGTGTTCCCCAATGAGCGACTCGTCGCGACATTCCTACAGTCACTCGCATCACAGCCGCCGCCACTGCCGGCGCGAACCCAGTTTTTTGATATGGTGGCTCTTGCTGTCCCAGCAACGGCCTTGCCACTCGCACCGTAGGAGCTGCTCTTCTTCTAGTCATATGATGCATGCGTAACACGACTAGAGGAGTGTCTTGAGGACTTGCGTGCAGGGGGGAGCGCCGATTCCTAAAAGACATTGCCGATAGGCTTCCGGGTCAGTACCAAAACCAGAGGGCATCACCCCTCTGGCTTTTTTCTTTCCCTCCGTCGTTGATGTCTGGAAATCCATTAGTCAAGGAGGAATCCCAATGACGCAACGCATCGCCTTAGCTCCAACAGATCGCCAGAAATTATGGCGGGGACACGGCCCCCAGATTTTGTGTCGACGTCCTCATCCATCTTGTCTTAATGGGGTCGACAATAACGTGGATTTAAGTGCCGTAGGCCCTTGTTTAAAACAGCATGGCTATTCCTTTGTGGGACGCTATTTAGGAGGGCCATGCTACCAGTTCACAGCGCTTTCTCTAAGAGAGGCACAGGCTCTATCTGAAGCTGGCTTATGGTTGGTCAGCATTTACGTTGGCGCCAATGCGGTGCGCCGTTTTTCATGTGGCATCCAGTCCGTAGAACAAGGACGTCATGACGGCCAAGAAGCGGCCGCCTTAGCCCAACAGGTCTCACAGCCCCGACATACCGCCATTTATCTTAATCTTGAACCCCAACAAATCACGCCCCTTGAAACCTGGCTCACTTATGTCGACACATGGATCCAAACCGTTGCCGACAGCGGCTATGTGCCAGGCGTCTATTCATCGACGTCGCAGCTCAAACGCATTCATGAATTGGTCGGAGTCAACGCAGCCGTATTGTATTGGGTAACAGGGGGCCGAATTAAGGCGCCGCATACACCGCCGCCTTGTCCCCAAGAATTTTTGTCCTTTGCTCATCTCTGGCAGTATGTTCATCAGGTTTCGGTCTGCGATATTCCTTGCATGGATATCGATAGCGCGGCCAGTCCTTTGGGCATGTGGTCGTTGCCATAGGCGCTCCAGTTTTGTCAAAGCCGGCATAAAACGAACCATGGGCGCACACCCTAGCGACAAAAGCGAGAGGAGTATGCGGGTGAGAGTCGTATTAATCGTAGGACTGTGCGTCATTTTGGCCACTCTTATAGCCATCGCCGCGGCGCTCGTCGGCACACGCCTGCTGGCTCGCCGTGTTGAACACCTCTTAGGATCCTCGCCACGCACTAGTATATTGGAACTCTTTTATAGCCTCCAGGCTTGGTCCTGGCGAGAGATTATCTTGACCATGCGGCGGGCGCAGTCGGGCAAAGTCGCCGAACACCCCATGGACTCGTTTGTCTTAAGTCCCTCGCTCCTAGACCAATTGGCGTTTGACCCTGCTACATTTCACCCGAACGCCCATCCGCATACCCACAATATTTCACTCACCACCCAGATAGGTCCCCGCGCCAAGCGTCCTCTGACGCTTCGGTTGCCCGTGTTAATCGCGCCTATGGGCTACGGCATTGGTCTGGCCGCCGACACAAAACTTGCTTTAGCCCAAATTTCTTCTGTCATTGGGACGGCAGCCTCATCAGGTGAAGGCCCCTTTCTCCCAGAAGAACGCGCCTATGCGCAACGCTGGATTTTGCAATGGTCTAAAGGGCCGTGGAACCATAGCCGAGCGGTGATTAAATTAGCCGATGCGATTGAGATTCATTTAGGGCAAGGCGCAGAAGCCGAAATTGCGGTCCACAAAACCCATCATCTTCCCCGACGTCTCAAACGGATGGCCGGCCAACATCAAATCGTTTTTCATTCCGGGATTCCCCGCGATTTTTTTCGGTTGGTCCCCTACTTACGCCGGATTAACCCAGATGTGCCCATTGGCGTAAAAATTCCAGCCAGTCAACATTTGGAAGCGGATCTGGCTATCCTCACCGCCCTCTCCTTAGACTTCATTACCATAGATGGGTCTGAAGCAGGCAGCGCAGGTAGTCCTGCCGTGATTTCTGATCATTTTGGCATTCCCACGGCTTCCGCTGTCAAACGGGCCAGGGATTGGCTCATCAGCCGACACATCGAGGGGGTAAGTCTCATCGCCTCTGGCGGCGCCAAAGGGGCTGCGGATATCGCCAAACTGTTGGCCCTTGGCGCTGACGCGGTCGATGTCGGGTCCGCCGTTTTATTTGCCATGAGTCACGGTCAAGTGGAACGGTTGGTGCCGACCTTTTTTCAAGGCCCCAGCGCGTTGGTTTTTGCGGATTCGCCGAAGCATCGCCACCCCCGCCTTGATATCGGCCAAGCGGTATTGCATGGCACACACTGGTTTGAAGCCACTGCGCAAGAGCTCCAAGTCATTTTACAGGCGCTAGGGCTGGGCGATGTCCACGATTTAAGCCGCCAAGCCTTGATTGCGCGCACCCTAGAAGCCCAAACTCTTTTGGAACTCCCCACCAGTCAACACGTACCTGGCGAATCCGGCCTTTCCCAACAAGTATCCTCGCTGGCCACGGAATATCAACGCCTTTTGACCAGTCTGACCGAACAATTTGCTTTACTCACGTCCCCACGGAGCGTACACCGCCATGCATAAAGTGGTGGTGTTGGGCGCTCGTTTTGGCGGATCGGCCACCGCCTATTGGCTACACAAGTTATTTCCCGCCCGCGAACTCGAGGTCACGGTCGTCGACCAATGGACCACCATGACCTATCGTCCCGCGCTTGTCACAGCCGCAGCGGGGCATCCTGCGTTGGCTGATCAGTGGCACATTGCCATGAAGCAGCGGTGTGAGAAAGCCGGCCAACACTTTGTCCGCGACACGATTATGCGTATTGACCCGCACCAGCAACAAGTCCATCTGGCAAGCCGTGCCCCATTGTCTTACGACACCCTATTTATTGCCACGGGCACCGATCCGGGATGGAAAACCATCCCGGGCTTAGGCGCTGAGCGCGGTGGAGTGTGCGAAGATTATTTGGCGCGGCAGTCGGGTGACCGCTTGCACCGTGCCGCGCGTTCCATCGTCTTAGCCGTGGGTCCTTTAGCCCAGGCCCCGGACGATACGCCGAGGCTGGCAGGGTCTTTAGATGCACCCGCGTTTGAAATCAGCTTCCTTACTGACGCTTGGTTGCGGCAACAAAATCGACGTCAGAATGTGAAGCTGACCATTATTACCCCTGCCTCCGTCCCCGGGGAAGCCTTTGGGCCTAAAAGCCAGGCATTGTTAGCGCGCTTCTTAGCCCAGCGCCACATCGACCTCATCACCCAGGCCCAATATCATCACGTGGAACATGACGCGATTCATTTGGTTGGTCATCTTGCAGTCCAAGCCGACCTCATGATCTGGATTCCTCCCTATCATGGGTCAGAACTCTTGCGCGTTAGCCAGTTAGACGATGGCTACGGCTGGTTTCCCGCCGACCCTTTTTGTGTCCATGAAAAGTGGCCCAATATTTACGGCGTGGGCGATATCAGCCGCACAGCATTGCCCAAACTCGGACATATTGCGATGATGCAAGCCCGCACAGCGGTTCATCACTTTTACGCCCTGCGCCATCATGGCACCCCTAAGCCGTTTAATCCCTACGTTTTGCATGTCGTGTGGATGGGACGGGGCCAAGGGCTGCTTACCCTGAGCAATTGGCTTTATGGTAAAGGGCATGAATGGGCCCATCCCGGCGTTTCCTCCGCCCTAGCCAAATCACTATTTGACTATAGTTACAAACTATTTTCGGGATGGATGCCCATTATGCCCTAATATCTTAGGGACTGACTAAGAGCAAAACGCTCGAAACCGCGACGACCCCTAAGACAACCCAGCGAAAGTAGCGGACATTAATCTTTTTGTGAAGATATTGACCGGTGCGTGCGCCTAAAATGATAGTGAGAATCGACGGAACGGCCATGCCAATCTCTGACCAGTGCAGCAGCCCTGTGAGACTAAAAGTCACCATCTTAAGAGCCGTCATCACGAGGTACAAAAAACTCATGCCTCCCACAAAATACACGGGAGGGGCATTCTCAGACAAAACATAAGGCGAAAGCAACGTGCCGCCAATGTTGGACAACGTACTCACGACGCCCGCCACCAAACTCAAGGGCACCCCAACCCACACGGGAAATGCCGCCTGTTTCTTCAACAGTACGCCCCCAAGCACGGTAAACAACAAAAAAAAGACCGCAACGCCACCTATTACCATCCGCAAGAGTTCCTCAGACAAATGCGCCACAATCCCGGTCCCGCCCATAATGCCGATGATAATCCCAGGCAGCACCCACAAGACCCGGCGAGTCCGAAAGGTACGGCGGTAAATCCAAAAGGTCACGATGGCGTTGGCTAAAAACATGGGCAATGTCGCCGCAATGATTAACCGGGCAGGGAAAAATAAGGCCAGCATGGGCATCACTAAAAGTCCGCCGCCCACGCCCAAAGTGGCTGTCGTCAGCGAGGCGAATAACCCCGCAATGGCAAGTACCACCACAATAGTTGCCATGAAGAGCCCACCTCTTTTCCCGCATCGCTCTAATTTTACCATGTCCCGCAAGACGACCCCTTACGGCCATTTCAGCCTGTATCGTTTTCCCCCAACCCACCTGGTCCAAAAAAGGGGGTCATGGTACACTAGCTAGCGTAAAGGAGGATGTTCGTGCCTATTTCTTTATCAGCAGCGCCTGATGACGCCATTCGCCGCGCGCTTTTGCAACGGCCCGCAGGATACTGGGACTTTCCGGCTGCCAACACGAAAGAATGGACCCACGGATATCACAGCTATCCGGCCATGATGATTCCCCAAGTGGCCAGGCATTTGATTCAGCTAATTCGCACGCATCAACCCCAGATCCGGACGCTCTTTGATCCCTTTATGGGCAGCGGCACAAGCCTTGTCGAGGGGATATTGCAACACTTAGCCGTGACCGGTTCCGATTTAAATCCGTTAGCGCGCCTTATCAGCCAAGCGAAAACCACCGTGTATGATCCCGGCTGGTTGGCACAGACGATCCCTGACGTGTTAGCGTATGCTGCAAGCTTGTCCGTATCAGAAGCCGATTGGCCAAAGTTCGCCCATCTGACGTTTTGGTTCAAAGAACCCGTCATCGCGGCGCTTATGAGGCTTCGCCGCGCTATTGACGACGTAGTCCCCGCCGGTCTTCAGCCGTTTTTCTGGGTCGCCTTTTCGGATACGGTGCGGTGGACATCTAACAGCCGCAATGCCGAATTCAAGCTCTACCGTCTCGATGCCAAACGCCTAGAGGCTTGGAATCCCGATGTTTTCGCGGTCTTTCGCAAAGTCCTTAACCGCAATGAAATCGGCAATCGTCAACTCGCATCACAAAAGCCATTGCCGCCTGTCAGACTGCATGCGGCCAACGCCATGAACCTGTCTGCGTTTGCTGATGCATCATTCGACTTAGTGGTGACGTCTCCCCCTTACGGAGACAGCCGAACAACGGTGGCCTATGGCCAATTTTCTCGTCTTTCACTGCAGTGGCTAGGCCTTGACGCAAACGAGGAGCGTCCGGCTCCCCACCAGTTGGATCGATCCTTATTGGGCGGGCAACCGACCGATGCGCTTGCCAACACCTTACCCTCACCAGTCCTCCAAAAAGCCTTAGGCCAAATTGCGGCCCGTGATCCACGCCGCGCCCGCGAAGTGTTGGCCTTTTATCAAGATCTCGACCAAGCTCTTGGTGAAATCGCCCGCGTACTGCGTCCGGGAGGCTATCAATGCTGGGTGGTCGGCAACCGTATCGTCAAAAACGTTCAACTGCTCACCGACCACATCATTATCGAACTATCAGAGCGGTACGGTCTAAAACCCATCGTCAACGTTACCCGGTCAATTCCTCTGAAACGCATGCCCAAAGAAAATAGCCCGACGAATACTGCCGGGCAAAAAGTGGCGACCATGAATGGCGAGCAAATCTTCATCTTGCGTAAGATCTAGAGGTGTATAATCAAGATTGCTTCAAGCGTTGCCCTTACCGTTCTCAGTTTCCATCGGTTTTTTGTTGGGCACGGGGCATCCTGGCATTCATCACCACGTGTTCTGGTGTGCCTACCCCTTCGCGAACCCTGTACAAACGCCGATCAGTCAGTGAATATTTTTGTTGAATTCTGCCTTCTTTCTGTCATCTTGGATCACTTGAGGCGTAACACCCAGCAATTTAGCGACCTTACCAGGGGGCAAATCCTCTTGAGAACTTGTACACCCCCAAAAATTGTAGGATGAGCGGTGGATCGATGCATGACTAGAGTGAGGCCTTTGACCCTAGACCGGGCGGTAACCCGCCCCCGGGTGCGTGCTGCGTCACGCAAATCGGTAGTCAATATACTGCGGCAGCGTAGTAAGAGGCCTTACGCATTATATCATCCACTCAACATACGGCGGCTCGGCGGTAAAGGTTTGATGCAGCACGTTTGCATGCATCGGCAACGTGTACCGCGAATGGGGGCTCGCTTGATATTTCCCCGTCGCGCCGAACTGCAGCGGATAGTCATGCATCAACCGCGCTACCGTTGTTTGGCGGATGCATTCTCCCTTTCGCTGTCACACGGCGGGGATTTTGGGACGGCCATACCATTCGCCGGAAGCGGTAAACACCCCTCGAATCCGTTCGATTTGCTGAGCTCTGGTTTAAGTCCGAACACTCGTCGGAAGATCTGGCACCACTTCGTGATCGAGATGGGGAAGCGGTGTTCATGAACGGACGGAACCACAACTTCCAAAGTGACGAGGCGCATTGCTTTTTTTGGAGTCGCATTCTCCTCTTCGAGATCTTGCAGGCGTTACCGTCAATCACGTGGGGTTTGGCCTTCCACTTTCGCAAGCCCATTCCCTACGTATGGTTTCACCGGCTCAGCGTTATACGCGGCACCCTAGCCATACAAGGTCTTGCAGGGAATTCCCCGTTCACGGACCACTTGAGCCCCACTTTTTTTGCTAGGTCCACACCCGTTTTTAACGCTCGGTCATCCGGATCGACCCATGGAGACCTCAACAGGGAATAATTGTATCATTGTGTCGCCAATCAAGGTCCACAAACCGTGCAATGGCAGAACAGCACTCACTTCCCCTCCGAGAATCCGCCAAACCGCCCATGTCGGGGCGATTCCGACTAAGCCTGCTACGTTTTTGTAATTGTTGGTATACGTTCCCATCCTTCCGCATACAATAACCGTATTCGATGGTTGACAAGATCGGAAAGATAACACATGATGCAAAAAACGGAATCATCCGCTGTATTGTAAAGAACATGGAATGCCACTCGCAGATTGTGAATGGGCCAGTAAGCGATTTCAGTAAATAATCTGAGAACACACAGGTACAGCTTGATTTACCGATCACACGCCATGTGATAGCAGTAAGGGGGATGTCATATGCCGCAGCGCGTGAATATTCCTGAACGCTTGCCGATCTCAATCGATCCGGACAGGTTGACAACTCTTTGCCATCGCTATGGGATTCGGGAATTGGCGCTTTTTGGTTCGGTATTACGGGATGATTTTACGTCTCAGAGTGACATCGACGTGCTCTATGACGTGGAACCCACATCACCCATCCGATCTCTGTTTGACGTCGGGCGTTTGGCGTTAGACCTAGAAGAGCTATTGGGGCGGCGTGTCGATGTGGCCAACAAGCAACGCCTCTATCCCGTGTTGCGCGACGAAATTCTTGCGACACGGCGGGTGATTTATGCCGAAACGTGACAACGTCAGGACGTTGACCCATATCGAGGAAGCGGTCCAACGGATCAAGCGCTGGACGGAAAGAATCTCGCACGAAGAATTTTTGGATGACGAAATCCGGCAAAGCGCGGTCATACGTCAGCTTGAAATTATCGGGGAAGCAACGGGGCGACTAACGGTGGAATTTCTACGTGCTTATCCTAATCTGCCATGGAATGTCATGAAAAGCATGCGCAATCTGCTCATACATGGGTACGACGAGGTCGACATCGATATGGTATGGACGACAGCCACCACGGACATCCCCCAGATTCATCCACCACTCCAAAAGCTTATATCAGAGGTTCGCGACGGCTAATCTCTATTCGTGTAACTCCATCATTTTGCAACGCACATGGAAACCCTAATACACGCGCATCTTCTCTTCCCTCAATCCAGAGCAGAGTCCTCCATATTCATAACGGCTTTCCCTCAGACCCGATGTAAAAGAACAAGAAGAAAAGGACGAAGAATGGATCGCCGTCTTTCGCCTCTACCTACCGCCCACATCCCCCCTCTCAACCACCCATCTGACCGCGGATGGCCCCATGCATTGCATGATTTCTTGTAGTTCAACAACGAAAGCGCCCGGGTCACATCGAACACGGACGCTTTCGTCACTTCTTGCACCATGGCCACGTCGTACGTCGAAGCGACGACCAGGTGTAGCTTATATCCGAACCTCTAGCTGCCATAACCCGTATCCCCCGTCATGTGATGGGGCAAAATTCTTCATGGCTTACTTTGTATCCCCTATCCCTCACGATTTCCCAGCGAAAAACTTCATCTCGCCAAAGACGAGGCTTAGGTACATGGCCCGTTGGTAGCGAGCAGAAGACATTTCGCCCACCCTACGAGTTGTCGTGACCATCACCGAAGCGGATGGGTCCGGCGCATGGGACGAGATATAACCTTCTCAGGTCCTTTGGCGTGGGCCTTGGCGGTATGGGATTGTTGATGGCGCCAATACCGACGCAACATGGGCCGAATCCTTGAAAACTTCAATATACACACTTTACCCTGTGAGGAGTACAATGCATGAAGCACCATGCGTCCCCTCCACTGCTCCCACGCCGTCCACAACCGTTCCACATTGACGGTCAGCCATGCCAACGCAATCATCCCGACAATTAAAAGACCCACCATGGCAAGACCAGGCCAGATATGGGTGGTAGACGGATTATATGAGGAAAATGCTTCCGCCATCCTCGAACACTCCCTTGCATTCGTATATATTTAGCATAGTCCGTGCAACACTAACGCAATACGGCCACTGTGCCTGTCATCGAAGGTCCAATGAGACCGTTCACGGCATGCATCGTGCCCGGTCTGCCTGGTTCCAAAGCACTAGGCCCAAATGCACTCGTCTGGACTATGTAGTACGGGTCGACAAACGGAGTATAATCAATGCAATTGCAAGCAGGTTGCAAAAAGGAGGATGTTCCCATGGCTGATGTTGTCATTGCAGGGAGTGGCTTTGCCGGACTCACCGCTGCCATTAAGCTCAAACGGTTGCTGCGACACAGCGGGCACCGTATCACAGTGGTAGCCCGTGATGCCACCTTTGTCTATCGCCCATCTTTAGTCTTATTAGCCTTTGGTAAAAAGTCGCTAAAAGATATTACTTTTGATTTGCGTACAATTTATAAACGGACTCGTATTCATTTTGTCGAAGCCGCCATCACCTCCATCAACCCCGAAGCGCAAACCCTTATGACGGATCAAGGGCCTATCAAATACGATAAACTCATCGTGGCCTTAGGGGAAAAACTCGCCTATGACGAAGTACCGGGCTTGCGCGAATACGGCTATAACGTGTGCACACCGGACGGTGCTTTGGCCCTTAAAGACGCTCTCACCCGCTATCACGGCGGACCGACTGTGGTGGGATGGGCCCAAAACGTGCAAACCGGCGGACCCGCCTTTGAGGTGGCCTTAGAGCTCGAAGAATGGATGAAAGACCACAAAGTGGCGGGGTCCATCGATTTTGTTGACCCTTTACCCAAACTCTGGGCCCCTGCAGGACCAGAAGCCACAGAATTTTTAACCAAAGTTTTTGCTGAACGTCACATCACGCGGCATGGTCCCGTTCAAATCAAAGAAGTCAAAGCCGACCGGGTGATCTTAAGTAATGGGGAAGAACTGCCTTCCGTTTTAACGATTATTACGCCTCCCTTTCGCGGAGAGGATGCCCAAAAATCCTTGGCCGGAGATAACCCCCGCGATTGGCTAGAAACCGGTAAGGATATGCAAAGCGTGCGTTATCCTGATATTTATGTCGCGGGTAGCGCTGTGGCCTTTGAAGGGCCCAAACAAGGCCACACCGCGATGCTGCAAGCCGAGACGGCGGTGTACAACCTCACCCAAGATTTGCTAGAAACTGGTAAACCCCATAAGCTTTATGACCATGAAATGAGTTGTGTGCTAGATCTTGGTACGGGTGAAGGTTTATTTGTGCGGCGTTCGTTGTGGTCACAAGAACATCAAGAATTTAAAATCGGCCGACAATGGCCGCTAGCGAAAGCCGCCTTGGCTTACACGTTTGTGCACACTCCCGTGTTCAAAAAATGGGGCTTGTCCATGCCAAAATAGCTGTCCGAAAATCGAGCCGCCCTGGGTGTCCGTGGCGGCTCGCTCCTTAGAAACCCCAAAACCCGGTGGTGAGGCCCCGGCCATACATGGCCCAGAGAAACAAGTTTAAGCCAAAAAACCACCACGCTTCATTAAATTTGCCGTGGCCATAATCATGCGCCAGCACTTCGCGCAATTGCCTGCCTGGACCCAAACCTCGCTCCACGAGGACCGTTAACAATGCCATGAGGCCATAGAGAATATGAAAGATCACTTTCGGACGGCCCCCCATTAAAAACAAGGTCATCCCAAAGAGCCCTAAAAGCACCGTAATGATTTGTACGTACGCCTGATATTGCCAAAACTTCGCCGGCAATTCCCCCGTTTTACGCTGACGATATGCCGCGACGACAAGGCCTGTAGCGCCCAAAAACCCGGTGATGGCACAGGTGACGTGGGCTACTAAAACGATCGTATAAACTGTTGCCGTATCTATTCCTTCTTTCTCAATACGCATGCTTATGACCTCTTTCATCATACGCCATTAAATACAGTCTCTGAAAGAATAATGCAGGCTTTGTCTAGTCCATGAATTGCTAGGATTCGATCCCCTCGGTTTTGGACAGATTAGGGTTAGTAGCGTATTGATAGGAGGTGGCTTATCTGTGGGAAAACCGCACGTTGTTGTGCTGGGTTCGAATTTTGCCGGACTCGGCGCAGCCCAAAAAATCCGGGAGTTTGCCCGCGATTCCGTTGATATTACGGTCATTGATCGCAAATCCTACTTGTTATTTGTACCGAATATCGGGATCGAAGTCTTAGAAGATCGTAACCCGATGTATTCCATGCATATGCCATTAATTCCTGCGATGAAGGAAGATCATTTGGACTTTATTCTAGGTGATGTCCAAAATGTGGACGTGGATGGTCAATGGGTAGAATATCTCCCGGTGGAGCGCCTAGGCGCTACGGTGGCAAAAATCCACTATGACTACTTAGTTATCGCCGTCGGTGCCCGTCTGGCCTATGACAAAATCGAGGGGTTTGCCGAATATGGTCATACCGTCAGTGATACATACTACGGCAACCGTCTGCGCCATTATCTCTATCATGATTATCAAGGAGGCCCCATCGCCGTCGGATCCGCCCGCTTTCACCAGGGCACCAAAACTCGTGATTTGATTCCCACCGCCGAAGCCGCTTGTGAGGGTCCGCCCGTCGAAGTGATGCTCAGTATGGGGGCTTGGCTTGAATCTCATAATCTCGGTGGGCCTGATAAAGTGACCGTCTTTACTCCGGCCGAATGGATTGCGGAGGACGCCGGCCAAGGCATTGTCCATGCCCTGTTGTCCAAAGCCGGGACCATGGGCTTTCACTATGTCAACAATACCCACGATATTAGCCGTATTACCCAAGACGGCATTGAGTTTGCCCATGGTCCCAGTATCGAAGCGGAGCTAAAAATTGTTTTTCCTGACTGGGTGCCCCATGCCTTTTTGAAAGACTTGCCCATTTCCGATGACGTTGGCTTTGTTTTAACGGATATGACCATGCGCAACCCCAAATATCATAATGTCTTTGCCTGTGGCGACGCTGCTGCGGTCACTGTACCGAAACTGGGGATCCTCGCTCATATGGGAGCGGACGTTGTCGCGCATCAAATTGCCAAGGACCTGGGCATGATGAATGCCCGTAAAGCTGACGAACCAATGCGTCCAATCGTGGACTGTATAGGCGATATGGGCCACAATCAAGCGTTTTATATCAGTTCCAACACCTGGTACGGTGGAGACCGGGAAGTCTTCCGTATGGGCCACGTACCTTTTTTGCTGAAACTGCAGTATAAAGAAATGTTTTTCCGGACCAAGGGTAAAGTGCCCGACTGGGGGATTCCGGTGGCCGACTTTTTGACCGAAATGCTGACGAAGGGGTGATATGATGAGTGATACAGCCACCTTACAGGCCAAAGACATCCCCAACCTAACCCAGGACCAATGGCAGGGTTTGGCACAGCTCGGAGATCTTGTCACCGTCGTCAACAAGCTTTTAGCAGGACCTGCCGGCGCCGTAGCGACGGAATATCTCGCCCAAGGAGCAACCTTCCTGCCAGATGGGGCTCTGCCCGCCCTACGTGAAACGATGGAGGTTTTAGCGAGTCTACACGAGCAAGGCATTATCACCCAAATTGGCACGCTGCTTGGCCTTGCGACCACGATGTTGACGCAAGACAACCTCAACCAATTCTTCGTTTCGCTATTGGATATGGCCCAAGAAACATCCTTTGCGGAAGTCTTAAAAGCTTCCATTAAGGACGCTGCGCGCCAATCGGCCCAGGAGAGCGAGCATTTGGGCGGCTTTTTGGGGTTAATGCGCGTGATGCAAGACAAAGAAGTGCAAACAGGATTGCGGATGATGGGGGTTATGGCGGGCAAGCTCGCGCCTCTCTTCCGACACCGAGCACTTCCGCAGCAAAAACACGAACACAAATAAAATGAGCCCAGGCGCCCCTTACGGGGCAGCCTAGGCTCCTCTTTATTCTTCTACCATTTCACTGGAAGCCCCTAATCCAAAAGCGGTATGAATAGCCTCAAGCGCTTGTTCGGCATGTTCACGGGCAATGATGCATGAAATCTTAATTTCAGATGTTCCGATCATTTGAATATTAATTCCTTGGCTAGCCAGGGCTTGGAAGATACGCGCGGCAACTCCAGGCCGTCCTAGCATTCCTGAGCCAATGGCGGAGACCTTGGCCACATCGGTGTCAATGACAAGCGACTGACCTCCTAGTTGACGGAGGCAGTCCTCTACAATGGGCTCAGCACGCCTAACATCTTGCTCTTCAATCGTAAAGGCAATGTCATTGAGCTGATTATGGGAGACAGCTTGAATGATGAGTTCTACATTCACCCCATGCTCAGCCAATTGCCCAAAGAGCAAGGCCGCCACGCCGGGTGCATCCGGCACGCCGATTAAACCGATTTTCGCAATATGGCGGTTTAACGCCACCGCGGTGACAGCCGGTTTCTCCATGTTGTCCGCTTCCGCTATCACAGTGCCGGGGTCATCACTGAACGTCGACCGCGCATAAATGGGCACCTGCTGGCCCTTGGCAAATTCCACGGCTTGCGTTTGCAATACTTGCGCGCCTTGACTGGCGAGCTCCAACATTTCATCATAGCTTAACGTTCCCAGGGGCGTTGCGGATGGTACGATACGTGGATCGGCCGTGTAGACTCCCGCTACATCGGAATAAATTTCACACCGGTCGGCGCCTAGCGCATTGGCCACCGCAATGGCGGTCAAATCTGAGCCCCCGCGCCCAAGCGTAGAAATGTCTCCCGCCTCCGTAATCCCTTGAAAGCCCGCGACCACTGGTGTTAGGCCTACCGCTAAGGCATTGCGTAACTCTTTGGGGTCAACGTGTTCAATGCGAGCTTTGCCGTAGTCATATGTGGTCACGATGCCTGCTAGCCGTCCAGAAAACGACTTAGCCGGAATCCCCATGTGTTCGAGCGCCATCGCCATCAGCGCACTCGACTGCGTTTCTCCTGTCGAGAGCAATTGGTCCATTTCACGGGCAGAAGGTACCGCACTCATTTGTTCTGCCAAACTGACTAAAGCGTCTGTGCTGTCCCCCATCGCGGATACCACCACCACCACTTGATACCCTTGGTCCACCGCCTGTTTCACTTTGCGCGCCACGTTGAGCAAATGTTCAGCGCTGCGCAAGGAGCTGCCACCGTATTTTTGCACAATAAGCATGTCATTCGTCACCCTTTACAAACTTTTCGTCTATAATAACAAAGTTAGAGCCTGACATCGCATGACTTTGCATATTTTTTCACATGGAAGGAGCAGACAGTGCATCGCTTGCGGATGATAAGCGTAGATATTGACGGCACGCTGCTGAAAAATCCCTACTGGCGACTTCATCTCCACCCATGGCTAGACCAGTTGGCGCGCAAGGAGCAGACATCGGTCGCAGAATTGTGGTCCTTGATGGAGAAGGAAAGTATCCGTCGACTGCGCCAAGGCCGTAAATCGGCCGCCTATGATTGGGAAAGTATCGCCCAAAAGGCCTTAGGACGCACATTGCCGCCTCCTGTCCCCATTGATCGGCGCCAAATTTTAGCGCTGGTTTTCCCCGACGCTTGGCCCTTCTTGCTGTGGCTCCAGTCTCAGCCTCTTTTAGCCGTGCTAATCACCAATGGCTGGTCTTGTCATCAACAGCCATATATTGCGACGCTGGGTTGGGACGTTCTCTTCTCCCGCATTATTGGAGCGGAATCAGGATGGGTTAAACCGGATCCCCGAATTTTTGCCCAGGCTCCTACCATTGATTGCCATATCGGCGATAAAGTGGCGCAGGATGTTCTGGGCGCACGGCGTGCCCATATTACGAGTATTCACCTAAGCCGTCGGTCAGGCGATCTCGGAGGATGGGAACCCCTTTCGCCATCCGTACTCCGCCCGGATTTCACCATCTCCTCGCTCCAAGCCCTTCCCAATTTGCTAGAATCATGGAGTGGGATTCATGCCAATAATTCAAATTAAAAAGGGAGGAGCGGGAAGAAGGGGTCACTCTTCCCCGTACATGCGATGAATGATCTGGTGATTGGCGGCAAACGTTTTGTGCATGAAACGATAATACGCGTGCGGTTTTGTGAAACAGATGCGAACCGCCACGTCAGTCAAGTCTCTTATGCCATATACTTTGAACAAGCCCGCACAGAATTTTTTGATGCGCTGATGGACGAAGGGTTTGATTGGTGGTCGTCGCAGTTCTCGATGGTTCTCGCCCACCAATCCATTACGTACTTAGCCCCTGCCTTTTATCGTCAAACCTTGCGCATCTATACGGGAGTCAGTGCCATTGGACGGTCCTCGCTTGGTCTATATCACCTCGTGGTGGATAGCGAATCGGGCACGCTCATTGCTAATCAAGATAGCACGGTCGTTCTTGTGGATGCTCTCACCCAAAAAAGCCACTCGTGGCCAGATTCCTTCCGTACTAAGATAACCCCCTTATTGCCCGAATCATGAGGCGAGAAGGACAGGCCAATCCTCGATACCGTCCAAAACATGTGAATAACCTTGGGAGGAAGCCCGTGCTGCGTAAATCCCAACGCCCCACACGCCGCGCGACGATATCATTTTAGGGTGTTTCCAAGACATCGCAGATTGACGAGAGTTCATGATTCATTACCTTAGGAAGGTATCCGGCAAGATACCTTCCCAGGTAATGAATAACACCGCCTAGGAAAATCCTTGTCAATCATATAACGGCAACTGCGGCAGGAACTGGACCTTATAGTTGATGTAGGAAGGATCACGGATTCTAGGATTGAGCGGACTCGTCATTACTAAGCGTTCTATCGTAATCGAAATGGGGGCAGGATATGATTGTGATGCCTTACCGCTACGCGTTTATCGTTTACGGGGCCGCGGCAATTATGATCGTAGCACTGCTGTTGCCGACGCGACAGGGGTTGCGTTCGCGGTACTGGAGAACTCGGTCTCAGACCACGAGCAAAAGAGTGACCTCCATGGTATCAAAGGTCGCGCTGATCGGTCTCGTCGCCTGGGCGGCCTTGACTGGAATCGCAGATTATAATCCTCATGGACAGCCCACCCGAATTCACGGCATATTCAGGGGGGAGTCGAGTTCCCAGTATTTTTGGAACTGGAACGATCCCGTAAGCTACAAAATCGGCGATACATGGGTGTCGTTCAAGCACACGACCTTTGATCCAACATCAGTGGATCGCGTATGGTTGGGGACCGACGGTACGGCGACAATCCTGAAGGCCTATCCCGTTCTTGGGAGCCCAGTGCCGGTGGTCACCTCCTTCAATCAATACCCCGCACGCAACGAAAAATGAGGCAACGTGATGAACGATCAGGCTGAAATCAGACGCGTTCATATTCATCGGCGGGATACCCTACATTAATATTTAGGCGCCGCGGGCTTTTGATACCCAAACGGCCACTTCCAATTTAACCCATAGACACTCTGGAAGAGCGGCTGGGCTTTGGGATCTTGAATCTTGAAGTACTGATCATAAATGGCGCGTGCAACAAACCCCGAATCGGCTCCCCAGTTGCCTTCCCGGATATACACTAAAATCAAAATGGTTGGGTGAGGCATGGGACCATACGTGAGGAAAAAGGCGTTATAGTTGTTGGACTGGCCCACCACCTGCGCCGTTCCGGTTTTGGAAGCGACGGGCACGGGAAGACCCGCAAGCGCCCCATACCCGGTTCCGGACACTCCCTTAGCGATGTTGGGATCTTGGGCTGACATCTCCATGCCAACATGAACCGTATGAAAGTCTGAATAGGGAACATTCACCTTGCCCTGCACAACGGGTTTAAAGGTCTTAACGACTTTCCCGGTAGGAGTCGTAATTTCACTGACCAAATGCGGCCAATACAATGTCCCCCCATTGGCAATGGCCGAGTCGGCTCGGGCCAAAGCAATCAGCGTGTAGCGGGCAATCCCCTGGCCGATGACGGTGTTTAAGTTCCATCCCCACGTCCAAGGTCCCTGTCCTGATGCCGCCAACCGCTTCGGTGTCGGAATCTGGCTCGTTATTTCATCCGGCAAGTCAATCCCTGTGGGCTTATTCAGCAAAAATGTCCGCATCCAGTGGTCCATAGTCTGAATGCCCATATCATAGCCCATGTAGTAGAAAAATACGTCGTCTGACAGTCCTAGCGCTTGCTCGATATTTAACCATCCAAAGCCTGGCGCATACCAGTTGCCAAAGGCATGGTCTTTCGGGAAATAGCCGGGATCAAAAATTTCCGTCGTCGGGGTCACCACGCCTGATCCTAAGGCTGCAATCGCCATAATCGGTTTGAAGACGGAACCCGGAGCAAACCATCCCGAAATGGCCTCATTGATAAAAGGGCTAATGCCTTCTTTCACGAGCGGACTGGACATTAACTTAGCATAATAGCTGCTGTATTCCTTGGGATCAGTCGGAATCAGCTTATTCGGGTTATACGTGGGCAAACTCGCCATCGCCAAAATGTCCCCGTTATTGGGGTTCATGGCAATCACCGCGCCTTGCACTGCGCCCGTACTATGGGAAAATGGCACGCGTGAATTTTGCATCGCCTTCATGACAAACGCTAAGGAGTTTTGCGCTGTCTCCTCAAGTCGCCAGTTAATAGTCAAATGCAGGGTATCCCCAGGAACCGGTCCCGATTTGCTTAACAGCTTCTGCAGTTGACCTTGACGGTTAACCTCGGCATACTCGCCTCCCGCATGCCCATGCAAATATTGATTGTATTCTTGTTCAAGCCCGGCCGCGCCCACAATGGACGTCATCGAAAACCCTTTATTTTTTAACTGCTGATACTCCGCCGCATTGATACGTGACGTATAGCCAATAATATTCCCCATGAGATTGCCGTAGGGATAATAACGAACCGCAATCGGCTGGATGCGTAAGTTCGGCAAGTTATTGATATTCTCTTCGATCTTGGTCATTTCCGCCGCCGTCAGTCCAGAGGTAATGACCAGAGGATCATAAGCTGGCAACTGAGCTAGCTGTTGGGCAATGACCTTTTTGAGAGAAGCCGGGGATTGCCCCAACTCTTGGCTCAGCAAGTTGAGTTCCGCAGACGGCATTGGTTGTCCGTTGGCGAGGTAGTACAGTGTCCAGGACGGCCGAGACGTGGCGACTACCTTGCCGTCCGCAGTCACAATATTACCTCGAGGCGCTGGAATAGGTAGCTTGCGTAACGTATCAGCTTGCGCCAACGTCTGATAATGGGCGCCCTCTTTGACTTGCAGATACCAAAACCGCGTTCCGACCACTCCAAATGCGGCCGTAACCAACGCCATCAAGACGATACTGCGGTTACGGGTCTGACGGTTGACCATGCGTGGTGTCCCCCTTGTTGTCTTCTCTACTTATTGTAAACGGTTTGTCTTCATTCTTGTTGGCCCATAAAAAATTACCACCAATCCCATTTCTCAACGTTGATAACCTTATACAAAACCAATATGAGAAATTCCTCAATGCCATAAACCACAACAGGCCCAAAGTAAGAAGTCTTTGCCCAGACAGCAACCGAGGCAGGAGAAACTCACCGCCGAGCTTAACCCGGCATTAATAGCCCGTAATCACTGTTATCCGTTGCACTAGTACGACGGTTGCTCCGTACGCAGCAGACAATTTCCGGAAAAATGCAACAAAAATTCCCGTTTAGCAGGAATTCTTTAGTGCTTTAGCGAATTACCGACAATCCACAGAGAGTTCTCACAAGAGCTCCCGAAGGAAAGGAGGAGGATCTATGCGCAAATGGACTATGCTGGGAGCTCTCAGCATTCTATCATTGGTTGCCGCTGGTTGCGGATCCGGGTCGGACTCGACCCCTACCACCGCATCTCCGCAATCAGGCGGCACCGTCGTCATTGCGCTGGCCGCGCAAACGTCACCTAACTGGTTTTTTCCTGAATTGTCCTTGACCGCGGACACAACGGTTAACTCGGAAATTGATGATATGAGCTACGAGCCTTTGCTGTACTTTAACAGCAAAGACCAGTTTGATCCCCGTCACTGCCTGGCATCCTCTGTCACCTGGAATCGCCAGGGCACTGTGTATACGGTGAAATTGAACAAGAAGTGGCATTGGTCCAACGGGCGTCCGGTGACCGCCAAAGATGTGGTCTTCACATGGCAGGTCATGAATGCCGGCAGCCAAAGCAATGTCAATTACGCTTGGTCTTTTGCCGGGTCAGGATCGGGCGGTGTACCTACCCTATGGAAAAGCGTCGTAGCCACAGGTCCTTACACCATACAATTCACCCTGCAGCATCCCAGCAGCCAACAATGGTTTGTTCGCAACGGAATTGGTCAAATCTACCCAGTGCCTGAGTCAGTGTGGGATAAGTATCCAAATAATATGAGCAAGGAAATGCAGTTCATCCAAAACGTGTCGAATGCCCCCAATAACGCCGTTTACCAAGTCGTGGATGGTCCCTACCAATTTCACTCCTCGGCGACCAATAGTTATTGGGCTTATGTTCCCAATCCCCATTACGATGGCCATAAGTCCTATGTCAAAAAGGTCATCTTTCAATACGAAACGTCCTCATCGGCGGAATTTACTGCACTCAAAGAAGGCACCGTCAACTACGGCTATCTTCCTGCCGCTTTGTTGGGTGTACGCAATGAATTGACCAATGACGTACTGACTCCTTTATATTCGCTAGGATTTAACTACATCCAACTCAATATGAGTCCCAAAGCCCCAGACGGCGTTGGAAAGGCTTTTGATGAACTGCCTGTCCGCCAGGCGCTGCAATTAGGTGTCAATCAGCCGGGGATCATTGACGCCGTCTATCACGGCTACGGTGTGATTGATGACACGACCTTGGCGCCCAAGCCCCAGAACATGTTTGTCGATCCGGCATTAGCGCATGACCCGTATGCCTACAATCCAGCGCGCGGCAGAAAGATTCTAGAAGCAGCGGGGTGGCACGAAGTCAACGGCGTGATGACTAAACATGGTATCAAGTTGGAGTTCACGATGTTTGCCGCGTCCGGCAGCACCAGCTACGACCATATCGACCAAATCCTACAGCAAGGCTGGGCTCAGGAAGGCATCGTGTGCCATATCGAATATCAGCAGTTCAATACGGTGGTCAGCTATAGTCCTAGCAACGCCTCTCAATGGCAAGTCTTGAACTGGAATGGCGGATGGGGATACGCTTCCGGCTATCCTTCTGGGGGTGTGCTGTTTAAGACAGGAGCGGCCGAAAACTCCGGTAGCTATTCCAGCCGAACCATGAATCATCTGATTGACGCCACCTATGCTCCCGGAACAACCAAACAAGCTATTCAGCGGATGTATGCCTATGAAGATTATGCGGCTAAGCAGTTACCCGCAGTGATTTACTTGCCAGAGTTTCCCGCGTTGGTGGTGCATGCCAAGAATTTACACGGAACATTGACAGACTACAACCCGATTGGGGGCGTGATCTTTCCCAGTCATTGGTGGATTTCGCATTGACGTTCGTTGCAGTATGCGCGCCCTCAGAGTGTTTCTGAGGGCGTGTACTTTCGACCTTACGCCGTAGGTCTCCTTATTCCGCGCTGTGAAACCCTTCGGCACCGTAAGCGCAGCCCTGGATTCCCGTGTTTAGGCCCGCTGGCTCAAAACCCACCAAGTCGGCCTCCGCATCACTGATCCTGCTCAATACCTGCTCCCCACCTGGCAAACCATCGATCAATGCGTGCTAAACGGTCTATGGCCCGAGCAGGCTGCGAATCAGCTTCATGATGCTCTTTAGGATAAATCACCAGCTCCGTGGGTACGCCTCGCTTCTTTAACGCCACATAAAGCTGTTCGGCCTGGCTCAACGGACAACGCCAATCCCACTCTCCTGCGGTAATCAGCAGAGGTGTCTTGATTGCTGTCAAGGCACTAGCCGGGGAGGAGTCATAGTATTGTTGCGGATTTTGCCAGGGAACGCCCATGTCATCTTGCCACCACAAATGGCAGTCGTCGGTACCAAAGGCCGAGCGATAGTCAAACAAGCCATGTTCGGTAACAGCCGCACGAAATCGGTTCGTGTGGCCAACGGCCCATGTCGTCATAATGCCTCCCATGGAAAATCCGGTGCAGTAGAGACGGTTCGGATCAACCCATCCTTGTTCCACCACATAGTCGACACCACACATCACATCATCATGCTCTTTGGGTCCCCATACGCCTTGGATTGCCTGGCAAAAGGCTTCTCCATACGACGTAGAGCCCCGGTAATTGACCTGAAGGACCACAAAACCGCGCCCCGCCCAATATTGGCTGTCAAACTCAAACTCCGGCGCATCATAAGACATCGGGCCCCCGTGAATGGATACTAATAGAGGAGCGGGGCCTTCGCGACGGTCAAAATCTGGTGGGAACAGCACTAAGGCCTCAATCATCGCTCCATCGTGATCCGGATAGCGAATCCATTGAAAGGTTCCCAATTTGCGCTGCGACAGCCACTGGCTGGATCCTTGACTTAATTGCGGCCCTAGACCGTCTGGCCCCCAGACAAAAATCTCCGGCCCCGTGTGGGGCAAGCCCATAAGCAGCACCACCGTTTCGGAGCACACATCAAAGCTATAGACTGTACCCATACGTTCTGTAGGATACAACACGTCCCAGGTGCCATCCATGGAGAACGCCACCAATTTTGCTTGACCAGCCATCGACGCCACCGTCAACAGCCGTCCGTCGCGGTGCCAACGCAGCGGTCCATCCACGGTGCCATCAAAAGACGGCGATATCTGTATCATGGCACTATGTTTCACGGGCACGGGATAGACACGCGCATTGGCGACAGGATCTCCGTTCCAAACATCGGGGACAATTCCGCCAATCGTCCGCCATCCTTGTCCAATATACTGTGACAAATCCTCCACCCGTTCTGCCTTCTCTAGAGAAATGCGCCATAGCCGCGGCAGCACATAGTTGTTTTCCGGTTCGGCGGACGAGATGAACCAAACCTCCTGCCCGTCGGGACTAAAGATGCCTTGCTGGGCGTCGACATCACCCCACGTCAGTCGGTAAGTTTGGTCCTCGTGGAGATTCATCAGCCATAAATCGGTGCGTCGATTGTTATCCGCGTCACCCGTTCGATTAGATTGAAAAAGAATCCATTGCCCGTCGGGCGACCACCGCGGCTCCAGTTCACTCGCCTGGCCAAAGGTTAGCTGGCGCACCGCGCCAGTCTCGCACTCGAGAAGAAACAGGTGGGTCTGCACCCCATCAAGGTATCCTTCCCCATCGTACTTATGTTGCACACGATCTAGCACCCAAGGCCCGGGTCCTTTCTTGTCTTTGAGACTTTTAAGATAAGCCGCCTCCTCCTCAGAGGGATCTCGGCTCGCAAATACGATGCGGCGGCTGTCGGGAGCCCAATCAAACGAGGCCACTCCTTGGTCCCGGTTGGTCAATTGCCGTGGCTCGCCGCCCCACTGCATGTCGTACACCCAGATTTGGTCGACGGCGTCCTTGGTCTGCTCCTCCCCACTAGACCCCCTCTTATAAGTCAGATCCGGCGAACGTTTTGACAAAATCGCGAGATATCGGCCATCGGGAGACCATCTGGGCATCCGGTCAGTCACATGATGACGACTCAATTGATGGGGCCTTTCCTGTCCATTCGTGGCTGTCACCCACAAATTGTTTGTATAATCGTTTTCATCTTTAAGAACCTGCTGCTGGATATAGGCCACCAAGCGCCCATCCGGTGATAATGCAACTTCTTTCACCGGCTTCAATAAATAGAGGTCATTTAGCGTGAGGGTCCGCATCATCATTGTCTTTGTCATAAATCGCCTCGCTTTGCGTGGGTCAGCCAGCTAGCCGTCTATGAAGACCATGCGAGTGTCGCACCGTCCCTGTGATTTCCCGCACAGATTAAGCGGCTAACAAAAAAACCCGCTCAAACTCCGCGGGTTAAACTTTTAAAAATATGGTGCCGGGAACCGGACTTGAACCGGTACGACCATCCCTGGCCGGAGGATTTTAAGTCCTCTGCGTCTGCCTATTCCGCCATCCCGGCAGGTGCCTAGTGGCTTGCGCCGCGGCCACCTCGTTTAGATTCTGTATTTCGGCGCAAATCCTGCAGACGATCTTCACTGTCTTTCATAAATCGCTGCATCTTGTCTTCAAAAGTGACTTGAGGAGCCGCACGCCGTTCACGGTCCCTGTGCCCGCCACTTTCGCGAGACGATTCACGGTGAGCGGGTTTAGGCTGCGCTTGGCGAATAGATAGCGCAATCTTGCCATTAGGATCCATTGAAAGAACTTTGACTTTAACCTTGTCATTTTCTTTCAGATAGTCCTTAATATCCTTGACGTATGCATCAGCAACTTCCGAGATGTGGACTAACCCTGTCTTTCCCGTGGGTAAAACAATGAACGCTCCAAACGGTGCAATTCCACTGACCGTTCCTTCAACAATCTGCCCAACTTCAAGTTCAGACGGCATACGTCGTATATTATCCTCCTATAACTCTCAACTCACCGATCAATGGGTTCATTATACGGTGTGGAGCTTCTGGTGTCAACGCATGAAGAGCTGGTAAATCCTTTATTGTTGGCCTATTTCCGGATTCGGAATCGGCACTGTGCCTGTAATCATGCCTTTTAGGACGGAGGGATTTTTAATTTGGCTAATGTCTGCACGCAAGACATTGTTTTTCGCTTGGGTTTGAGCGATTTGCTGTCGCAATACCTGTTCATCGTGATTCAACACCCAAATATGCAGGACCGATTTGATCGACCAAAACATCAAATAACTTAAAACAAAAATCGTCACAAATTTTTTCCAACGAAACCTTATCCGCTTATGTGGGACCACGGCCATTACAATTCATCCTCCTCCATCTCCTCATCACCGCCCATCACCCCGAGCGGGTCGCCGGCAATAATCAGCACCACTTGATAGCCTTTGGTTTTGGCGCGGTTATACAAAGTCGCAACCGTCGCTGGCGCCAACCCCAGCCGTTTGGCGATAGCTTCGCTTGAGACCCCCGTTTCTTTCAAGGCCACGACTTGGCGTTCACGAAAAGACAACTTCTCCATACCGCGAATTTCTATTTGCATAGTAAATCCCCAAGTTATCCACAGATTGTGCACAAACTGTGTACAGATTTATTACAAAACAATGACAGGTCTATTATAAGGGAGCTTGGCCATCCATGCACTACATTTGGGGTGGATTAGCGGGAGGTAATTTTTTTGACCGTCTAACACGCCAATGTCGCCCTAATGCTGTCAGCCGCTGTCCTATAAACCGGACGGGCACCGTAAGATAAAAGACCACGCGGGCCTGAAAAAAAATCACCGGCGACACGATCTTGAGGACCCAAGGGGCAGCAAGCCATGCCCATAAGCCATAACCTATGGCAATAAGGAGCAAGCTCCACACATGGAATACACCCCAGTCCGTCCACAAATAGACGGCTAAAATGATAACCGCCGCCAAGACAAACCACAGCCAGTCCATAATGTGCCCAAAGATTTTCCACCAGTGCCATTGGATGCGAAAAGCGCCATAGACGGTTGATAACAAGCCTAGGGCCATGCCGGTTAAGAGCCAAGATGCCATCACTGCTGCTGGATTCACCGTGGTACACCCCCCTTTAACGCCACAGGCGGGTCCATGTGTTTTCGGATTTCCCTGGGCGTTTACGGGAATAACTCAACGCATCGACTTCTCCTTCTGCAACGAAGTGGCCCGATTCGAGATCCAACTGTAAGATGCGCAAGCCTCGGCCCTTTACCGTCATCATGCCCATATCCGTAGAAAGAATAATGGCATCGTCATCAAAGTTTTCCACGTGCTGCACACCTTCAATCGTCAGTTGCGCACGATTGACCAATTGAACCAGATGCGCACGGTTCTTCTCATGCCTGTCTTCAGCCATAGGGGGCCCCCGCTTTCCATAGTCGGTGTCATTTTGACGTTATGCCCCCACAAGGCACTTTAGACCTCCCGGTATAATTCCGCAGCAGCTTTTGCAGGCACGTTCTCGGCAATTTTTTCAATGACAACCCGGCGCACGCCTGAGGGAAGTTGCAATTCCAACTCGTCGCCGACATTCACCTCATGGCCCGGTTTCACCACTTTTCCATTGACGATCACATGCCCGTGTTCACAGACTTCTTTCGCCAACGTCCGGCGCTTGACCAACCGGCTGACCTTTAAATATTTATCAATGCGCATACGTCCACGTTGCTCCTTCCCGAAGAAAAAAGCCCTGCCGTAGCAGGGCTAGCACACCAAGACAATTATTTAGCAACCGAGTCTTTTAAGGCTTTCCCTGCCTTGAATGCGGGCACTTTACCTCCGGCAATTTCCAAGGTATCTCCTGTCCGAGGATTCCGTCCCACACGGGCTGCGCGCTCCCGCACTTCAAACGTGCCAAATCCCACCAACGACACTTTTTCTCCCTTGGTTAGCGCATCTTCAATAGATTCCACCATGGCGTTTACGGCACGCTCCGCGTCCTTTTTACTCATCCCTGCGCGCTCTGCTACATCTGTAACCAAATCTGCCTTGTTCACTCTAATCCCTCCTGCAAATTCATAAAATCATCACGGCTTTTCCTGATCCGTCACCGGGTGACTGTCTCTTTCCTGACTGGCGAAGGCCAGACGTTTCCACAATGCCCACTCAGCATCCTGCTGATGCTGACGAGCCACATCTGCCACAGCCCATGCGGCATCGGCCAGAATTTCTTCTAGTGTCCCCTCTTGATTGGAAATATATACCTTCAAAAGCTCTGAAACCGCTTGAAATACGCGCGTTTGCGGCTTAAGTCCTCGCTTGGATAGACGCTTTGCCCAGACCAAACCAGGAAATGTCCACTCCGCGTCATGCGGTCTGGAAGGCTCTAAGGCCTTTAAACGTTCCCACCGGTCGTTAATGGCCTCGACGCTTTTCGCCGGATCCTTGGCAAACACATGTGGATGCCGCCTCACCAGCTTAGCCACTTGCGTTTGCACCACATGGTCAAACACCTCAGGCGAAGCGAGGGCACTATGAAAGACCACTTGAAATAACACATCGCCCAACTCGTCGTAAAACGCCTGACGGTCTCCCGCCACCAAAGCTTCAGCAGCTTCATAACTCTCGTCGAGCAAGTAGCGGAGTAGGGATAGGGAGGTTTGTGACTGGTCCCACAGACATCCCCCCTGAGGATCAAGCAGCCGCTGCATCACATGTTCCAAGGGGCCACACGATGTGGGATTGCCCGGCAATTTAAGTCGGTCATGCAAATGAAGGGTTATGTGCTGTACGTCATGCCAGGTAATAGGATACGGATCGCCCTGGTGGGGAAAAACTATCGCTGAGGAATCGCCGGGAAAACGGTCACCAAACAACACCTGGATATCTGGACCAGAGAATGGGCCTTCAATGAAAAACCCGTCAGACACACTATCTGATGTGCGTAGTGCCCATTCAGACAAGTTCCAGGCTCCTCTCCCTGAGCGATAACTCAGTATACCAGGTTATCCCTGACATACCAAAGAATATAGGGTTTTGGGCTATTCCCGCAAGCTTTTTAGCACATTTAACTCTCCGACCATGGCCATGAGTAAAAAATAAATGACAACGCCGATGCCCACAGCCGTCGCCACCGGCCATATGAGCCCTGTCGTCCAACCCATCCGCATCCACGTTTGCACCCCCATCGCCATCACCACAGTCCCCACTAATGGCCACAAAGCCCCCATCCACGGGTTTTGGCGGGCCCCAACGAGTCGACGCCAATCGCGCCAATTCAGCCAAGCCGCACCAAAACTCGCCGCCACTGTGCCAAAAGCCGCCCCTTGAATGCCTAACACCGGTATGCCGGTCAGACGCCATGTCAGCACAAACTTGATGACCGCCGCGATTAAAAGGTTTTTGACAGGAATCCACCCATGGCCACTGGCTTGGAGGGAAGACCCTAGCACCTGTTGAATGGCTAACACAGCGCTCCCTATCGCCAACAATTGCAACGAACGGGTCGCACCGGTATGTCCATAGAGAAGCCGCGTCAAGGGATGCGCCAACACAATGAGTCCTCCCGCCATCGGTAAGCCCAAAAGCCAGATTAAGCGAATCGCCACATGAACCCTTCCCGCAGCTGCCTCGGTATCATTGCGTGCCATCGCTTCTGCAATGGCGGGCACCAACGAGACCGCCAAAGCGGCCCCTACCACCATCGTTAAATTAATCAACGGCATGGCCTCGCCACTTAATTGTCCAAATTGGGCTGTGGCCTGCCTTAACGACAAACCGGCTTGCATGAGTTGGCGCGGGACAAACAAGGAATCGGCCAAAAACATCAGTGGAAACAAAAGCCCCGAGAGAGACATGGGTAAAGCCACTTTAACCAAGCGCCATAAGGCTTGCCATGGCACAGGCCAGCGCAGCGCGTAAGAGCGGCGCCGCCACCGCATCACCATTAAAAACACCATGCCCACCATCGCTCCAGCAGGAGCCCCAAGCGTCGCACCGGCAGCCGCCCAAGCGGTCCCTTTAGGCAGCCATAACAGCGCCAAGGGAAACATCACGGCCACGCGCGATATTTGTTCAAACACTTGCGACAGGGCCGTCGGGGCCATTTCTTGATACCCCTGGAAGTATCCCCGAAAGCCCGCTTCCACCGCGACAAAGGCTAAGGCTGGCGCCAGCGCGCGAATCGATAACGTGGCCGCTGGCTCATCAAAAACTTGTCGTGCGATCCACGGCGCCGCAAGCTCTACGGCTAAAGCCATCAAGATCCCCATAAGACCTAAAAATAATTGTGCCCATGACGCCAACACTTCGGCGGCCATGTAGTCGTTGCGTGAGAGGTTTTCGGCGGTTTGCTTGGACAATGCGGTCGGAATACCATTGACTGATACAGCGAGAATCAAGGCATATAAGGGATACGCCATTTGAAAGAGACCGACCCCGTAATCACCCAAGACCCGAGGCAAAAAAATTCGGTACAACGCCCCAATCATTTTAGAGACCAGAGCCCCAATGGACAGCCAAAAGGCTCCTTGCCATAGTACGTTTTTTTTCATTTCATCCACCTTAATCCGTCGTGACGTCCTTACAGCAGGATATTCGGAGGATCAAATGAAAAAGACCAAGCCCGGTAAGATCGTTTCCGAGCTTGGTCCAAGAACTTTAAGCCATTTGGGCAAAACTCTTGCGGCAGGCCTCGATGGTCTCATCAATATCGCTTGGCTGATGAGCTGCAGAGACAAACAATGCTTCAAAGCGACTAGGGGCCAGATAAATACCTTGGGCTAACATCAACTGATGAAAACGGGCAAATTGGCCCCCGTCCGCTTGTTTGGCGGTGTCATAATCATAAACCGCTTGCGGCCCAAAAAATACGGTCAGGGCAGAGCCTGCACGGTTAATGGTTATCGTCTGCCCATAGTCGTGGGCGGCTTGGAGGATCCCCTGTTCAAGAGTTTCGGCCAATTGCTCCATCCGTGCATACGGCTGGTCCTCGCGCAATACGTCGAGCGTCGCTAGCCCTGCGGATGACGATAGGGGGTTCCCCGCAAAAGTGCCGGCTTGAAACATTCCTCCCAGAGGCGATACATATTGCATCACATCAAAACGCCCGCCATAAGCTCCGGCTGGCAATCCCCCCCCAATTATTTTGCCCATGGCATAGAGGTCAGGCACCACGCCCAATGCCGGTCCCACCGCGCCATAGCCAAAGCGGAACGCGGTAATCACTTCATCGAAGATTAATAAGGCACCCACCTTGTGGGCAGCGTCTCGCATCGCTTGCAAATACCCCTCGCGCGGCGGGACGATGCCCATATTGCCCACGATAGGCTCCGCTAAAATGCACGCCACCTGGTCTCCTATCTGATCCATCGTTCGGGTCAAGATCTCCACGTCATTATAGGGTAAGCTGATCACGTCCTGAACCACGCCAGCGGGTACGCCTAAGCTGTCTTGCGTGCCTACGGTGGAAGCGCCGGATCCGGCTTTGACCAACATCCCGTCACTATGCCCATGATAGGCGCCTTCAAACTTGACCACTACGGATCGGCCCGTAAAGGCTCTCGCCAAACGGATTGCCGACATGACCGCCTCAGTGCCTGTTGTGGTCAGGCGTACCTGATCGAGACCTTCCACATCATGGACCAGCCGTTCTGCCAACAAAATCTCAAAGGGCGCGGGCGTTCCCCACATCGCCCCATCTGCCGCGGCCTGACGAATCGCATCCAGCACCCGAGGATGGGCATGCCCCAACACTAAAGGGCCAAACCCGGCCAAATAATCAATATACCGATGTCCATCGACGTCAAAAAAATACGCACCTTCCCCACGCGCCATCACGATAGGAGGGTCTCCACCGACCGCGCGAAACGACCGTGCTGGTGAATTCACTCCTCCCGGTATGACGTGTCTTGCGCGCTCAAACCATGTGGCGCTGCGTGAAGTGTCTTGCATAAGTTTGGTAGCCTGCCTTTCTGGCGTCCTGTTCCAGGACAATGTCATCAAACGCTTTTTATCATGCCTCAAAATTTCCAGAAAGGGAATTCACCTAAAGGCCTGGTTGTGTCGACAAGCTAGGCTGGTTACTATAGAAAAAGACTACCGAAGGGACAGATTTACCGTGGATCGTATTCGCCTCATTAGTCTCATCTTAGGGAGTTGTGCCATCGTGGCGTTAGGCGTATTCGTTCATAGCGACCTGGTGGCTACACCCCAAGCAGCCGTCCTCCAAACCTCGCGTGCCGTGTTAAACGCCGAAGTTGGCATGAATCCTCGTGAACCGCAGCAATTAACGCAGTTAACGCGTTTCCTCGTTCCCGGAAGTCAAGCTCAATTCCTTACGACGTGGTTATGGCAACAAACCGCCCGAGGCGATACTTTAAGCGGGCTTAAGCCAGTCTTTACCCACATCGCGATGCAGAGCCAACAAATCGATGCGCTGTCGTCGACGCGCGCGGTTGTCGATTACCGCATCACGGTGACGCGCCAATTTTACCCACGCGGTCGTCAAACCAGTCAAGAAATCGCCACCTTTTGGTTGGAAAATACCCAAGGGCAGTGGCGCGTCTACGGCGTATCCTTTAACTTTGATCCCATTGATTTGCCAGGACGGCCAGATTCTTTAGGCTATGATACATGGCACCTCAATCCGGCGCCCGCCCCCCCTCATGGCATTTAACTATAAGAAAACCGCAATGATCCGAAGATCACTGCGGGCTTCCTACCGAAAAAGATCAGGACGTGTGGAAATGAAGGCTATTGTTCCATCTGCTTCGCCAGGAAGCCCGCCGCCGTTTCCGCCAGTTTGACCTCCATCTCACCCATTTTTACATCGGGCTCGCGCGTACAGATAATTACAGCGCCTATCGGGTCGCCTTCGGAAATAATCGGCGCGATCACTTCGACTAGAAATTTATCTTCGTCCTCATCCCCGACCAGGCTGCCTTTAGGCTTGTGGTCACCTTTGTTATAGAATGCGGTTTTACGCTCTTCCATCGCCTTCTCAACCAAAGCCCCTAATGGCTTATTTAAAAACTCCTTTTTCGGTGCTCCCGATACCGCAATAATCGCATCACGGTCGGCAATCAGCGCAATATGTCCCACAGCCTCATACAGAGAATCCGCATATTCTTTTGCAAAATCGCCGAGTTCTCCAATGGGGGAGTACTTTTTGAGAATGACTTCGCCATCGCGATCGACGAAAATTTCCAATGGGTCTCCCTCTCGGATTCTTAGGGTTCGGCGGATCTCCTTGGGAATCACCACACGACCCAAGTCATCTATTCGGCGTACAATGCCGGTAGCTTTCACTAATGGCCCTCCTTTCGCCTGCGGCCTCTCAGGGGTAGTATATCGATCGGCCTAGACGTTTATGCATTTTTTCCAAAACTGCCGGATGGTAGTAACTTCCCGATCAAAGCAATGTCACGTGGGCTCGACGGATAATAGGCGCTGACCACTGGTCAAACACATTGGACCGCGAGGCTTGCCATAACTGCTCCTTGGCCCCGTTAAATGCTGTACTCAAGGGAAGCGGCGTCCCGCCCTGAACCGCTTGAACTTCGATGATAGCGTAGCCTAAACGCGTGTGAACTATACCACTGTGTCCAGGCGAATGTTCCGCTAAAAAGACTTGGCTTGGCGATGTGACATCGCCCTTGACCCAAACCCATCCCATTGTCCCGCCCGCCATGCGGTTCGCGCGGTCAATGGAATATTTTTGGGCTAACGCCGCAAAATGCGCCCCATGGGTCCACTGATACATGACCGACGCCGCCTGACTACTCGAGGGCAAAACAATCTCACGCGCCAAGACCTCCTTGGGCGTTTGGAATTCAGACAAATGATGCGCGTAAAACGCTTGCACGGCGGTTGCCGAAGGGGCTGGCACCTTTTGGGTCACGTGATGGAAGGCTGCCATGAGCCACATTTGGCTTTTGACATAGCTCATTAAATCCCCTGGACCTATCTGATACCGGTGCAGCACGGCAAATAAAGCCGCCCGGTTCCCAAAATGAGCCCGGACGGCTTGTGCAATCGTGGCCGACGCTTGAGTGGTCGCCGCTTGCGGTGTCAGCCAGTGGTGATGTTGACTATATTGAATAATTGCCAACTGGTTAGCATAGGTACTCAGCTGTGGTTTTTGCCACCTGGGATCGAAATTGGGTGTTTGGCCCGTCATCAGCGCATTGCTTCGCAGAATCGTGTCCCACTGCGCCTGCGTAATTTTTTCCCCGTTGACAATCGCGAGCGTCTGCGAAGGCGATGATCCACATCCTGCTAAGGCTACCCCCAAGGCCAGCCCCCATATGACTTTAGCCGCTTTCTTGTTTCCCATTGGCACCTGCTCCTCGGATGGTCAGCAACACGTCTTCCGCAACATCCAGTGCTTGATCGACACTGTGGCGTAAAGGGAGTCTGACACTGAGTTCCGGAGCTTTAGCGGCCCCTGGGACAAGACGTCCAGGGTAGGCGCGCGCCAAACGATGCAGCGCCTCATTGTCGATGGGAGCATCAGGCAAGCTCTTGAGATAAATTCTGTCCTTTTTGTGACTGACTTGGACGATTTTCATGTCTTTGGCCATCACCCGCACTCGTCCCAATTGAAGCAAGCGGGCCACTGGTGCTGGCACTGGACCAAACCGATCGACAAATTCATCCGCTAACGCTTCGATTTCCTCTAAGCTTTGCGCAGATACCAACCGTTTATACAAAGACACTTTAAGGCTTGCCGCATTCACATAGGTATCCGGTAAATAGGCATCGACGGCTATGTCGATCGCTGGGTCAACGTCTTGAGGCGTTTCTTCGCCCTTTAATTCGCGAACCGCTTCGGCGAGTAACTGTGTATACAAATCAAATCCAACCGATGCAATAAATCCGTGCTGTTCCGAACCTAATAGATTTCCTGCTCCCCGAATCTCTAAATCGCGTAAAGCAATTTGGTACCCTGCTCCGAGTTCTGTAAATTCGCGAATCGCTTCCAGCCGTTTTTCCGCTTGGGGCGTCAACGTCTTATCCCGACGATAGGTAAAATAGGCATAGGCCAAGCGCGCCGAACGTCCCACCCGCCCTCGAATTTGATACAACTGAGCCAGTCCCATGCGGTCGGCATCTTCAACAATCAAGGTATTCGCATTGGGAATATCTAATCCCGATTCAATAATACTTGTCGCCACTAAAATATCGTATTCTTGCTCAATAAACCGCGCCATCACGTCTTCAATGCGTGTTTCGTCCATCCGGCCATGAATCACCCCAATGGCCGCTTCCGGAAACATTTTCATCAGACGTGACACCGTCTGGTCAATCGCCAAGATGCGGTTCTGTACATAAAAGACTTGACCCCCGCGGTCCAATTCGCGGCGAATGGCTTCTTGAATCAACGCCTCATCAAATTCTGCTACGACCGTCTCTACAGGCAGGCGGTCCAACGGTGGGGTCTCAATGAGGCTCATATCACGCACACCCACCATTGCCATGTGCAACGTGCGGGGAATTGGCGTGGCAGACAACGTCAAGACATCAATGTTCTCGCGCAAAGCTTTAATGCGTTCTTTGTGCGCGACACCAAATCGATGTTCTTCATCAATAATGAGCAAACCCAAATCCCGAAATTTCACGTCCTTGCCTAAGAGACGATGGGTGCCAATAATCAGGTCAACTTGACCTTGTGCCAACTGCGCGAGGGTCTGCTTCTGTTGCTTCGGCGTACGAAATCGGCTTAGCACGTCGACCGTTACCGGGAATCCCGCAAATCGGGCTTTTGCCGTGGAAAAATGTTGGTCCGCCAACAACGTCGTCGGCACCAAAAATGCCACTTGCTTACCGGACATGATGGCCTTAAACGCAGCACGCAATGCTACCTCGGTTTTCCCGTAGCCGACGTCTCCACAAAGCAGCCGATCCATGGGCCGCATTTTTTCCATGTCCCGCTTTATTTCTTCGATAGACCGGAGTTGGTCATCAGTTTCCTCATAGCCAAAGGCCGATTCGAAATCTTTCTGCCATGGCGTATCTTCCGCAAAGCTGATGCCAGGCCGCGACTCCCTTACGGCATACAGCCGGATTAATTCTTTGGCCATTTCCCGTACAGAGGCGCGGACTTTGTCTTTAACCCGCGACCATTCCTGCCCGCCCATTTTGGACAGTTTAGGATCTTGCCCTTCGACGCCAATGTATTTTTGAATTAATCCCAATTGGTCCGTTGGCACATAGAGCGTATCCTGCCCTGCGTACTGCACATGCAGGTAATCTTTATGCTGATTTTGAATTTCCAGCGTGACCATACCCAGGTAGCGTCCAATGCCATGCGTAATATGCACGACATAGTCCCCCGGCTTCAAATCGGCCAAGCGGACCGTCTGCTTCGGTTCTTGGGCGCGGCGTAAACGCGGCTGTTCCCGTCCTGACAGTTCGGTCTCGGCTAATACGGCAATCCCGAGTTCCGACAAGATGAAGCCATGAGCCAATTGGCCCGTCAACAAACCTACTTCGCCTACCGCTCCCATCCCCTCGTGGGCGGGAATCCCGAAGTCCATCAGCTGCCGCTGCATAACCTTAATGGCCGCCTCGTCACGCAAAATTAAGGCGACTTTCAGTCTAGACTTGCGTAAACGGGTCACTTCGGCTTTGAGCAAATCGATCTGCCCATGAATCCGGGGCGCCGGCCGCCCCGTCAAATTTAAATGAATCCCATTTTCCTTGCGGGGATGTGGCATCAATGACAAAGTGAGCTCGCCCAATCCCTTTAACCGCGCAAAGAATTGGTCCTGCGTTAAGGTCGACTCCGCTTCCACTGGCAAAAAATCTCCCCGCTCCAGTCGCCTTACGCGCTCTTGCGCCTCGTCCAAATCCCGTCCCCTTAGGGCTTCGGTAATGCGCGGCACATCATGATATATCACCAATGGTGGCGTGGTAAAAATTTCGGTCACGGCCTTAAGCGGATAAAAGGCCGCACCGTACCGCTCAAGGCCGGGGAAAACTCGCCCTTCTGCAAGATCGGCTAACCAATGCCCAAAGCGCTCTTTCGTCTTGTGGGCGAGATCCAATTGCCCCATGGATTCTAGATTGTGATAAAGTGTGGATGCCTCATGGGCTATGCGCTCAATACCACGGTCCCGTTCGGCCGGTGTCAACAAGACTTCTCGTGCCAACCCAATTTGCGCCTGCTGCCGCATTTCCACGGTTTTCTGTGAAACCACGTCAAAAACGCGGATGGAATCGATTTCATCTCCAAACCATTCGATGCGGTAAGCAGGGCCTCCGGGCACATAGACATCGATGATGCCGCCTCGCACCGCATACGTCGCCTCTTCGCCCACTTCCACTTCGCGGCGATACCCGAGCTGGACCAACCTACCCATCACCACCTCAGGGTCCACCACGTCGCCGACGTGGAGATGCAAGGCCTTTTGCAACACCGGCATCACTAATTGGCGCACAGCTTCCACTGGCGCCACCAAGATGGTCCGGGGATCATTTGCCGCCTGGTCAAGCGCTTCAAGCCGGCGCAATGTCCATTCATGGCTTTGGGCCTGAACCTCGCCCACCACATGCGGTCTGGGCGGCAACAGGTGAATGGGACGACCGGGCAAAAACTGTACCAATTCCGCTTCGAACGTCTGCGCTTCCGCAAACCCCACGGTCACTACCAAGACGGGACGGGATATACCGTCCACTACGTGGGCGGCAAGAAAGGACGGCAAAGAGCCCGACAATCCGAAGACGTGGGCTGTTTTTCCGGAACGTAAGGCATCCGTTAACTCTTGCACTGGCGCATACCCGGACCACAGCGTGCGCAGCGAACTCAAATCGGCCATGACAATTCCTTTCATGCCTAACAATGCTAGAAAAATCGCCGGGATGTCAGCTTTGTTCCTAGTTATACCATAAGCCCTCATCATAGGGAACGGGCAGGCAATGCTCACACAAGATCCGGACTTCCGTCACATCCGCACTCACGGGCGCAACAAAGGCCCTTTGATCTTCCGCAGACAATTGCACGAGTCCCAATAACGGATCGTCCCATGCCCCCGGATATTCGCCAATACGGCGTCCACAGCGCCGACAACGGTATACAACCACCGCGTATCCTCCTCGTTTGCGAAGATACCGTTAGTGTTCCCGTCGTCGTCTCTTTCCACCCCAAATCAGTGGCTGTTAAAGTGATTCATCGCATCCACGGGCCCTTTCACCACAACCCATTCCGCGGCGTCGCTAGCCTTTTCCAAAGCAGGTTGGAGCACCGTCCAGTCCGCCGCTGTAAATCGGCTGAGTACCCAATCTATCACCGTCATCCCTTGCGTCGGGCGCCCAATCCCAATCTTGACGCGTGGAAAATTCTCCGTCCCTAACGCGTGAATAATGGATTTCAGACCGTTATGGCCGCCGCTAGAACCGCGGGCACGCACTCTAATCGTTCCCAACGGCAGGTCAAGATCGTCAGAAATCACCAAAATCTCAGCGGCCGTAATTTTATAAAACCGTGCGAGCGCCCCGACTGCGTCACCACTTAAGTTCATAAATGTTAGAGGTTTGAGCAAAAAAATGTTGCCCCACTTCGCTATGAGCCCAAAGCGATTGCGCATAAATACCGCATTGTGCTTTTCAGCCAAGCGGTCTAATGTCATAAATCCCACATTATGCCGCGTCTTGGCATACTCCAGTCCCGGATTGCCTAACCCCACGATGACGCGAATGCCCTCCTTGTTCATTCGAACAATTTGGACACCGACAGATCCTCATGGACCCGCATGATGGCCTCCGCCAATAATGTGGCCACGCTAATCACCGTCGTACGCGCCATCGGTTCTTGCAACGAAATCGTGTCCGTCACAAAAAAGTCCTCAATCACCGAATCCCGAAGAATTTGCGCAGCCCGTCCCGAGAAAACGGGGTGCGTACACGCGGCATAGACGGCTCTCGCCCCTAAATCCATAATCGCTTGGGCCGCCTGCGCGATCGTGCCCCCGGTATCAATCATGTCATCCACAATTACCACGGTCTTATCTCGCACCTTGCCAATGACGTTAACCACTTCCGATACATTGGGCCCCGGCCGTCTTTTGTCAATAAAGCCCAACGGCGCTTCCAAATACTTGGCCATCTTGCGAGCCCGGTGCACGCCCCCAGCATCCGGCGAGAAAATCATCAAGTTATCTAATTGCTTTTCATGGATGGCTTCAGAAAGGATACGAACCCCTTGCAGGTTGTCCACAGGGATATCAAAAAAACCTTGAATTTGTGGCGCGTGCAAATCCATCGTCAACACACGCCTAGCGCCAGCCACGGTAATCAAGTTGGCGACGAGTTTGGCGGNATATCGGCTCGCGTCCCTGTTCCTTGCGGTCTTGGCGTGCGTAACCATAAAATGGCACAACCGCCGTGACCCGTCGAGCCGATGCCCGGCGGGCCGCATCGATGAGCAGCAGCAATTCCATCAAGTTTTCGTTTACGGGCTGCGATGTCGGCTGCACAATAAACACATCGGTGCCGCGGACATTTTCGAGGAGCCGTACGCGAATCTCCCCATTGGAAAACCTCCCGACGTCTGCCTGGCCAAGGGAAATGCCCAGGTGCGAGACAATCTTTTCCGCCAGCACCCGGTTGGCCGTGCCGGTAAATATCTTCAGTTCCCCTTCCCGTTCAAAGCTCATTGGAACAATGATCCCCTTCCTGCTGCATTAACTTCTCGCCGCGTTTATGATTTTCGGCGCGAGCTCGCCCACTGCGCCTTGTTTTCTTGCCGCGCACGGGCAATTCCCAAACTATCGGGTGGCACATTCTGTGTGATAGTCGATCCTGCCGCGACGTAAGCCCCGGACCCAATTTCAACGGGCGCAACTAAATTGGCATTGCACCCCACGAACGCCCCATCGCCAATAAAGGTCGGATGTTTCGCCTTGCCATCATAATTCACAATGACGGTGCCTGCCCCAATGTTCACCCCGCCACCTATCGTCGCATCGCCGAGGTAGGAATGATGCCCCGCTTTGGTCCCTGTGCCGACTCGGGTATTTTTCAATTCGACAAAGTTCCCGATTTTCACATTATGATCTAAAGAGGTCCCTGGACGCAAATGACTAAACGGTCCTACTGAGGAACGACTCGCAAGCTGACTCAGCTCCACGACCGAGCGGTCGACGCGCACCCCGTCCCCTAAACGGCTCGATACAATTGAGGTCATCGGCCCAATATGGCATTCCCGACCGATTTTCGTGTGGCCGCGTAAGAATGTCATGGGATAAATAACGGTATCTTGTCCTACTTCCACATCAATGTCCACATACGTGGAATTGGGATCAACAATGGTGACACCCTCGTCAAACAGGCGATTCAACGTCAGTTCCCGAAGATAGGCTTCCGCTTGGGATAAATCACGACGCGTATTGACACCCATCACGCGCGCCGCATCAGGAGCCGTATAAACATCCACCCGCTTCCCTTGAGCCACAAGAGCTTCCACCGCGTCTGTCAAATACCGTTCATCTTGATGCCAAGGCAGTCCCTGCAAAATTTTGGACAAACCCGCGACGGACCATACCCCGATGCCGGTATTGACTTCCGTAATTTGATATAAGGCTGGATCACTGGAAGCCTCTCGGTCTTCGACAATACGGCTCACCCGGTCACCTGACGAGCGAACAATGCGCCCATATCCTCTGGGATCCGGCACTACCATGCTGACAATTGTACAATCCGCCCCAGTATTTTCATGCCGAGCTAAAACATCCTGAATCAATTCGGGAGGAACGAGCGGGCAGTCCGCCAATAATACCACCAGGTACTGCGTATCTTCGTCGAGCACCGCCAACGTCTGAGCCACAGCATCCCCCGTCCCACGCATCTCTGGCTGCTGGACAAAAAGTGCTTGGCCCTCTAAGGCTTCTTCCACCCGTGGCGCTTGATGCCCCACAACCACCCAGGGTTTCCCTAATCCGGCTTGGCGTACGGCGCGCACGACGTGCTCTACCATCGGAACGCCCCCTAGTTCATGCAGGGCTTTGGCCAATCCCGAGTGCATACGCGTTCCCCGTCCTGCCGCTAAAATCACGCATTCTGCCTGTGGCAAAACAATCCCTCCGATTTCTGGTGATTCATCCTGGTTAGCATACCAAAATTTTAGGCTGTGATGAATCACCTGTCCCGCGTGCGCATCACGAAACGTGTCGGTGCCGTCGTTTAGTGCCATGAAAGCCAACACCCCTCGCACTAGGAGAACGAGGGGTGTTGGCTTGACTCCAGACCGACTCAATCACCTGCGGTACGGATCTCTGAGGCAGCCTTATGATTGTCTTATACCACACTTTCATAAAATACATCGAGCACAGCTTTTTGAATGCGCTCCCGGGCCGCCGGAGTAATGGGATGCGCCACGTCTCGAAATTCACCATCCGGCGTTTTCCGACTGGGCATGGCCACAAAAAGCCCCTTAAGTCCCTCCACAACCTTGACGTCGTGAATGACAAACTCCCCATCCAAAGTTACCGATGCGACGGCCTTCATTTTTCCCTCAGTTGTCATGCGGCGGAGCCGCACATCCGTAATCTCCACGCTGAATCCTCCTTATGCCTATGGGTGGCCCGGTTGTCCGGAAGTACTGTATTCGCCATAGACACAGAGAATTCCTTCATATTTTCAAAAATTTAGTATATATATTCACTCCGTCAGCTCTGAATCGACACATTATATCCATCTATCCGCAAATTCTCGACAATTTCCTGAACATGTTCACGGTTTCTTGTCTCCAGCACCATTTGAATGGCCACTTCCGCGGGAGATAGCGTGGGACTCCACCTTTCATGCTCAACCCGAATGACATTGGCATGCAATTCAGCCACCCGCCGTAGTACCTTCGCCAATTGTCCCGGACGATCTCCTACGGTAGTTTTCAAGTGGACTTGACGCCCTTCTTCCACGAGGCCTTTCTCAATGATCCGGTTGAGCAGCGTCACATCAATGTTGCCGCCACTCACCACCACACCCACGGTTCCCATCCCTAGGGGGATCTTGCCCGCTAGCATGGCGGCCAAGCCGACGGCTCCAGCCCCTTCCACGACAAGTTTACTGCGTTCCAAAAAAATGAGAATCGCACGAGAGATCTCCTGCTCGGACACGGTGACAATGTCGTCAACGTAACGCTCGACCAAAGCATAGGTCAAATCGCCAGGGGTTTTCACGGCAATTCCGTCCGCTATCGTCCGACCATTGCTGGCAGGAACAAGCCGCCCCGCCTTGCGCGATTGGGCCATTGCGGGCACAGATTCTGTTTGCACGCCAATGACTTTGACACGGCAGTTTTGAGCCTTGGCCGCCATCGCGATACCGCCAATTAACCCCCCACCACCGACCGGCACCACCAAGACGTCCAAGTTGGGCCGTTCATCGAGCATTTCCAGCGCAACAGTGCCTTGCCCGGCAATAATCATGGGATCGTTAAAGGCGGGAACCATAATGCGCCCCGTCGTCTCAGACACCCGCAAAGCTTCTTGATAGGCATCATCAAAGGTTTCCCCAAACAGACAAATCTCCGCGCCATAATTTCGCGTGGCCTCAATTTTGGTGAGAGATGCGCCTTCGGGCATATAGATTCTCGATGTCGTTCCCACCAGCCCCGCTGCCAATGCCACACCCTGGGCATGATTGCCGGCCGATGCGGCTATCACGCCTCTTTTGAGTTCTTCTGGGGTTAATTGGCGCAACCGGTTATACGCCCCCCGGAGCTTGAACGACCCCGTTCGCTGTAAGTTTTCGAGTTTGAAAAATACCCGGGCCCCAAGCAAATCATTAATGTACACCGACTCCTGCAAAGGGGTCACGACCGTCACGCCTTGTAAGGCTTGGGCCGCTTGGCGGACGCTTTCGAGGGTAATACTATCAATGTCGGTCATCAGTGTCTCCCTTTCTTTCTGCGCATAAGTCCTTTGCCCATACGCTGGGAACGACCGTGGACAGAGTCTCATCCCATTCTAAAAGGCTCCAAAACTTTCCAATCAGTTTATGCGTCGGTTCCCTCGTGGCGACTAAAACTCCCGCCCCCACGACCTGCGCCCCAAATTCCCCTAAGAGGTCTGCTGCCGCGCGTGCCGTTCCCCCGGCTTTCATAAAATCGTCCACAAACAGCACCCGACTCTCTCGCCCGAGAGCCCGCCTGGCCAGTGACATCGATTGAATACGCCGCGAAGACCCGGACAGGTAGTTGATAGAGACCGCCGACCCCTCCGACAAGCGGCTATCACGCCGAATCAACACCACGTCCGTGCCTAGGGCTTTGGCACACGCCATCGCCAACGGAATGCCCTTGGTTTCCACTGTCGCCACCACATCCACTTTTTGCTGGCGGAATGGAAAGGCCAACAGCTCTCCCATGGGCTCTATCATCCGGGGTTCGAAAAGCAAATCGGTCATATAGAGAAATCCATCGGCGGTCAATCGGTCTGGCTCTGTTAACCGCGCCGTCCATGCCGCTAAGGTTTCTGATGCCCGCACTCGGTCGAGGGCCGGCACAAACATGACGCCCCCTTGCGCTCCCACATGAGTCACAACAGTTCCTTGCCCCGTCTCTTCTAAAATGCCTTTAATAAATAATAAGTCCTCGGACAGCGTTGACTTTGCTACGTGCAAAGCCGCACTCAGTTCCGTAAGACTCCACTGTGTATGAGGATGTGTGAACAAATAGCTCGTCAGGGCTAAAAGCCGTTTGTACCGGACCTGTATCCGCCCTGATGCCTTAATATCCGTCGTTGTGTCTCCCTCTCGCATAATCTCTCCTTGGCTCTTATGGCTGTTGCACTGAGGCCGGAGCGCTCTGCCCATTGCCCAACAGGCGGTCTGCCATTTCCCAGTCCTGGGGTTTGTCAACATCGACGCCCACTTCAGGATAGTCAAAGATTAATGCTTGCCCCTTAATCCCTAACAACTGCGCCACCCGCTTTTGTGCGTCTTCGATGCCTAAGCGGCCGATTAACCACTTCACCAAAATTCCTAGACCGATATCTCCAGCTAAACGCCTGGGGGATTTGCGATGTTCCAGCAATTCGGTTACAGCCGTACGGCTCCGCAATACCGCTTCTTTACGGACCATGAAGATATTCCCCCCTGTAAAGGTGCCATCCACTAGTCGCACATAGGTCCTTTGCGTTTGCGGAAACCGCGCCTCTACTAAGGATTTTTCGATGATAGGATAGACCACGTCGTAGTGGTCGTCCGCCGCGTCGACAAAAGCGCTGACCGCCTCAGGCGTTAAAAACGGCACGTCTGCCGTCGCGATTAAAACCGGTCCGTCCCCCACACAATCCAAACCGCTAATGACATTAGCAAACATTTCATCATGGACAGGCGCCCAGATTACATCGTGCAGTGGCAACGACGAGGGTCCTACCACAACAATCGGCGCAATGCGGCCCGATTGTCGCAAAGCGTCCACGACGTATTCCACCAGAGCGCGACCACCCACCCTGATTTCTGCCTCCCATTGAAAGGCAGATAAGCTGGCCAGGCGACCATCGTTGCGTTGTCCTGCTAGCACAATTGCCGGACGCTGATTCATGATGTCCACTCCTTTACCGGCACAGCCGGCGCAAACTGCGTCACTTGTGTCCATGGTATGCCATGCTTGCGCAAAGTGCGATGTGCACGCTGCAACAACTCTAAATCCCGATGCAAGGTGAAATACGCCGACCCACTGCCCGACAACGTCCAGATTAAGCCCGTCAGTTGCTGCAATCGTTCTTTGAACGCATGCACTGCTGGCTCGATAGCCCATGCCGCGCGCTCTAAGGCATTGTAAAATGCCGGTACTGGCGCATCTTGGCGCAGGGCCCGAACCCACATCTCCGGATCGTTGTCGCTTCCATCGTTTGCTGCCGGCAATTCGTCGAATGCTTGGTAAGCGCGGGCCGTTGAGATACTGACATTCGGGAATGCGAGCAACACGCCCCAGGTCGGCAACGCCGGCAAAAACCGCACCTGCTCGCCATATCCCTCCGCGATGGCTGTACCTCCCTCGAGAAGAAACGGCACATCCATACCTAACTGAGCGGCTTCTCCAGCCAAATGGGTTTGTGGTGCGACCTCGTGAATCCAGCGCAGCATCGCAGCCGCATCGGCACTCCCACCCCCAAGCCCCGCTCCTGTTGGAATATGCTTGCAGCACACGACGGCCACAGAAGGAACCTGGCCGGGAGCATACTGTTGGCCCATCCGGTAGGCTTTCGTGATTAAATTACCCTCAGGATCGCCGGTAATCTTGGGCGCTTGAAGCTGATAGTGGTCAGCCACTTCAATGTCTATGGTATCCGCAAGTCCAATGGTCTGCATCAGCGTGCGCACAGGATGATAGCCCCGTGCGTCACGGGGCCCCACCCATAGTCCTAAATTAATCTTGGCATTGGCTCGAAGCCGCCAACTACTTCGCGGCGTGGCCGTCCCCTCCCTCACGCGTACTGGGAGTATCTTACACCAAAGTGCCCGCGAGCTAAAGATGACCGCGCCAAGGATTGTCACGCCAATGATTTGACCGATTCCTGGGCTCTCGTGCCTAACGCCTCGAGAGCCGCTTGCCGGGCCCCTTCATAATGCTCAAACAAGGCGACCACCAGGCTGCCTGACGGAGCCATGGTCACTGCTTGCTTGACCGCCTCCGCTTCATTCAACACCACCGTCCATTGATTGGCGGAGATATGGTCGTTCTGTAACGTTTCGACCATTAATTGCGCCATCTCTCCCGGCCTACGCCCCCTCAAATCTTCATCTTCTCGGATGACCAGATAATCGGAGAAATTTTGCGCTTCTTGGACCGCGTGCATGAGGTCTTGGTTGCGTCGGTCTCCTGGTAGCCCCAAAACTGTCGTCACATGAGGGTATCCTAAAGCACGTACGACATCGCCCAGTGCCGCCAATGCCGGTTGATTGTGGGCATAATCCAATAGGACATCTACCATCTCCCCCTGCATCAACTCCAAACGTCCCGGATTTTGCCGCTCCTGGCCCACATCGAAAGAAGCGAGGCTCCGCCCAATAAATGCCGGCTCCAGTCCCATGGCTAAAGCGGCAGCGGCAGCGGCCATGGCATTTTGCACGTTGAAAGTCACACGTCCTCGCCAACTCGCTGGCAACGCGCGTCCGCCAATAATGCGCCGCGCCTGGGTCCCGTGGCGGTAGACCAAAAACCCCCGGCTCAACACCACTGCTTCCCCTCCCGATGCCAAATGGTCCAGTACAATCGGATTATCCTCGCGCAAAGAAAACCAGACGATACGTGCCTTCGTCCTATGCGCCATCGACGCCACCCGAAGGTCATCCGCATTCAGCACGCAAGCGCCTGTGGGTCTGGTCACGTCCACTATCAAAGCTTTTAAGTGGGTGAGATCGTCTAGCGTGTCAATGTCATCCTGACCGAGATGGTCCGCCCCAATGTTCGTCACAACGGCGACGTCGCAATCATGAAAGCCCAGTCCATACCGAGCCATGCCCCCGCGGGCCGTTTCCAATATCGCCACTTCCGTCGTCTTGTCGCCCAACACCACATCGGCTGACCAAGGACCAGTTAAATCGCCCGACTGAATCTGGCGATCGCCAATCATAATCCCGTCCGTCGTCGTAGCACCCACAATTTTTCCGGTCTGCCGCCAAATATGAGCCAGCATACGCGTCACTGTGGTTTTCCCGTTGGTGCCGGTAACAGCGCACACGGGAATACGTCCATCATGGCCCTTAAATAGGGCATCGACAATCGCCTCGCCCACGGCCCTAGACGCCCCTTGAGAGGGATAGAGATGCATTCTTAATCCGGGTGCCGCATTAATTTCAATGACCCGTCCGCCCGTAGCCGTTAAAGGTTTTTGAATATCGTCTGCTATGACGTCCACTCCAGCCACATCCAGCCCTATCGCCCGTACAGCTCGCACGATATCCTCCTGGAACTCCGCGCCTAACTCGTCTGTCACATCACAGGCGTCCCCTCCGCTAGACAAATTCGCCGTTTCACGTAGCAATACGACTTGTCCCGCCGCAGGAATGGATTGCAATGTGAGATCTTGATGCGCCAATGCCGTCCATAACCCCTCATCTTCCCCAATAAAGCTCAAGGGTCCTAAGTGCTCAGCGCGCCGCCGCGGATCGCGATTGGCCTCTTCTAGCAGAAAAGAAATCGTATGGATGCCGTCGCCTTCGACCGTGGGCGGGCGACGCAAACTTGCTGCCACCACGCGGTCGTGCACCACCAATACGCGGTAGGGAGCCCCAAATATCTGTTCTTCAATCAACACCTGGCTCTGTTCTTGCTGAGCCCAATCAAACGCCTTATGCAGTTCCTCCTCCGAACGCACGCCCGTTGTCACGCCCCGGCCCTGTTGTCCAGCATTGGGTTTAACCACCAAGGGATACCCTAAATGGGCCGCTGCCTCCCTAGCCTGTTGCCAAGAGTTCACCACATAGCCAACGGGTACCGGAATGCCTTGGCGACCGAGCAACTGCTTCGTTAACCCTTTATCTTGACACACATCTGCCGCGATCACGGAGGTCTGGTCCGTCATCGCGGCCATCACCCGCCGTTGAGCGGCGCCGAGCCCTAACCGCAGATAGTTCGCATCATTAAGACGCTTCACCGGAATGTCTCGCGCTCGCGCTGCCTCAATAATGGCTTGCGTCGACGGTCCAAACTGAAAGCCACGAATGGCCTCGACCACACTGGTCACTTGCATGGCCAGTTCATCATCCCCAGTCCTGTCGTCCCATAAAGCGCGTATGATGTGGACCGCAGCGCTCAAAGCCTCAGCTCCGCCTGGCTGGGTTCCACTTTCAAAGACAATACGAACAAGGTCCGTTCCAGTAATTTGCCGCGTCTTTCCGTAATGCCCATCCTCTCCCGCAAGAAACAGCAACTCTAAGGCTAAATGCTCCACCACATGGCCCAGATAAGTGCCTTCATGAAGCCGGTCCACAAACCCGCCTGGGTATCCTTTCGAACAGACATGGTCTTGCAATCCGGGTGCTAGACGCAGCAATCGTTGGGTAAAATCCGGACGATGGTTCGTCGGATACTCTCCGTACCCGCCGAGTTGCACAATCGCCTCTATGGCACTATGCAGCGTATGGCGATTGGGCCCGTCATAAAATCTCAGTTGTTCAATCTTCACCGCGTTCCTCCTCCTGCAGATGTCCGGCCCGGTGCGCAAATGGCTGCCGGGAACTAAGGTGAAGGCCATACCCTTGCGCCAACACATGCAGCCTCACATGGGTCAGAGTCAGGGCTTGCGTGGGCCCTGATTCTTGCACATTGGTCTCTTCCACAAACCGCCCGTCAAGAATCGTGACATTTTGCGAGCCGTAGACCGTCATGTTTTGGGTATTCAGATCGACCAACAAAGCGGTATCCTCATCAATGCCTACGCCCAACACAGCAGGATTTTGAGCTACCGCCGCAAGCAGACGGCCGATACGCCCGCGCTGGGTAAAATGCTGATCAATCACCACGTTATCCCACAGCCCCATTCCCGCTGCCATACGCACCACAGCACGGGACGGCGGGGCTTGGGCGAATCCTTCCACAATCATGGTCGATGACATCATGGAAGCACCCGCTGATGTGCCTGCAATAATTAAGCCCTTGTCCCACTGACCCCGTAACGCTTGGTGAAAGGCCGTTCCCCCTAAAAGGCTTGTAATCCGCAGCTGATCGCCTCCCACAAAGAAAACCGCGGCACACCTTTCAAGGCGCGTGGACCACTCATGACTCTGGGCTTGAAGGCGGGAACTGATAAGAAATGGCACCACATCGTGGACCCCTAATGCACTAAAGGCGTGTTGGTACGTCGCATAGGCGTCTTCCCCCATTGTGGATGCCGTTGTCACGACACCAATGCGCTTCGGTCGCTCAACTTCTCGTACCAAATCTGTCAGGGTCAAGAGAACGTCTGGTGTCGTTCTCTTGTCTTCTTTTCCGCCGATAATTAGTAACGGACCAATAAAGGTCTCCCCCCATCGCAAAACGTAAAAAGAGAACGCCTCAAGGCGTTCTCTATTGTGTTCAGCCCAACAAATTTCTATGCGAAAATTTGGTCTCGTCACGGAGACCCCAAAACTTGATTAATTGGACAGAGATTCAGGAAGTATAAGCTCTACCGTTTCGGTTAACACGTCCGTATACGAATACGACACGCGCCGTTCACCTCGTTCGGAAAGGTGTTCCTCTTCGATCTTGACGATAAAGATATGGGGGTAGGTTTTTTCTAAAATCCCTTCCTTTTCGTCAACCTTCTTGCGGCCTTTATTGGCCTTTACACGAATCTTTTCTCCCACATGAGAGTCGAGTTCCTTTTTTATATCTTCGAGGACGCTTTTTGCCGCCACGCGCTCACTTCCTTCCTCAACTGATGAAGGGCAACAAAGATATCCTAACATTTATTTCTTCGCGTGTCAAGTAAAGATAACTATTCTACCAACTCTATCTAGCCATGGTCAAGAGAAAATTTGGCTATGCCATAAACTTTTTGTCGCCTTCGCTATTTCGTATACTTGTCAGCGACTTTAGAGGCACCAAAGGAATAGGGCTTAATGGCCGCATGGTAGCCACTGCCCGTTACCATTCCTACAATCTCGCGAATCAATTCCTTGGTGTCGCCTTGCTGACCCACGTCAATATGGATTTCCACATCGAGATCGGGAAGACCAGACTTTTCCAAAAGCCCTGTCAGTTGAGCTGCCACATTCAGGCTTAAAGAGGTCTCGTACATGATTTTTTGACGCAAGCTTTTAATGGCGCGACGGTGGGATTTATTAAAAAAGTACCGACCCCCTTTGCCCATGCGGTGTATGACGACAGCCGTCACAAAAACGGTCTCATGGCGGGTGTGGGAATCGGAACCAATAATCAGTTTGTAGCGCGCATTGGGGGCCTCAGCGATATAACTCAAAATTTCGCCGTACATACTCTCGAGCGTCAACCGTCCCTTGGAGGGACTCTCGAACACCACAAGGACCACCTCACTTGGTTGCAACCAGTTTGGCTAACGCAATCCACTCCTGCCAGCTAAGGGCTTCTGGACGTTTCGCTGCGTCCAGACCCGCATGCTGCAGCACTTCGGTCCAGCCTTGAGCATTCCACGCCGATCCGGGCGCCATGGCTAACGACTGCCGTATCATTTTGCGGCGATGTGAAAAGGCCGAATGCACCACCCATTGCAAAGCGGTCAACGGCACCATAGGCGACGGTCTTCGCGTTAATTGTATCACAAATGAGTCAACATCTGGAGGGGGTGAAAAGGCTGCACGCGCGACAGGCATTAATGCCTCAACATGGGCCACATAGCGCAGCAAGACACTGAGCGCAGAGGTTTGACGCTGGCCAGGCTCAGCCACGAGCCTTAACGCCACTTCTTTTTGCAACATGACGATGGCCGTATCCCATGTCGTCACATCCTCGAAAAGCTTAGCCATGAGCGCCGAGGACACATAATACGGCAAATTCCCACAAATATTAAATCGGCCTTGACGTGCAAGCGCTAAGCCTTGCCATGACGTAGTCACCGCATCAGCATGAATTACGCTCAGCTGTTCCGGAAATTCTTTCGCTAAGGAGTCCTGCAGCCACCTAGCCCATGCCCCATCTAACTCCACGGCAACCACGTTCAAACCTTTTTCCAATAAAGAAACCGTGAGCCCGCCGGGCCCTGGACCAATTTCTAGCACCCATTGAGGATGGGTGCTAGCCACTTGAGCCGCCATTTTCTCAAACACTGTCGGGTCAGTCAAAAAATGCTGACCCAGTTGTTTATTCGGCCGCAACCCAACATGCGCTAGCACCTCATACAGGCCTTGTGGAGAGCGTGGGTCTATAAACTTCGCCGTCAACGCCCACCTTCTTCATCTAATTTCCGAGAATATCCACCATTAAAGGCTGTACTCCCCAATCCATAGCTTGCCCTTGATCATTGAAACATAAATCAATGCGGTTGCCGATAATCGCAGACCCCGTGTCCAAAGCCACAGCATAGCCATAACCCGGAATATAAAGCTGCGTTCCTAACGGGATGACACTCGGATCGACCGCCGCCACTCCATAATGGGCCGGTGTGCCACTCGCTGTGAGACCAGTAGACCATGAGGGATTAGGCCAATAACCCGTGCTGACCATGTACATCTGCTTTGTGATCATCATGGTCTGCCCGTTAATGGTGATGGGCTGAGCCGTGCCATACGCAACCACCTCAGGCGACGGGGGCTGAATAAGTTTTTTAGCCACCACTTTGTTATGCAGCGGCGTACCATCTTGGACAAGATATTGTACCGTCGTCGCCACCAAACCTTTGCGGCCGTTCTGTAAGATTTGGCGATGCCCCTTGATAAGATTGGGATCAGGACGATATGTAACGCTAAAAGGCAAACTTGACGTGATCGTCTTATTTTCCAGCCATTGCCGGATAACATCCACATGCGCTCCAGCCACAAGCGATGCGGTCAACGGGGGCCGGACTTTGTCTAATGGACCGAGTTTGATGCCAAGCGCCGACAGAACACTGCCAACGTGATAATCTGTGGTCCAATATTTGAAATGGTGATGGGCTGTACGCACCCAAACCGGTATGGCTTCGCGAATCGCAATGGTTTTAGTTCCCGCCGATGAGGTCTTTACACGCACCACATCGCGTGCACTCGCGGCAATTTTAGCCTGAGCCAGAATATTCCGGACCTTCGAGCGGAAAGTCCAAAGTTTAAGGGTCCTCGCACCCGCCGGACTGTAGACTTGAATCTCCACCGGCCTATATTGCGTAGTCACCAGCCCCGTGCCAATGGCTGTCGCCGCGAGGGCCCCAAATAACCAAGGACGCATCGCCTTAAAACTCCATGTAGCCAAAAGCTGTCCTCCTTTATCATCCTTCTTTTCTCTTCGGTGAATCAGCCAACTTTCGTCAGCGTTCCTCCGCTACCATTCACCTCCATAATATCCAATAATTGGAACTATCCTCCGATAAGAGGAAAAGCATTTAATATATTCGCCGTGGTCTGCGCAAATACCTGCTGTGTCGAAAAATTTTTTTGAGCGGCTACCACTTCCGCCACACGAATCACCCGCAAGGGCTCATTGCGTTGGCCACGCCACGGCGCAGGCGACAAATACGGGGAGTCGGTTTCAATAAGGAGTCGGTCGGACGGCACCTGTGTGACGACTTGACGCAGAGCATGCGCACTTTTGAACGAAATGGGCCCCGCAAAAGAAATGTAGAAGCCTAACGCCAAAAGATTGGCGGCAAAGGATTCATCTCCTGTAAAACAATGCAGGACTCCTTGAATTCCTGGCACTTGGCGCAAAATCTCCACCGTGTCTGATTCTGCCTCTCGCGAATGCACCGAAACAGGGAGCGCTGTTCGCTTCGCCAACTCGACTTGTGCCAAAAACACCTCTTTCTGCGTCTCTTTAGGACTATTCATATAATGATAATCTAGACCGATTTCCCCAATCCCCACCACTTTCGGTTCAGAGGCGAGCCGCTCTAATTCCTTTAAGTCGTGAGCTGTAAACGTTGCGGCATCGTGCGGATGCACGCCCACCAAAGCCCAAACCCCTTCGTGGGTTTGGGCAAATTGCACAGCTTGAATGGAGGACTCAATCGTATAGCCTGGGACAATCATCCCGATGTTTTGTGCCCGGGCGCGGTGATACGCCTCTTCTCGGTCCTCCTGAAACGCTTCATCTTGCAAATGGCAATGCGAATCAAAACAAGTCAACGTCACTTTACGCGCGCTCCTTCCGGCAACGGCCTGGCGGGACTGACAATGCTTAACTGCTGACCCTGAGATCCCGCTAACAGCATGCCTTCACTTAAAATCCCACGCAATTTCACCGGCTTTAGATTCGCCACCAAGACCACTTGCTGCCCAATTAACGCTTCGGGCTCATAATAGGCTTTAATGCCCGATACAATGGTCCGTTCGCGCTCGCCATCAAACACGGTCAACTTCAGCAAGCGATCGGCGCCTTTTACGGGTTCTGCCTGACGAACAGTGCCTACGCGCAGCTGGATCTTCTGGAAGTCTTCCAACGTAATGAACTCCTCAGACGCCGGAACCTCAGCCGGCAGCTTAACCTCTGCTGCGGTCTCTTCGCGCAAATCCAAGCGGGGAAACAGCGGATCCCCTCGGCGAATGCGCTCGCCCCCTTGAAATCCGCCATAAATCGCTTCCCGGTAGGATTCCACGGGCTGGTCTACCCCTAGCTGCGCACGGATTTTCTGAGGCGTCTCAATCAGGAATGGGGTCAACAGGACTGACACCACACGCAACGACTCGGCCAAATTATATAAAACATTCTCCAGCTCCTCTTTTCGTGCCGGATCTTTCGCCAAACTCCACGGCGCCCGTTCCTCAATATACTTATTAGCGGCGTGCACCAAACGGTAAATCTGACTTAAAGCGTCCGAAATCAAGAGCTGATGCATTGCCTTGTCGACCTGCTCATAAATTTCCGCGGCGATTTGACCAAGCCGTTTGTCCTCAGGGCCAAAGGCATGGGGCTGGGGAATTACCCCATTGGAAAATCGTTCAATCATTGCCGTGGTACGGCTTAAAAGATTGCCTAGGTCATTGGCCAAGTCGACATTAAACCGCAGCCGTAAAGCATCTTCGGTATAGCTACCGTCGGCCCCAAACGGGACTTCCCGGAGAAGAAAATAGCGCACGGCATCCACGCCGTAGGTCTGGCTCAACACAATGGGATCGACCGCATTGCCACGAGACTTTGACATCTTGGTATCACCAATCAAAAGCCAGCCATGGCCAAACACCCGCTGCGGGAGGGGAAGATTTAACGCCATTAGCATGATGGGCCAAATAATGGTGTGGAAGCGAACAATTTCCTTTCCCACAATTTGCACATCTGGCGGCCAAATCTGGCTAAACCGTTCCGGATCGGTGAGGTAGCCGGCAGCCGTCAAATAGTTAGACAGCGCATCAAACCACACGTAAATCACATGATCCGGGTCGTTGGGCACCGGAATTCCCCACGCGAGACCCGTGCGCGATATCGACAAATCTTCCAATCCCGCCTCCAAAAAACTCAACATTTCGTTACGTCGGCTAGCAGGCTGGATAAAGTCGGGATGGTCCAATATGTGCTGAATCATGCGATCTTGGTATCGACTCATCCGGAAGAAGTAACTGGATTGTTTGACGCGCTCCACAGGCCGTCCACAGTCGGGGCACTTTCCATCCACCAACTTGGATTCTGTCCAAAATGTTTCATCGGGCAAGCAATACCAGCCCTCATATTCGCCCTTATAAATGTCCCCCCGCTCTTGCAGCGTCAAGAAAATTTGCTGCACGACCTGATAATGGTCGGGGTCAGTGGTCCGAATAAAACGATTGTAAGAAATACCCAAAGAACGCCATAAGGGGTCTTGAATGAAATGAACAATCTTGTCAACAAATTGCTTCGGACTCACCTGGGCCTCTTGAGCCTTTTGCGCAATCTTTTGCCCGTGCTCATCTGTGCCCGTTACAAACCACACAGGTTCCCCTTTAAGACGGTGAAACCGTGCCAACGCATCGGCTGCCACGGTTGTGTAGGCATGCCCAATATGCAGATTATCGCTCGGATAGTAAATGGGCGTCGTGATATACCAGGTATTCTTATTCGTCATCAAAAGCCTCCATTCGTCGATCTGAAATCTCCGTCACCCCAAAAAAAATGACCCACCATCAAGGGGCGGACATCATGCCGCGGTACCACCCTTGTTTACCCTGGGGCCTTTTTGTCGGATAACGGCGACACCGGGAACGCTACTGACTTCACGTCCCTGCTCAAGGGCCATAACTTATTGAAATCCGGCCGAACTCACACCCTCTCCGGCTCGCTTAAGCGGATACAACAATAAGCGCTCCCTGTCGTTGCAAGTAACCGAATTATACTGAAAAGGACCCATACCGTCAAATACGGCGGGTGTTGCCGTGAGAACAGACGACCCAGCGCTATGCTAAAATAATGCCATTGTTGGTTCCGACTCATCATATGGAATAGATAGGAGCTTTCTCTTGTGAATCCGATGCGCTCAACAACTCGCCCCCTCCTTGCTCTGGCACTTTTGACCCTTATTTGGGGATATAACTGGGTCATCATGAAATCGGCTCTTGTTGATGCGCCGCCGCTCTATTTTGCGGCGTTCAGAGTCTTGGGCGGCGTCATCGTCTTGTTCGGGGTTGGCATTGCCACCAAGCGCCCCCTAAAAGCCCCCACGTGGCGTTATGTCATTCCTTTAGGCTTGCTGCAAACGACAGGATTTGTTGGGTTTGCCTTATGGGCTCTCCAATTCGGTGGAGCCGGGCAGACGGCCATGCTCGTCTACATGATGCCACTTTGGCTGATTATTTTGGCCTGGCCGCTTCTCGGCGAACGCGTGCACGGACTCCAATGGCCCGCCTTAACTTTGGCACTAGTCGGATTGGTCTTCATTCTCAAGCCATGGCATACACAGCCCCATACCTTAGGCACTCTCTTAGCCCTGCTCTCAGGGGTCTTTTGGGCCGCCTCAGCGGTCTGGCAAAAACGCGCCGCCCCGCCACAAACGGACATCATCGCCGTCACGGCATGGCAAACCGCCGTGGGGGGACTGGCTTTGATTCTGCTCGCGTTTTGGTTAGAACCCTTGCGCATTCATTGGACCCCTCTATTCATCGGAGCTCTCCTCTATAATGCGATTCCCGGCAGCGCTATTGCCTTATTGCTCTGGGCGTATGCCGTCGACCGCCTCCCCCCGGGGATGGCGGGTATGGCCACGCTCTTTAGCCCCTTAATTGGCGTCCTAGCGGCATGGCTTCAGCTAGGAGAACGTCCGGGGTTGTTTGAAGGCATGGGGATGACGGCCATTTTCTTGGCACTAGCGTTGGTGACCTGGCAGCATCTTCATTCACACGATGTCGAATTCTCCCCGGCAAGACCGCAAACACCCCGTTAATGGGGAAAATTTTGATTAGGGGCAGGAGGCCCTGCGCCACCGACTTATAGACAATTAAAGGAGTGCAATGAGACGATGGTGCCTAAAGCCTTATTGCGGGCGACACGCCATGTCAGCTACTGGCTACGCTGGGTAATTGAACTGCTCATTTTACTGACGCTCGTATTCGGGATCATCGCATTTCTTGCCCACTGGGCGGTTATTGCGGAACATCCCGGTGTTCTGCTGTCGCACTTACGCGAAGTGCTGGATGATATTTTCACGTTGGTTCTGCTCGTCGAGATGCGCGATTTGTTCCGTCACCTCTCCCCGCCCAAGTTGTTGGATATCGTAGCCACCGTCATGGCCCGCCAATTGGCTCTCAATCATAATCTCCATGGCATGCTGTCCACGGCTTTGGCTATTGCCGCCATTGTCATCGTCCGAGGGTTTTGGACGCGCTTTTTCGAAAAAGACGACCCAGAAAAAATGGTGTAGGCCTTCCCTTTTGTATTTTTTTCCAGGATGTTTCTCGACAAATTGTCCAGATCCATTGACTATAATTTGGAATTTCTGGTATGATGCTTCCAACAGATTGTCGAATAAAGGAGTGGACACGCATGAAATCAACGGGAATTGTTCGGAAGGTGGACGAGCTAGGTCGGGTTGTATTGCCCATCGAATTGCGGCGCACCTTACGCATTGAGGACAAAGATTCACTTGAAATCTATGTCGACGGGGAAATGATTGTACTCCGGAAGTACGAGCCCGCTTGCATTTTCTGCGGCAACGCTGACAACATTGAAACCTTCCGCGGCAAGAACATTTGCCATGACTGTCTCACGAGCCTTCACATCGAAGCGGTCTAATTGTTTCGCCGCATACTTTGAATGCGATTATATAGCTCTCGGCGTGAGACGTGATGGGTTGAGGCGATATATTCTATCGCCTCTTTTGTTTTTTCTCCGGCCTCAACCCGCTCTTCTACCGCGCGCATACACGCTTCCCAATCGGTTTCTTGCACCACTTCCCTAGGCGGCGCCAGCACAAGGACAAGCTCCCCGCGCCACATGCGCTCTTGTGCTAACAAATCTCCCAGAGTTCCTTGCCAAAATTCCTCAAAGCGCTTCGTCAATTCTCTACCAACGGTCACTTGTCGATGAGAGCCTAGGGCTTTGGCCAAGGTTTCTAAGGTCTTCTCCATATGGTGCGGTGCAATGTACAGCACACCCGTAAATGCCGAGGCCGCAATCTCCGCCACGCGCTCGGCACGCGCTTTACCAGCGCTGGGCAAAAACCCCCAAAAGACATAGGGATGGGGATAGCCGGACGCCGCATAGGCCACCACTTGGGCCGACGGTCCAGGCACTACCGTAAAAGGCCATGCGTGTTGGTACAAAAACGCGACCAATTCTTGTCCCGGATCGGAGACAGCAGGCATGCCTCGATCGGAGACCATCGCCAAACTTTGGCCCTCTGTTAACCATTGGGCAATCAACGGCAAGCGTTTTTGTGCATTATGCGCGTGAAATGACACGAGCGGTCGAGTGATGCCAAATTGGCGGCACAAAATCTCTGTTTCGCGGGTGTCCTCACATAAAATACGGTCCACCTGCCGCAATACGGCTTGTCCTCGGGGAGAAAAATCTTCTAAATTACCAATGGGAGTGCCCACCAAATAGACATGGCCTGGCTCCACCCACCTGCGTTCTTCTGCGTTAGCCAATCGCTTGCAAGGCCTCCTTGGCATGATGGGATAATTTTTTTAGCCGTCGTTCTTCTTGTAAGGCGAGAGTGTGAGAATAGGGCCCAAATTGACACCAAACTTTAACAGGTCGATGCGCCCTTGTATAGCGGGCGCCTCGTCCTTTCTGATGCGCAGCAAATCGTTTCGCGACATTGCGCGCAATGCCCGTATAAAAAGAACCATCTTCACAAAGCAATATATAAACCCACCAGCTTGCCTCTTGCTTATCGCACATGGCTATAGACACTCGCTAAAATTTCGCGCGCAATCTCGGCATTGCCGTTCGATTCCATATGGTGAAACGCTTGAAACGCGGCATCCCACAGTGATAAATACCCTGGGTTTCCAGTCTCTCGAAATCGTGCTTTAGCCCAGTAGGCCAGATCAATCACACCTGTCGGGGTTAAAGGATTTTGTTCTAGCAGCTTGTCAGGTGAGAAGTTTTGGTCCAAAGCGTTTTGTTCGGGGGTCCTGGGCGCACGCACGATCTGACAGCGACTGCGGACTGTTTCCAGTAATCCCGCAGGCTGGTTAGTGGCTAGAATAAATGTCACATAGGGCGGTGGCTCTTCTAAGCTCTTTAAAAGGTAATTCTGGGACGCTTCGGTCATGCTGTCAGCTTGCTCAATCCACACCACTTGGCGTGGGGCCCATAACGGCAAGCGAAATAGACTGTGCAACACGGGCACCAAGCGCTCGCGACGAATGCGCATCTTTTCGGGTTGCACATGGACGAGATCGGGGTGCTCTTCCAATTTTCGAAGGCAGGAACGACACGTGCACCCGACCTCGCCCGTTGCTTCACATAGGAGCTGGCGGGCTATGGCCTCGGCTAGACGACGCACGTCATCGTCCGTTCCCATCAGAAGCAACGTCTGTCCTAACACCTTGTGCTGCCAGGCTTGGGCCACAGCAGGCCATGACGCTACATAAAGGCTGTTAAAACTTTTCATAACGGTCAATGTCGACAACAAAAATGGTGGCGCCCCCCACCGTCACTTCCACTGGAAAAGGAATATACGGTTCACCGCTGTGGCTCGGCGTCTGTGGCGTCAGCGTTTCCTGTCGTGCGGCCGACGTGCGCTTCAGAATGTGAATGACCGCTTCGACATCCTTTTCCTCAATCCCCACTAATATGGTGGTGTTGCCTTCCCGCAAGAATCCTCCCGTACTGGCTAGCTTCGTGGCGCGAAATCCCCGTCGGTTCAATTCGGTCACCGCTTGGGACGCGTCCTTATCTTGTAAAATGGCAATCACCAATTTCACTCCATCCAGCCTCCTCTCAATGTTCGCTCCACATATGGTGGAGTATGCTTTGAATGTCTTGACCGACAACCTCCACCGGGCGCTGGCTATCAATAATCTGCCACCGCGTAGGGTTTGCCTGTGCCAACGCTAAATAGCCCTGCTCAACCCGAGCAAAAAATTGTTCGTCTTGACGCTCCATGTTGTCTTCCCCGCGAGCAAACGACGGGCCTCGCAACCAAAATGTCACATCGGGTTCAATCCCTTGCATCACTTGCTGATTGACCATTGTAATCCATTTTACATCTAAGCCGCGTCCAAAACCTTGATATGCGACGGAGGAATCTGCAAACCGGTCCACAATGACAATATGGCCTTCTGCCATCGCCGGAGCAATAACCGTGGCCACCAGTTCGGCTCGCGCGGCAGCAAAGAGCAAAAACTCGGCATGTGGGCTATGTATCTGTACGGTATGCAAGAGCATGCCCCGAAGTGTTTCGCCGAGCATCGTCCCCCCAGGTTCGCGTACGACTGTTACGCTATAGCCTTGTGACCGTAGCCACACGGATAAATGACGAATCTGCGTGCTCTTTCCCACTTTTTCTAAGCCTTCAAACGTAATTAATTGCCCACGACTTCGCTGGTCACCCATAGACCTTGTTCTCCTTCTTTCGCTAAGGTTCCCTCAGGCGGGGGAGCAAATCCCTGCACGTCCCCCGTCTTTTGCCCACACCAAGCAGATGCGCTTTGAAGCCATGATATCATGGCCGAATCTATACGCTCTCCCGGCATAATGACCGGCACGCCAGGCGGATAGGGTGTCACGGGCGCCGCTGCTATGCGCCCGCAAGCCTCGCGCACCGGCACCCACTCGCGCGGTTGACGCATCGCTTCTGCTGGAGACAGCAGCATTTCGGCTTGCGGCCACTGTGCGAGATCCGGCCATACATTGCCAGCCATGCCACCCCCTATCCCGCGTATCGCCTGCTCCAGAACCGGCCACTCGTCGTAGGGAGTCAGCACCAATGTCACGCCAAACGGGTCCGCCTTTTCGGGTTCCCCGTATTGGCGCAGATGGCTTAGCAGCGCATCTCCCGTCCCTATGAGGGTCAATTTGGCTGGATCCGCCATGCCCCCCTGATCTCTCCACCATTTTTGTAAGACGAGGACGTCCTTCTTCTCCAAATCATCCCACACTTTATGAGCCGCATCGGCTAACGCTTCCCACCGTGCATGATACGCTGGGGTCTGGCGCAGCCCTTGCAAGGTGTCGAGAGAGGCCATGAGCAGATATGACGGACTGGATGTGGCCAACAAGTCCCACGCCTGTTGTATTTGCTCAGTGCTGACCCGGGACGTATTTTGGTGCAATAACCCTGTCTGGGTCAAGACGGGTTCTGTTTTGTGCGTCCCATGACATACGAGATCCGCACCCTGCGAAAGAGCGGACAACGGAAAGCCCCTGTGGCCAAAAAAATGGGTACCATGGGCTTCATCTACAATCAACGGAATCTGCAGCGCCTGACAGGCGGCAACGGATTCTTTGAGCGAGGCGGATAATCCATCGTAGGTCGGATTCGTCACAATAACGGCTTTAGGCTTATGACGGCGTATCATCTGGGCCCGGACCTTATCGGGAACAGGCAACACATAGGCCCCGGGCCCCAATGCAGGATAGATCCATAGCGGACGAGCCCCGGCCAACACAAGACCCGACAACACGCTACGGTGCGCATTGCGGTCAACTAACACGGTATCGCCTGGCCGACACGCCGCCAAGATGGAGGCCATAACAGGCAACGTCGCTCCTTGAACCGAGTACCATGTGCGCAGCGTCCCAAAAGTTTTGGCCATCAAATCCTCTGAGGTATGCAACGGATCGCGGCGGTGGGATTTAGGGGTCAACTCCCCAACCTCAGTCACATCTGATGCCCCGTCGACGAGCCCCATGGGCGCTTGCCCTTTGTGACCCGGCGTGTGCCACCGCGCTTTCCTCTCATCTTTGTAACGCTGCAGCGCCGCAATCAATGGCTGCTCAGCCGACACAGTCTTTCCCCCTATGCGTGCCATAATCCCCGGTGCTGGAATAAGATAGCAGTTTTCGTCCGGATTACCACCCTCCAATGGGCGGGCTGGCTCAGTAAATAGGTCGCCAGCGCCGTGCCTGGAGCCCACAGCACATAGCGAATATTATAGCGTGTCCACAGGTTAGTGGGATTAGTTGTCAGGTTTTTCACATCCATGTATTGGGTAATTTCCGGCCCTTGGAGATAAAAATCTGTGCGGCCATCAATAAAGACCGGAATGTGTCGATAAATGAGGTATCCTCCCCAATGATACATATTAAAGACATGTCCGGAGTGGTGTTGCAGATAGTTCGCGGCAAGCACAGGTTCCCCGCTTTCCACTCCAGCAGAAACAATCGGGTGGGCCAACACGATGACAACACTTAATGCGGCCACAAAAGGCGCTCCAATCCACCCTGAAGCGCGCCGAAATTCCCAGGGGGCCACCATCACTCCCAATAACACAGGCCACTGTAGATCCCAGTAGGGAAGAAATCGTACCGACTTCATAGTGGCATAAAAGAGCCCCGCTGCCAAAAAGAAATCGGGCCAGGGCATAGGCGTGTCTCCAAATAATGACCATAGCACCAGCACAAACATAGGAACTAAGATCAGAAGCACCATGGACACATCGTGAAAATCCGGCGATTGCCATTCCGCAATGATATCTGAAATACGGTGGGAAAACGTGACGTGCCATGAGTAGGCCCAAAGGCCAGGACCATTGGGATTGAGAAACGACAACAACAACGCCACAACGAACACCGTGGCCCACTGTTTGCCACCCACTTGCGTCGGCGGGGTCATCACGCGCTGGGTATTAACAGGTAAGCGTCCCCACAGCCCCTCCAACCCTAGCGACAAGAACCCTAAGAGAAAACTGCCATGCACATTGGTCCAAAACCATAGCAAAGGAACCGCGGCCCATAAGATATGAGGGTTCTTACGGGATTTCGTTAAAATAATAAGCATGAGGACAAAGAGCGCATAACTCAGCGTTTGCGGGCGGTCTTTGACAAATACTAAAAGTCCGGGGGTTGCCATCAACACCAACAAGCCATTCTTAATCCCATGCGTGCCCCGAAGATGTAATAACCATGATAAAAGAACCACCGTTGCCGTGCCCACGCCCGCCGATAGTAACCAAAAGCCAACAGGGCCAAAACCCTTGACCACGGCGGCCAACAACACTTCATAACCCCATTCTTCGGTCACCCACGGCTTATGAAAAAGCGTATAGGAAAACACATCCCGATGCAAAACCATGTGGTGTGCCAACATATAACGTCCGGCCTCCCACTGCCAATACACGTCCCCACTGAGCCCCGTATGCATATCATGTGCCCAAATCATACTCGCGGCTAATAAGACCAACATCCACCCTAATACTCGATGATCAATTCGCGTCGGCATTGGCATACTCCTAAAGTTTTCTTACTGAGGTTGTTCGCAACTCGGACTAAAAACTCCTGCTTACGAATATCTCGTAACACAGGAGGGATGGACATGAAGCAAAAATTTTCGATGTCCCGCAGAACCGCTGGCTGGCTGATGGCGCTTCTTGTCGCGTTTGTTGTGGTGCATTATGCCTCAAGCGGATCAACCGCGGCGCTATCGCGAGCGGTGACAGGGCAGCCGGCGATTCAAGTCGCCATGCGCGGAGAAATCACTAGTTACAGCGACCATTCCGTGTCGTTAGCATTAGAAGATCCTCACGGCAACCTCACCACCTTATCCCGTAACGTGCAGCTTACAGACAAAACTCAATACGTCACACCAGGCGAACCGCCGATAACGGGTCCCAAAGGCATGAAATATCTAAAACCCGGGTACCGCGTCTATGTACGCGGCCAAGGCACCGCCGACAACCAGGTTATCGCCCAATTGGTCCACGTCTCCTTCCCCCCTATCACGGGCACAATTAGACAAATTAGTCCGTCTGTGATTACCGTATCAATCCCTAACCAACCGCAAGCGGCCAATATTGCGCTGACGAGCCATACCGCTATTTACGTGCCCCAAGGCGACTGGTCCAAACTGACCCCAGGCGCCACGGTTCGTGTTTGGGTTATGCCCCAAGCACATAGCGAATCCCAAGGTCTCGTAGCGCTTTCCGTCATGGTGCTTTCGCAAGAAACCTCGTCGGCCAACCCCAAAGTCTAATGGGAATGACGAGGAGCCAACCACTCATCACCTCGCTGTGAGCCGCAGGGGGTTCATACCAGGCGACGCCCTATACGCAAGGGTCCCGCGGCCACCCGGCCACGGGCCCTTGCGTATAGGGCGTAAGACAAGCCTAAGCATGTCTGAGAGCGCGGTTCAGATGGCATCATCAGGTTATCGATCAGCGCGCCTAAAAACACTCCTCCGGTAGCCTGGTTAAAAAAACCTACGATAATCTCTTTCGGCTTTTCTCGGCCCCTAACGGGACCCGCAGTCCTCACAGGATTCGTCTGCTCGGGG